>SVFB01000060.1 GCA_015057085.1 Lachnospiraceae bacterium
AGAAATGCCATATCGGAGCCGGATTTAATTGTTACTGTAAAGGGTGCAAATGAGGTGCAAATCGGATGATAAAGTGCTCAAGAAATGCCTTAACTATGGTATTTTACCACTAAAGCTGGTACGCTGACGTGGCAGATGAAAAGTATTTTTATCATAGTATTGTAATTCCTCTATTTTCCTTGATTCTGCTGGGTTTGCAACACATTGCCAGCAGAATGATTTTCTCCGTTTCTTGGCATATCTTGTTACGCTGTCATTTACTACCACTGTCGCTAATTGGAAATCAAACGGATTCTTACGAATCAAATCATCATCTGTTGCCATTTGAAAAGCCGGTCTTACAACACCACGCACCGTATGAATGGTACTATACCCTCGACCATCTTTCTGTAATTTGACGAACCACGCCTTTGCATCCGACTGTTTCACACGGCCGATGCGCATCCTTGGTCCATTTTTCAACATTTGCTTCGATGTTGTCATGGCTTTGTAGAAGATAATTCAGGAACAAACTATTCATTGATTTCTTTACCATAAACACCACACCCTTCACTCATCAGGCTTCACAACATCACAGAGCATTCCTTTCCTCCATTTTCGTTCAAACATCTACTAAACAGCAGAATTTCACCATATAACCTTTTCTATTACTTATACAGAAAACTTATATTTCCCTTTTCCCATTCCTTCTACTGGAACAATGATCTTCAGTTCATCCTCCATCCTTTTCAAATAGGACGTTGCTGTCACTTCCGAACAACCCAGAATTTCGACTACTCGAGAATTCCCAAAAACCTCTGTCCCGATTTCCTCATATAACTTCAATACGTTTTGTTTTATTTTATTTGTATACCTCGAATCCAAGATTTTCTGCTTGAAATCTTTGGTTTCAGTCTCAATCCAAACTTTTTTCTTTGGTTTGGAGCCATTTTTTATTTCATAGTATTCTTCATTTACGGGTATAACCACAGAAGTAACGTTGTCATTTACATCAAAAGTCTTATAGAAAAGATCCGGAGATCCATTTTCCCGCATTGATCTTTTGGCTTCCCCGATACCTGTTCCGAAAGATTCTATAATGCCTAATGCTTTAAACATATCCCTGATTTCAGGATTCTCCGTGTCTCGCTCGTTAAAAAACGTTCTCTCATTCAGATCACTTATGCGTATAGGCGGTAACGGCTTGTTATAATTCACAATGTTTATCTGTTTTTCAGACACATATATTTGGATTGGCTTACCATTTTCATAGTTGTTATGAACAATGGCATTTGCAAGCAATTCTTCCAGTGCAATAAACGTGAAGTTCTCGATTTTACGATTATCTGAGTTGCCATCATCACGTATAACCAATTCATTTAAGAAATTGTTATTGATGTACTCCAACGCAGCATAATACTGTTTCCAAACTGCACCTTTAAATACTTTGGATTCCATCTTTCTTTTAGTCCCAAACATATCAATAATCAATTCTGTATATGCATATGGAATTCGATCCTCTGGATGATCAGAAAACATGAGGACAGCATAGTTTTTCACGCGTCGATCCGCAGGATCATTTTTATCAAGCAAGTCCAAAGCCTTGGCCAGCTCTTTCTTTTCCATTCCATCACTAATCTGTCTTGAGCTTGTCTTTGAAAAATATTCTCTGAGTAAATCAGCGCTTAAATCATCAATCGATGCCCCGGAGCTTACAATCGAGCTATAATGAAAATTGGAAAACTTTCGCAGCAGATCATATTCTTCGTCTACTCTCGCAAGACGGGTGTCAGCTTCAATTCTCACATATCTTCCCGGCTTAAGATTTATCTTTTTGTCCTTTTCGGCTTTTTCAGCCACCATAAACGGGCCTCCCGTCTGGCGCTTTACAATAATAAGCAAATAACTTATTCCATCAAGATCATTTGATACTACTTCAAACGCAACATTGGGATATAAAAAGGAACGCAGTGCATTAATGGTATTTTTACATTTTTCCAGTCTTCCTTCAGCAACCCCCTTAATCGGGAGCACAGGGATAGCTTTCTGTTCTTCATTGTTTTCCTCTTCTACACCTATAAAAATATATTGAATATCATTGTTGTAATAGTTATTTCCATACGCGCAAATGGTTTTCAATATTTTATCCAGTTGCTGCTCTGATTCTTTGTATTCTATATATGAACACTCTGCAGTTTTGATCTTAAGTATTTCGTTTGCCTGTTTTTTTATTTGTCTGTAATCCATAGTTTTGCCCTCCGAATCCAAAGAAATTATACTTAAATCCAAAGATTTTGTCAATCAAACCAAAGAAAAAGCACTCCACATCACGCAGAGTGCTCTCATCATTCATCGGGCAGTTCACCTTAAAAGGTGTAAACGGGGTGTAAATCCGTTTGATAAATCTTCAAAATGCCGTATTTTCAAGGTTTTCCGCCTTACTGAAATCTCTTGCCCCAACAGACGAACAATACTCTAATCATGTCTATAAACCTCGTAAATACTGTGTTTCTTGCACTTTTATACCTTGGCATATTTTATCCGCCAAAAGGTGCCAAATGAGGTGCAAATCTACAGGACTTGCGCCTCGAGCTTTGCCTGTCATCTGGAGATAAGCGTTTGTATGACATTTGTATAAATGCCTTAATTTGCATCTAACCCATTGATTCTGATATTGTCCAGTTCCTCCGCAGTCAGACATCCGCTCTGATATAAACGGAGGTATTCCTTGGATATGTCCGAATCAAAAATCAATACATCATCTGAATTGATGGTTACATCCACACCGCTATGATAAAGCTCAGCAATGGGGTGAGTCTTCAAGTCTTTAACCCTTCCAAGAAGATAGTTGCTCGATGGCGTAATGTTTAGCCGAATCTTATGATCTGCCAGAAAACGGACTACAGAAGGATCATTTACCGCCGCAATCCCGTGCTGGACCTCATCAAGTTCCAAACATTCTACAGCCCGGCGTACATCCTCCGCCGTCCCCCATTCTCCAACGTGAGCTTTCAGTCTCAAACCTTCAGCCTTAGCCCGTCTATAGATGGGGATAAAGTTTTCTAAGGGCTGCGCCAACTCATCTCCATATAAATCTATCGAATAAAAGGCTTTGCATCCCCAGAAATGAGACAGGCAATCCTCTAAATACGCAATATCACAGTGGCGCGACATTCCAATCTGAAGCCTGAGTTCTATCTCCGGTGCAATTTCCCGATGAGCGGATTCAAACGCATCCACCAGTTCATCGATGTCGTTATTGAAAAAAGCACCCAGCCCCCAAACATCTTCACCGATTTCAAGAATCGTAACACCATCTTCTTTTGCCTGGGTAAAGGTAGCATTTATCAGCATTCTACGACCTTCAGTCGTATCAAAGAAACTTCCTATGTTCTCTCCGTTCCATGCGTGCATCTCATCCATAGAATTAAGAGGATTGGTAATCGGCCGAATATCCCGACCGGAATGCTCAAGTAAATATTTCCGGCTTCCTCCAAGCACAAAATGGTTGTGCAGATCAGCCTTGGGGCATTTGCGGATTGCCTCCATGTCTCCTATTTTTAGCGCTTCTATAAAATCCATATTTTCAGTCTCACATTAAATATTTTTTTGTGTTCACCACCACGTATTTTTCGTCCGTTCTTGGATCTGTTTTCTCCTCAGATTTATAGTCAAACTTAAAACCACATGCATCCTGCAATCTTTTTGAAGCCAGATTCTTTTCGCGATAACTACAGTGAAATTCTTTTGCTCCCTGTTTTCTTGCCTCTTCACACAATGCATTTAGAATCTGTTTTCCATATCCTTTTCCGACAAAGTCTGGTCCAATGGCGATTCCCATATCCGCATATACATCAGGATTGACCTCACGCATGGATGCCCATCCAATGGCCTCTAATCCGCTTTCCGTTTTCAGATATACGGTAAGCGCGTACTTTTCTTTACTTTGAAAATCAAGAGTTCGAAGCATCCTGTCCTTTGATTCTTCCTCAGAATCATCAATCTTCCATAGCATATATTTGGCAGACTCCGGTCGGCTTGTTATATTTCGGTACAGCTGCTCCCAGTCACCAAATACAGCCTTTTTCATGATTAGATTACTTGTCTCTATCACGACCTCTGAATAATCCGTAATAATTTCCATTTTCTCAACTCCATAAACTTCAGGTCGAAGAACCTGATAATTGGTCCGAATAGCGCTTACGCCCAATTTCGCCAAAGTTTAATTCCTGTTTTTTCAAAATCGTATATGAGCATTTCCTCACTTCTTATCCAGTTCGTCTGCCAGTTTCTGAAACTCCTGTATAGCTTCCGGCCGCAACCAGGTACTTTATAGCCTGGCGCACTTTAGGCATAAGCTGCTCTTTAATTCTATGATCGATCATTGATGGTTCTCCGATAATCCCATTTTATAAGTACTCTTTAGTAGCGTTTTTCACAAGTATACTTTTCTGAATATATCCAGTGCATCTTCTTTTGTTCTCCCGTTAGTGAGAAATTCATCAGCAACAACTTCCGGCCCCATCTTCTCAATAAAAGAAAAACTGTCCCCCTAACATTTCCACCTGTCTGGATCTTTACATCGGGATTGATCAGTGGCAACAAACGGAACACATCATTCTTATGCTTTTTGATATCATCCGAATTGACTTTCTCTCCCCGCTTTTTCAAGTCGGTATTATTAAGCCATGCATACATTTTGAAGGGAATAATGTACTCTGTTCCTAAAATCGAGATATCATCGACTACTCTTCGTCCTTCTTTCATAAAAGCATAGAAATCCTCATCCAAAGCGATTGCAGACAGACTGGATACATCATCATCTATATGAACAGGAATAATCCGTGAATCCAGTTCAAAATCTGCGCGTCTGGAAAACAACTCTATCTGTGACGGAAATCCCGGGAGCGGTTCTGTGAATCTGTAATAATGTGGTTCAGAACCCTTCCACCCACATGTATATTTCCCACGCAAAATGTATTCCCAAAAAATCTCACAAAATTCCCTCCCGCCATCCTCCATGATCAGAATCATATCAATATCCTTTGTAGCTCTAAAATCTCTGTTCGCCTCTTCCATGAGAATCATACACGCCGTTCCGCCTATTACGGTATAATAATCTGTATACTCTCGGAATGTCTCACGAAAAGACATAAGATTGTTCTTTAATTCTATATTATCTGCCAATTCCAGATTTCCTCCTTTACCTGTTCGAGACACTTATGAATTCTCTCGTCCCTGGTGTCCGCAAACGTACATATAAGAGAGACTGGGTCGACTTGCCCATTACACGAAAACAATAGCGGATCATATTTCCATTTTTGGATGCGGACAATATCAGTCTCATAATCCAAATCCGGATCCACAGAGATTAACCCTTTAAAAAATGGCAAATCTTTGTATAAAGCATACTCAACATACTTCGGATAGCCCAAGTCAGATCTCCGAGACAAACTGAATTCTCCGGATGCAGGAGTGCTGCGATCTACCCTACCGTTAGGCAAATACAAAAAACTTTGAACCGGATTAATAAGATATTTCTCTGCTTTACTGTACAACTCTCTTCGATTCTTAACACTAACCGTCATTACAATTTCAGTGCCCTGCTTCTTTTCCTCTATCAAGCCTTTTTCAAGCAATTGCTTTGATGCTCTGGATATGGTCATCGGTAAAACCTGCAGCCTTTTTGCCGCCTCTAGTTTTGTATAGCTATCGTTTTCATATAAAAACAGTAGGAAAAGAACCTGCGAACCCGGTGCAAAATGTTCCTTGACGATATCCTCACCTTTGGCGCACTTCTCAAATAATACCCCCATGAACGGCAGATACATCTGCCCATTACAAGATACAAAGGGTATTTCATTCTCTATCATGCTCTTACGCTGAAAAGAACTAATCTTATCAAAGCCATAAACAACGTCCGCTTTTATCGCGTTTTGATAGGTTGCCAACTGTTTTTTTAAGTTTTTAATGTTAAACCGCTCTTTTGTTTCGGAAAACACAACAACAAACGTCTTCCCGGAAACAGACACCCGATAAAATGTCTTACCGTCTTGTAAATACAGAGGCAAAGAATATTTAATCTCTTCAAAACAATCCAGTTTTCGTCCATACACCTGCTCAAATAGTTTCTTCATGTAATCGCCTTCTAACATTTTTATTTTATATTATCATATATAATGTTAGTTATCAATATTTATGTTAGTTGTTTTCTTTGTCCGCTACAATGAGCTATGGCCATTGAAAGCAAATGTTGTATTGGAGTCCGGATTGATTGGTTACATAAAGGTGCTCCCTAACTTCAAATGGAGCCATAGCATACGCCATGACTCCACCATCAAATATTTGCCCACATTGCAGCCATGTGGATATTCCTCAGTCAACTGGCTTAACACTTTAACCACTTTCATGGATTTCGGCATATCTCTATACCTATATCAAAGTTTTTATTTCACCTAAAACAATTCAATCGTTTAAAAGTTTACAATTCACAATTAAATGTTCAAAGAAAACACAAAACCGTTAAACTGGAGATGATTATCAGTCACCGCTGTTAAACCAATTTGTTACAAAGATAGGACTCGAACCTACAACTTCACGATTACTAATCATGAGCGCTACCTATTGCGCCACTTCGTATATTGGCTACCCAATTTTTGCAGAATTGGTAATATTTTCTTGTAACGTAACCCTGTTACGGGAAGCCAGATTTAGGATTTTCGCAATGCAGGCAAATACTTTATGCTATTTCAATTAAAGTTGTAGCGTTAGATACTTTTATCTGAGTATCCAACTCCTTTAAAAGTGTGCTGCTCTTCTCCTCTAAGCTCTCGATTTTCTTTTTAATATCAAGTGGATCTACAAGCTCTGTAGTGTTCTCCTTGACGTATGCTTCTACCACACCAAGTGGCTTGTCATCCTTGGTCTTACTGTCTTTTCCGAGAATGCTAAGGCGCATGCTCTCTGCTGTATTCTGAAGCTGTCCATTCTTCAGGTCGCATGTGCGTACACGTTCATTGTACTCATCCTGCATTTTACTCTTAAGAAGGCCTTCGAAATCAGCATCTCTGCCATAACTTCCCTGTCTACGAAGTCTACTTCTTAATGCAATTGCACCAGCAACAGTAAATTTTCCATATGTTGTTGTTATCTCTGTTTCAGCATTAGATGCAACAATCGCTGCATCAATCTTCTGGAATCTATCAATCAAATCAACTATCTGCTGATAGGCAGACTCAGCCTCTTTCGCATATTCATCCTTATCAATACGTTTGAAATACACTTTGTCTTCATTTGGCTTTATGGTATCCACAAAGCTTGCTTTATCAATTTTATCTGCTATCTTCTTTACTAATAGGTCTCTTTCGTCAAGAGCCTGTGTTACTAACA
>SVFB01000061.1 GCA_015057085.1 Lachnospiraceae bacterium
CTTGGGCAATTTTTGCGCAGCGAGCCCCGATTTTGTGCGGGAAGAGGGATGTGGCTGTGGTTGCCAAAATCCGTACTGAGTAAGTGGCGGAGCCTGCACAAGCGATAGGCTACGAAGACCTGTTGCTGATGAAAGTATTGGGGATGTGGACTTTTGACTGCGAGGCGGCTAGAAATAGCGGCCCGGATACCCTTGGCGAAAAATTCGTGATAGAAGCGAAACACTTGCTTGGGCAATTTTCGCAGCAAGACCTTGTGCGGGAAGAGGGATGTGGCTGTGGGTGCACAACAGAAAGACTGATAGAATTTGTGAATATGTTATTTAGATTTTGAATTTTTGGTGTATGCTTTCCACTTGTTAAAATTCTTTTGTGAGCTTTTGTGCTCGCAAATAGAGAATACAAGAGAGAAGCAGGAGGTTTTTATGAACACACCAATTGAAATCGAAACCATTCAAAAGACCACCTATAAGGTGCGTCCAATTTTCATCGACATCGTACATGAGCTCCCATATGAAGGCCCATGTCGTTTTGGAAAAGGCAAGGAATTAGAGCCGGAATTTGATATGATGATTAACGATGAAGCATATAAAGGTTTCTTAATGGGAATCCAGCACAACATGCCGGAAGGCGTGGAGATTCTTGAGCCACATCGCTATCGCAATCACACTGAG
Organism: Lachnospiraceae bacterium; assembly: GCA_015057085.1. Lineage (GTDB taxonomy): Bacteria > Bacillota > Clostridia > Lachnospirales > Lachnospiraceae > Roseburia. The sequence goes on from SVFB01000061.1 coordinate 673, forward strand.
AACTGGAGAATCTCTGAAGTTGAAATGAGAAAGCTTTGTGAAGGTCAGGAGGATACCGACTTTTATTTCCTTTCTACAACCGGCCGTACAGGTGAGATGTTTGTAGAATTTGCACAAATGGTGAATAAGCCGGTTGCGTTTATCGGAAACGATTTTGGTATTACCATCAATACATCCGCTATGAAAGCCCGCGGAATTGAATGCTATGCATTCGTAGATTGGGAGTCTGCCAGAAAGCAGCTTCGCGTACTGCGCGCACGCAAAGCACTTGCAAATTTACGCGTAATGTGTGTCACCCGTTTCAACGGCAATCTGTCATATCATTGTGCAAACGATTCCTTCATTGATCTCGAAGATGTACACAAGAAGCTCGGAACCAAATTCCGCTATGTGAATTTACACGAATTAATTGACCAGCTGGCAGAGATTGATCCAACCACAAACTATACCACACCGGGTCGTCATCAGGAAAACATCAACGCCGATGATATGAAAGAAGTAGAAAAGATCGTAGATGAGCTGATGAACAATGCCGAAACTCTGGCTATGACAAAAGAGAACATGATTCCATCCGTTAAGATGTATTATCTAATTCAGAAGTTAATGAAGGCCAACGAGTGCAATGCATTTACAGCTCCATGCCCGGATGCTTGTTCTACCTGCCGTATCAATAAAGAACGCTTCACATTCTGTATTTCACATTCTTTGAATAATGAAAACGGAATCCCAAGTGCCTGCGAGTATGATGTGGCAGCTGTTGTTTCTAAGGCTGCGCTTCAGGCAATTGCAGGAAAGCCTTCTTACATGGGCAACACCGCTGTTCTTACCATGCCGGATGGTTCACTTCCAAATGACGGTGTGATGATGCATTTCAGCAAGGATCACATCGGACAGGAAAAATGGGAAAAGTTAAATGGTACTCCAAACATGATTATGACCGGACATTCTGTTGCAAACCGCAAGATGAAGGGATTTGATGCAGATCCGGCTCAGTTTGCAATTCGACCGTTCGCATACAGCGGATTCGGTGTAACCATGCGTCAGGACTTTGATCAGGATGCCGGCCAGCCGGTTACAATGTGCCGTTTCGATGCGACCTGTAACAAGCTTTTCGTATCAAAAGGTGTCTTAAAAGGTGGCTTTGGATATGATATGGACAACTGTACTTTAGGATCCCTGATTCAGGTTGAAGATTCAAAGAGATTCTTTAAGAATCAAATCCAGGTTGGTAATCACATCCCATTTGTCTACGGCGAATATTTTGATGAGCTGGTTGCACTTGGAGAAGCGCTCGGACTTGAAGTATTAATCGGATAACAAGAGGAAATATGATGCTGGATAAAAGTGGAATTATTAAGCGACTTATGCTTTCCAACCAAAAGGCATCAGCAGAAATCAAAGCGTTAAAAGGCCCTGAAAAACCGGGCCTTTTCGCATTTCAAAAACACATTCACCAATATGTGCTTGATAAATTTTTGCTGGATGACGAGGAAGAAATTCATACGGATAATATCAATGAACTGGCAAAAAAGAGCGTGGAAAAGGCAGGAAAACTGAATCCCAATGAAGCCACACTGCTAGATGTTTCCAAGCATTGTGGCGCCACCAGTTCCTATATGACCAAAAAAGTGCTGTTATATCTTGCTCTGGCGGAGGATCTGGATGTCAATCTGCAAAAATATGATATGTCTGAAATCGAGACAACAGGGGAACTTGCTGCCCTTTTATATCGTGAAACACAGGCATCAGAGCATGTTTTTGTCTACCTGGACAATGCGGCCACTGCACCGGTGGAAAATGCGGTCATGGATCAAATCAATCAGCGTATTGTCAAATGCAATGCGAATGTGCATCGTGGAATTTATCGGCTTAGCGAGGAAAGTACCGCCACCTACGAAAAAGACCGTGCTGATGTGGCCGCCTATCTCAATGCAGCTCCAAATGAAATTGTATTTACTTCCGGTGCTACGGAAAGCTTAAACCAGGCAGCCCGAATGTTGTCAGACTTTGTCGGCGAAGGCGACGAGATTCTAACCACCGTATATGAACATCATTCCAATTTTCTGCCATGGCAGCAATTGGCATTGCGCAAAGGCGCGACACTGATCGTCGCTACCTCCGCAGAAGATTTAGAATCCAAGCTCTCGGATAAGACCAGAATTGTCGCCATCACTCATTGTTCGAATGTGCTTGGCACCTATTTTGATGTGAAACACATTTGCCAAAAAGCGCGCGAAACCGACGCAATTTCTGTTGTAGACGGAGCCCAGGCCATCGCACACTCGCATCCGGATCTAAAAGAAATCGACTGCGATTTTTATGCCTTCTCCGGACACAAAATCGGTGCGACTACAGGCATTGGCGTCTTATATATAAAGGATTGTCTAATCAAGAAGCTAAATCCGTCATCCTTCGGAGGCGGAATGGTAAAGAAATGCAGCATCTCTGATTGCACCTTCGAAGATGCGCCTTATTGTTTCGAAGCAGGAACTCCTAATTTTGTTGGTGCAACCGGACTTGCCACCGCATTGCGCCACCGCAGCATGCGCGAAGAAGACCTGTTTTTAAAGGAGCAAGGTTTGATGAAGCATTTGGTAAAAGGCCTTTCTGAAATCAAGGGACTTCACCTGCTCTCAGATGCGGCATTGCACAGCCAAAAGCAGGTTTGCGCCTCCTTTACCGTTGAAGGCGCCCATCCCTATGATATAGCGATGCTGCTCGACAAAAAAGGATTTGCTGTGCGCTCCGGTATGCACTGTGCAATGCCGCTGATGACACATCTTGGGATTGAACATGCAGTTCGCGTGTCTCCCTCTTACCGGAATACAAAAGAAGAAATAGACCGCTTTTTACAGGCGTTACAGGAGGTATTACTGATATGCTGCAGGAGCGATGGAACTCCATAAAAGAGGAGCTGTTTCAATTTGATGACGAATACACCCGCTATTCGTTTCTCGTGGAATTGTCAGCCTACGTTTCCCCACATCAGGAGCAGCTGATGCAGCCACAGTATTTGTATGAAGGCTGTCAATCCAAGGTTTGGCTGAAATTAGGACAAAAAAATGGTTGCCTCACGATTGAGGCAACCTCAGATACCATGTTGATTCGCGGAATCCTGTATGTCATCATGGAACTTTACCGCGATGTCCCCCTCTGCGAAATTGCAGAACATCCGATTCCGTTTCTGGAAGAATGCGGTTTCGCCACTCAACTGACCGCCGCACGAAACTCCGGCATCAAAGGGATTCTTGATGAGATAAATATGTTTTGTGCCAAGAATCAAACCACTGTGTAAAAATTCTAATCGCCTTGTGCGGCGGTTCTTCTTTCCATGCCAGAAGGAAGTCCTGTGCGGTAAATTCTTTCACCGTTACGGTTCGCACATTTGGACTGTGGCAAATTGCATGAAGCGAGTTAAATCCTGCTGCCCCATTTCCCATTTCAAGGGACATGGTTTGCTCCTTTAGGCTATCTACAAACTCAATTTTCGGCATAAAGCCGGCGCTTTGGCATGCTTTATGCAGCAAATCAATTACATAAGGAGCATCATCCTGCTTTGCGTATACAAAAGGAAGTTCAGCGAATTCCGCAAGGGAATGCTCCTTTGTTCCTTCATCCAATTCAAAATCCTTTGGGATCACCAGATAGGTCGGCAATGAGTAAAACACGCAGGAGCTTACTTTCGTTCGTGGCGACAATTCGCATCCCAATGTCAATATTACATCCAATTCATCCGAGTCCAGCTGAAGGTTTAATTCCTGAAAACCTCCGCTTATTACCTTAATGCGAATATTGGGATATGCTTTTTTAAATTCCGAAATCATATCATGGAATTTCTGATCTAACATCTGCCCGTCCAAAACTCCCAGCATGATGGTATATACTTTTTGATCATTTAAGGAGCGGGCTTCGGCGATTGCCTTATCGAGGATTCCCTGGGTCTGCTGAAATGCCGCAAGCATACACTCTCCCGCCTCTGTCAGGCTCGTTCCCTGAAAACTATTGCGTGTGAAAAGCTTTACATGCAATTCCTTTTCCAGTTGCACAATATTGCGACTTAAAGAAGGTTGCGAAATATAAAGATTCGCTGCAGCCTTCGAAAAGTTTAAACACTTTGCCACTTCCAAAAAGCATTTTACTTGTAATGTGGTCATGACCCCTCCCCCTTAAATACGATAACTAAATTCTATCACAATTCCCCCAAAACGCAATTGCCCATGCCGTGTTTCGTAACCACGCCAACATTCCCTCTTCCGCACAAGGTCTTGCTGCGCAAAAATTGCCCAAGCAAGTGTTTCGCTTCTATCACGAATTTTTCGCCAAGGTATGAGGGCGCTATTTCTCCGCCTCGCAGTCAAAAGTCCATATCCAAATACTTTCATCAGCAACAGGTCTTCGAACTTCTTCGCTTGTGCAGGCTCCGCCACTTACTCAGTACGGATTTTGGCAACCACAGCCACATCCCTCTTCCCGCACAAAATCGGGGCTCGCTGCGCAAAAATTGCC
>SVFB01000062.1 GCA_015057085.1 Lachnospiraceae bacterium
GCGCAGCGAGCCCCGATTTTGTGCGGGAAGAGGGATGTGGCTGTGGTTGCCCAAATCCGTACTGAGTAAGTAGCGGAGCCTGCACAAGCGAAAAAGTTCGAAGACCTGTTGCTGATGAAAGTGTTTGGACGTGGACTTATGACTGTGAGGCGGAGAAATATCGCCCTCGTACCCCGGCGAAAAATTCGTGATAGAAGCGAAACACTTGCTTGGGCAATTTTTGCGCAGTCGCATCTTTTCGCTGAGGGAGGTGGATGTGGCTGTGGTCTGTTCAAAAGGGGCATTCTAAGTGTATGTGGTCTGCACATCGCGATATGTAAAGAGGCTTGTTGACAAATCGAAATGCTTTGGGTGGCGGTGCCTGAGGCGGTTGCAACAGCGCTTGTTCATAGGCGGGGGGAATTTGGTTTGGGAGCGGGTAAACGTTGCATTTTGAAGATAAATCTGATAAACTCTATAAAGTTGCACAATGCCTATGGTATGGCATTATGAAATTACAAAGGAGGAGACATGAAGAAATTAATTGACGAAATCACTGAGGTTGTCACAAAAGCCTTCGTGGAGAACGGATATGACGAAAAATATGGAAAGGTCACCGTATCAAACAGACCTGACCTTTGTGAATATCAGTGCAATGGTGCAATGGCAGCTGCAAAAGAATATAAATGTGCACCGTTTATGATCTCAGACAAAATTGCAGAAAGTCTTTCCGGAAGCGAAATGTTTTCAGCCGTAGAATCTGTAAAACCGGGATTCTTAAATATGACATTATCACCGGAATATGTTGCAAAATATATGAACCGTATGAAAGAAGATGATCGATTTGGATGCGAAAAAGATCCAAATCCAAAGACTATCATTGTAGATTACGGTGGACCAAACGTGGCAAAACCACTTCATGTAGGACATTTGCGTTCTGCAATCATAGGAGAATCCATTAAGCGTATCGCACGTTATATGGGACATAATGCCATTGGAGATGTACATCTGGGTGACTGGGGTCTTCAGATGGGATTAATCATTACTGAATTAAAGGAAAGAAAGCCGGATCTTTGCTATTTTGATGAAGCTTATGAAGGAGAATATCCGGAGGAAGCTCCGTTTACCTTATCTGAATTAGAGGAAATCTATCCGACCGCAAGCGGAAAGTCAAAAGAAGATGAGACATTTAAGAATGCAGCATTGGATGCAACAAATGAGCTCCAGCAGGGAAGACGCGGCTATCGTGCATTGTTAAAGCATATTTTAGATATTTCTATTCCGGATTTAACAAAAAACTATGCGAACTTAAATGTATCATTTGAACTTTGGAAGGGAGAAAAGGACGCTGCGCCTTATATTCCGGATATGGTTCAAATGTTAAAGGATAAGGGATTTGCCCATATCAGCGAAGGCGCATTGGTTGTGGATGTCAAAGAAGAGACAGATTCAAAAGAAATCCCGCCTTGCATTATCTTAAAAAGCGATGGGTCTTCTCTTTATGCCACCACAGATTTGGCAACAATGGTTTGGAGAATGCAAGATTATAACCCGGATGCAATGATTTATCTTGCCGACAAGAGACAAGAACTTCATTTTATTCAGTGCTTCAGAACCGCTAAGAAGACAGGAATCGTAAATGAGGACACTGATTTAACATTTATCGGATTTGGTACCATGAACGGAAAAGACGGAAAGCCTTTTAAGACAAGAGAAGGTGGCGTTATGCGTCTTGAAAATCTGGTCAATGATGTGAATGAGGAAATGTATCAAAAGATTTCCGAAAACCGTAAATCCAAAGAAGATTTGGATATTTCAGAGGAAGAAGCAAGAGAGACTTCAAAGAAAATTGCCCTTGCTGCGATTAAGTACGGAGATTTATCAAACCAGACAGTCAAGGATTACATCTTTGATATTGACCGTTTCACTTCGTTTGAAGGAAACACAGGACCATACATTTTGTATACCATCGTTCGTATCAAATCAATTCTGGCGAAATATGAGGCAACCGGAAAGAATCCGGATGCTGCAGGCGAGATTCTCCCGAGCGTAAATGCAAGTGAAAAGAAATTAAATCTTGCAATTGCCGGATTTGCCGGAGCAATTCAAAGTGCCTATACAGAAAAGGCTCCGCACAAGATTTGTGCATATATTTATGAGCTGGCAGAGGCCTTTAACGGTTTCTACCACGAGACAAAGATTTTATCCGAAGAGGACGAAGCACGTCAGCTTTCTTTCATCAAAGAATTGCAGCTGACAAGAGATATTCTCTTGACCTGTATTGATTTACTGGGCTTCGAAGCTCCGGAAAGAATGTAAAATCTTTGATGAGGAAAAGAAATGAAAGACTTGCGTAAAGAAATTGAAAAACGCCGTACCTTCGCGATTATTTCCCATCCGGATGCGGGTAAGACGACTTTGACAGAGAAATTTTTGCTCTATGGAGGAGCAATCAATCAGGCTGGATCCGTAAAAGGAAAAGCAACTGCGAAACATGCGGTTTCTGACTGGATGGAAATCGAGAAACAGCGTGGTATTTCCGTTACATCATCCGTTTTGCAGTTTAATTATGATGGTTATTGCATCAATATTTTGGATACACCGGGACATCAGGACTTCTCTGAGGATACATATCGTACCTTGATGGCTGCTGACTCTGCTGTCATGGTAATTGATGCATCAAAAGGTGTCGAGGCACAGACCCGTAAATTATTTAAAGTCTGTGTAATGCGTCATATTCCAATCTTTACTTTTATTAACAAGATGGATAGAGATGCAAATGACACTTTTGAATTGCTTGATGATATTGAAAACGAGCTTGGGATTGCAACTTGTCCGATTAACTGGCCGATTGGCTCAGGTAAGGAGTTCAAAGGTGTTTATGACTTGAAATCGAAAAAGGTTATGACCTTCTCTGATACCTTAAAGGGAACAAAGGAAGGAAACGAAACCTTAATTGATATTGATGACCCGGCTTTGGACGAAGAAATCGGTAAGGAGAAAAAAGCTCAGTTATTAGAGGAAATTGAACTCTTAGAAGGTGCCGGTGCTGAGTTTGATCAGGATCTTGTTACAAAGGGAGAACTATCTCCGGTATTCTTTGGATCTGCTTTGACAAACTTTGGTGTTGAGACATTTCTTCAGCATTTCCTGCAGATGACTTATGCACCGCTTGCGAGAAATTCCAATCAAGGTGTTATTGATCCTTTTAATCAGGATTTTTCGGCATTTGTATTTAAAATTCAGGCAAATATGAATAAAAACCACCGCGACAGAATTGCTTTTATGCGTATCGTGTCAGGCAAGTTTGAAGCGGGAATGGAAGCTTACCATGTGCAGGGTGGCAAGAATATTAAGCTTGCGCAACCGCAACAGATGATGGCAGATGAGCGAAAGATGGTAACGGAGGCTTGCGCCGGTGATATCATCGGATTGTTCGATCCGGGTATTTTTTCAATCGGTGATACGTTAACCACTGCAAAGGAAAAGTTTGCATTTGAAGGAATTCCTACCTTTGCACCGGAACATTTTGCAAGATGTTCTCTGGTTGATTCCATGAAGCGTAAGCAGTTTGTCAAGGGAATCACGCAGATTGCTCAGGAAGGTGCGATTCAGATATTCCAGGAATACAAAGGTGGAATGGAAGAAATCATTGTAGGTGTAGTTGGTGTCTTACAGTTTGATGTCTTAAAATTCCGTCTGCAGAGCGAATATAATGTGGAAATTCGTCTGGAGAATCTGCCGTATGAATACATTCGTTGGATTAAAAATCCGGAAACCGTGGATATGGACCGTTTGGTTGGAACCAGCGATATGAAGAAAGTAAAAGATATGAAAGACCGTCCGCTTTTGATCTTTATCAACGAGTGGAGTATCGGAATGGTTCTGGATCGTAATGATGGTCTTGAACTGGAAGAATTCAGTCGAAATTAATAAGAAAATCAAGAAAAGGCAAAGCGCGCTTTGTCTTTTTTTGTGCTCTTTAAACGATGTTGACAAGGCTTTAAAGAAATAATTATAATAAAACCGTCGTTTGGAGAAAAATCGGTTGACATCCGATAAAAAGTATATTAGTATGAAATAAACGAACAGATGTTCTGAAAGTTTGTTCGACTGCCCGAGATAATTGAAATTACTAGATGAAAGGAAATAAAAATGGCAAAAGAAGATAAATTAAAAGCATTAGATGCTGCAATTGCACAGATTGAAAAGCAATATGGTAAAGGATCGGTAATGAAGCTTGGCGATAATGCAAGCAATATGAATGTAGAGACAGTTCCAACCGGTTCCCTTAGTCTGGATATCGCATTGGGATTGGGTGGACTTCCAAAGGGCCGTATCGTTGAGATTTACGGACCAGAATCTTCAGGTAAGACAACAGTTGCCCTTCATTGCGTAGCTGAGGTACAGAAGCGTGGCGGAATTGCAGGATTTATTGATGCAGAGCATGCTTTGGATCCTGTATATGCAAAGAATATCGGTGTAGATATCGATAATTTATATATTTCACAGCCGGATTGCGGTGAACAGGCATTGGAAATCACCGAAACCATGGTTCGCTCAGGCGCTGTGGATATTGTGATTGTCGATTCTGTAGCAGCACTTGTTCCAAAGGCAGAAATTGATGGTGATATGGGCGATTCGCATGTGGGACTTCAGGCCAGACTTATGAGCCAGGCACTTCGTAAGCTTACAGGTGTCATCAGCAAATCAAATTGTATTGTTATATTCATTAACCAGTTGCGTGAAAAAGTTGGTATTATGTTCGGTAATCCGGAGACCACAACAGGTGGACGAGCATTAAAGTTTTATTCTTCCGTTCGCTTGGATGTGCGCAGAGTAGAAGCATTAAAGCAGGCCGGTGAAGTAATCGGTAACCATACACGTGTTAAAGTTGTAAAGAATAAGGTTGCACCTCCATTCCGTGAGGCTGAATTTGATATTATGTTTGGTCAAGGAATCTCAAAGGAAGGCGATATCCTTGATTTGGCAGCAAATGCCGGAATTATCAATAAATCCGGAGCATGGTATGCTTATGAAGGCGAAAAGATTGGTCAAGGTCGCGAGAATGCGAAGACTTATCTGAGAGAGAATGCGGATTTCTGCGATATGATTGAAGCAAAGGTTCGTGATCATTATTTGAATCTGTCTGAGGAAGAAGTACAGGAACCGCAGACTGAGACAGAGGATATTTCACCGGAGGAATAATTTGAAGGTGTAGATTATGGAGAATGGATTTTTTGTCAAAGAAATTAAAACAAAGACAAAAGGTAAATATGAGGTTTCCCTTGAAGGAGGGGAACCTCTCATTCTATACGGAAAAGAATTGAATCATTACAATGTAAAAGAGGGCCAGATTCTTCCGGAACAGGTGCATGAACAAATCATTTCGGAGGTCCTTTCAAAGCGTGCGATTAAACGTGCAATGCATTTGATGGAAAAGATGGACCGAACAGAGCATGATTTGCGGGATAAACTTCGCAAAAATGGTTATCCGACCTGCTGTATCGATGCTGCTGTTGCTTATCTTGAGTCTTATCATTATTTGGATGATCGCCGATATGCCGAAAATTATATTCGCTATCGCCAAGAGAAAGAAAGCAAACGCATCATGAAGCAGAAATTAATGCAAAAAGGTGTGGACAGCCGGTTGATTGATGAGTGTTTGGAAGAATATTGCGAATCGGATGAACTTGAATTAGTTTTGTACTGGCTTCGCAAGCGCAAATATGATCCGAAAACCGCAGATTTAAAGGAAAAACAAAGGACGTATGCCTTTCTGATGCGAAAGGGATTTTCTTCTTCTTTAGTGGCAACTGCAATGCGCGTGGATGCAGAATGATTGTGGTGCATTTCTTGACATAAAGTATCAAAAAGGATAATATTAAATTGTTGTATTTATAGACATTAATTTAAGTAATTTCTTTTGTTATATGTACAATGAAAATTTAATAAGGAGGTGCTCCTAGATGATGCCAATAGGAATAGCGATTGGTGCGATTCTGGGTGCCGTTGTTGTAACTGCTCTTGTAGTTTGGTTTGTTACAAGTTCAGTCTTAAAAAAGTCCGCTAATTCAAAAATTGCAAATGCGGATAAGAAAGCGCTCGAGATTATCGATGAGGCTGTTAAGACTGCTGAGACAAAGAAACGTGAAGCTTTGCTCGAAGCAAAAGAAGAGAATATTCGTGCAAAGAATGACCTTGATAAAGAAATCAAGGAACGTAGAAATGAAATGCAACGAAACGAGCGAAGAGTAGTGCAGAAAGAGGAATCTGTAGACAAGAAATTAGAAGCAGTTGAAAAGAAAGAAGCTTCTCTTGCACAAAAAGAAGATGCCCTCAATAAGCAAAAGGCACAGGTCGCAAAATTGAATGAGCAACGCATTCAGGAACTGGAAAGAATTTCGGGACTTACCTCTGAACAGGCAAAAGAATTTCTCTTAAAAACCATTGAAGAAGACGTAAAACTTGATACTGCAAAAATGATTAAAGAAGCGGATGCCAGAGCAAAGGAAGAGGCGGATAAGCGCGCTAAGGATTATGTTGTAACCGCAATCCAGAAATGTGCTGCTGATCATGTATCTGAAACTACAATTTCCGTTGTTCAGCTTCCAAATGATGAAATGAAGGGACGTATTATCGGTCGTGAAGGTCGAAATATCAGAACCCTTGAGACAATGACAGGTGTAGATTTGATTATCGATGATACACCTGAGGCTGTTATTTTATCCAGCTTTGATCCGATCCGCCGTGAAGTTGCAAGAATCGCTCTCGAGAAGTTGATTGTGGATGGACGTATTCATCCGGCACGCATCGAAGAGATGGTCGAAAAAGCACAGAAGGAAGTGGACCAAATGATTCGAGAAGCAGGAGAATCTGCAACTCTCGAAGTCGGTGTTCATGGAATTCATCCGGAATTGGTTAAATTACTTGGAAAGATGAAGTTCCGTACAAGTTACGGACAGAACGCATTAAAGCATTCAATTGAAGTTGCACAGATTTGCGGTCTGTTGGCAGCTGAGGTTGGCGAAGATGTGAGAATGGCCAAGAGAGCAGGCTTATTACATGATATCGGTAAGTCTGTTGACCATGAAATGGAAGGATCACATATTCAGCTTGGTGTTGAATTATGTAAGAAATACAAGGAGTCACGTCTTGTGATTAATGCAGTAGAATCACATCACGGTGATGTTGAAGCGGAATCAATTATCGCATGTCTTGTACAGGCTGCTGATACAATCAGCGCAGCTCGTCCGGGCGCGAGAAGAGAGACGATTGAGACATATTCTAATCGCTTACAGCAATTAGAAGATATTACAAATGGTTATAAGGGAGTCGAAAAATCTTTTGCTATTCAGGCAGGTAGAGAAGTTCGAGTAATGGTAGTTCCTGAGCAAATCAGTGACGCAGAGATGGTTCTTATGGCGAGAGATATTTCAAAGCAGATTGAATCGGAATTGGAATATCCTGGTCAGATTAAGGTAAATATTATCAGAGAGTCACGTGTAGTTGATTATGCAAAGTAATTAAGATTGAGCCGACAGATTTTTTCTGTCGGCTCCTTTTCATATAAACAGAAAGGTAATCATCATGGTGATACATCAGAAAAGATTAAAAAGAGAATTAGTACATAAAGGAGCAATTCTTGATATCTACAAAGATACAATGGAATTGCCGAATGGAAAAACGGAGGAATGGGATTTTGTATCACATCGAATGGGGGCTGCATGTGTACTTCCGGTATTGCCGGATGGAAGAATTATATTGGTTCGTCAATACAGAAATGCTCTTGAACGCGAAACCTTGGAAGTTCCTGCCGGCTGTAGGGATTCTAAAACAGAAGATACAAAGGTAACAGCACGACGAGAATTAAAAGAAGAAACAGGCTATGACTCAAATCAGATTACATTCCTGGCATCTCTTAGGACGACGGTTGCTTTTTGCGATGAACGTGTGGATGTTTATATGGCAGAAAATCTGATTCCGGGGGAGCAACATTTAGATGAGGCAGAATCCATCGATATAGAGATATTTGATCTGGATACCTTAAAAAAGATGATTTATGAGGGGACAATTCAAGACAGCAAGACGGTTGCAGCAATTATGGCTTATGCAGCCAGATAAAAAAACAAAGAGTCACGTTTCGTGACTCTTTGTTTTAAAATTCTTTATTTGGATTATGCTTGCTCAGCAATATCATAAATTAATCGTTCGGAATCAGCCCATCCAAGACATGGATCCGTGATGGATTTTCCATAGATTCCTTCGCCAATCTTTTGTGCGTCTTCTTCGATATAACTTTCAATCATCAATCCCTTTACCAGACGATGGATGTCAGTTGATACTTTACGATTGTGCATCACTTCTTTTGCAATACGAATCTGCTCCTTGAATTTCTTTCCGGAGTTGGAGTGGTTGGTATCAATGACAGCAGCCGGATTTACCAAATCCATTTTTTCATACATTTCATTTAAGCGAATCAAATCTTCGTAGTGATAATTGGTTGTGGTATTACCATGCTTAGAAACCGCGCCTCTTAATACCACATGAGTCAAAGGATTTCCGGTTGTTTCAACTTCATATCCGCGATATACAAATTGATGTGGATGCTGTGCTGCATATACAGAATTCAACATAACAGAGAAATCTCCACTGGTTGGATTCTTCATACCGCTTGCAACATCAAATCCGCTGACAGTTAAGCGATGCTGTTGATCTTCGACAGATCTTGCTCCGATGGCAACATAGGAGAGCAAATCTTCTACATAGCCCCAGTTTTCCGGGTAAAGCATCTCATCTGCTGCAGTTAATCCGCTTTCGGAAATTGCGCGGATATGCATTTTTCTCATGGCAATCAAGCCTTCGACCAGATCCGGTGCTTTTTCCGGGTCAGGCTGAGATGCAATTCCTTTATAACCTTCTCCGGTTGTACGTGGCTTGTTGGTATAGATTCGTGGAATGATAATTAATTTATCTTTCACCTTTTCTTGAATTGGAGCAAGGCGGCTGATATAATCACAGACAGAATCTTCATTATCGGCAGAGCATGGACCAATGATTAACAAAAATCGGTCGTCTTTTCCGGTGATGACATCGGAGATTTCTTTGTCACGTGCTACTTTAAGGGCAGTTAACTGATCGCCAAGTGGATAGTCATGCTTAATCTCAGCCGGTGTAGGCAGCTGATTTTTGAAAATAAAACTCATTTTCCAATTCCTCTTTTCTTACTTTTTGAAATTAAAGTGTTAAACTTTTAGTTGATATCATAACGGAAATATTAAAATATGTCAATTTCAAATCGTTGCTTTTTTGTAATGATTTCGCTAGTATTAAAAAGAAAAAACAATTTTTATGAATGTTTGAGAAGGCAAATAGATTATGAAAACAGAGATGAAAACGAAACAGTTTTGTATAAAGGGGAAAACATTTGGCACTGGAAGACCATTAATTTGTCTTCCTGTTACGAAAAAAGTAAAGAGTGAAATTATTGAAGAAATTGCTCGTTTGGTGGAGCTTCATGCGGATGTGATTGAGTGGCGTGTAGATGCATATGAAGAAGCACGCAATTTAAATGCAATTCGTCAGCTCTTGCGTGAAGTAGAACCGATTGTAAAGGATACACCGTTTTTGTATACTTTTCGATCCAAAATGCAAGGCGGCTTGCTGGAACTATCAGAGGAGGAAGCCTATGATATCCGCCTTGTGGGGGCAGAAACAAAGATTCCGGATCTGATCGATTTGGAATTTTTTGCAGTGGATAATCTGGCAAAAGAAATTAAGCAGATTCAAGAACTTGGCAGAAAGGTCATCACTTCTCATCATGATTTTAATCAGACACCTGACACAAAAGTGATGGAAATGATTCTTTCGCAAATGAGAGAGAACGGTGCGGATATTGTAAAACTTGCGGTAATGCCAAATCAGGCGGCGGATGTGATTCGCCTTCTGGAAGTGACAGAAGATTTTCATAAGCGTTTTCCGGATTCTTTATTGATTACAATGTCGATGGGAGATTTGGGAAAGGTATCACGAATTACAGGAGAAGTCTTTGGCTCCTGCATGACATTTGGAAGCGCCGGAGAAGCAAGTGCACCGGGGCAAATTGAACTTGAACAATTATCAAAAATGCTTGAGATTCTGAGCGTGGAGTAGTGCGAAGTTCCCTTGACCGAACATGCGTTATGTGGTATAAATTTATAATGCATGCGGCCGTAGTTTAATGGATAGAACGCAGGACTCCGACTCCTGTGATGCGGGTTCGATTCCCGCCGGGCGCATCAGATGATGCGAACTAAAATTTGATAGAGATATCAAAAACTAAATTTTTAATCTAAAAATTAAAAAATGAGAGATAAACATTCGGAGGTTATAATGGATAATTCTTCTAATCATACACCAAATCAATCTAACGGAGATAATAATTCTAAGAAAATTTTTAATAAAAAGAATTGGGAAGCAGTTAAGACTTTTTGTGTTGAAAAGCAACGCTATTTTTATGCTGCAGTTTTGTTTATTGTACTTGTGATTGTTTTAATCTGCTGTACCGGTCCAAAGTGGACCAAGAATCAGGTGGATGGAACCGAAAGCAGTACAGAGACCGGAACTGCCACATTGGAAGATTTCGAATTGGATTCTGAATATAAGCAGGATGAAGTTGTAGATGTAACTTCTTTGGTTAGTCAATATTTAAAGGCTTATGCAGATAATGATATCGATACATTAAAGCAATGTGCAACTCCGATATCCGAACATGAAATTGGATATATCGGTGTCTTAAGCGAGTATATTGAGAGCTATGAAAATGTATCTTGCTATACCATGGCAGGTTTGACAGAAGGTTCCTATTTGGTATCAGCCTATTATGATATCAAATTTGTAGATGTTAAGGCGACTGCACCAACTCTTGATTTCTTCTATGTAGAAACAAATGAGGATGGAGAACTTTATATCAATAACCTCTATAGCAATTACAATTACAGTCATCGCGATAATTCTTTGGATCCTACCATTGATGAGTTGATTCAGATGTTTATGGAACATGATTCAGTTGGAACTTTAAGAAGCCAGGTTACTGAAGCATACAATAAGGCTGTTGCTGAAGATGAAGATTTGAATACCATGATCACATCTACTTTGCCAGCCGCAATTCGTGTATGGGCTGAGCAAGTTGCAGCTGAAGAAGCAACAGAGAGTACCGAAAGTACTGAATCCACAGAATCCACAGAAGCAACTGAATCCACAGAAGCAACAGAGTCGACAGAGACAACTGAGTCGACGGAGGCAACTGAAGAAACAGAATCAGAGGAAGAAGAAAAAGTAACTGTTTCGATTACAGGCGATAAGGTAAATGTTCGTAAGAAGGCAGACAAGGATGCAGATGTTCTTGGTAAAGCTTATGAAGGAAATACTTATACAAAGCTTGGTGAAGAAGGCAACTGGACAAAAATCGATTACAATGGTAAGACCGGATATGTATCCAGTGACTATGTAAAAGTCGTAACCGAGTAATTAGAATTTGATCGGGGAGTTCCGGAACGGGACTCCTCTTTTTGTTTAAAAGGTTTAATTGAGGTTGATTATGGCTGAACAAAAAGAATCAATTAGAATAAATAAATATTTGTCAGAGGCCGGGATTTGCTCCAGAAGAGAGGCAGACAGAGAACTTGAAAGCGGACATATCCTGATTAACGGAGTTGTCGCAAAGCCCGGAGATCGGGTGTTTCCTGAAGATGAAGTGATTTATAACGGGATTGCAGTTCATAAAAAGGATCATCCGGTGCTTCTTGCAATGTATAAACCGGTGGGAATCGTATGCACTGCGGAAAAGAAAGAGAAAAATAATATCATCGACTATTTGAATTATGAATGTCGCGTATATCCTGTGGGAAGGTTGGATAAAGATTCCGAAGGTCTTATTTTATTAACCAATCAAGGCGAATTGAGCAATCGGATTCAAAAAGCCAGAAATTATCATGAAAAAGAATATATTGTTACGGTGAATAAAAATATCAGCGATTCTTTTATCAGGGGAATGGCCGGTGGTGTGCCTCTTGTGGAATTGGGCACCACCACCAGAAAATGCAAAGTAAAACAAATCGACAAAAGGACATTTTCAATTATTTTGACACAGGGACTAAATCGCCAGATCAGACGTATGTGCGAATATTTTGGATATCGTGTGGTAGAGCTAAAGCGCATTCGAGTTATGAATATCACATTGGGTGATTTAAAAGCTGGAGAATACAGAAAAATCGAGGGAGAAGAGTATCAAAAGTTATGTTCACTTTTGGACTTGTAGGAGGCTATCGTGGAACAGAAGAAACGTATGCAGGAATTGGTGGACCAATTAAATCAGGCATCTGAGAAATATTATAATGGCGCAGATGAAATTATGTCCAATTATGAGTGGGATGCGCTATTTGATGAACTTTCGCAGTTGGAGCAGCAAACAGGTGTGATTCTGCCGGATTCTCCGACACAAAAGGCGGGATACGAAGAAACTGCAGGAAATAAGGAAGAACACGAATTTGCAGCGCTTTCGCTTGCGAAGACAAAGAGTGTAGAAGAATTGAAGAATTGGGCAGGGGAAAGAGAAATCTGGCTTTCCTGGAAGCTGGATGGTTTGACATTGGTTTTGACCTATGACAATGGCTCATTGACCAAGATTTTAACACGTGGAAATGGCACGGTAGGAACGAATATTACTTTTTTACAAAATTCCATTTCCGGCTTCCCGAAAAAAATCGCAGAAAAAGGGCATCTTGTAGTGCGCGGCGAGGCTGCCATTTCTTATACTGATTTTAAAAAGATGAATGACTTAATCGAAGATGAAGATGAAAAGTATGCGAATCCGAGAAATCTTGCCGCAGGAACGTTGAATTTAGATGATCCAAAGGTTGTAAAAGAGCGTCATGTAGGTTTTCATGCATTTACGCTGGTATATACACAGCAGGAGATTGTATCATGGGGAAAGCGCATGGATTATCTGGACGAACTTGGATTTGATACCGTAGATCGTGAGCCTTGTAATGCTTCTTCTGTGGCATCGGTTGTGGAAAAATGGACCAAGCGCGTAGAAAACGGCGAGATGGATATTCCTGTGGATGGACTTGTGATTTGTTATGATGATACGGAATATGCTGCAGGAGGAACGGTAACGGGGCATCATGCCACAAGAGGCGGTTTTGCATTTAAATGGCAGGATGAAGCAGTGGATTCTAGATTAAAATATGTGGAATGGTCATGTGCGGCATCTACGATTTCGCCGGTTGCTGTTTTTGAGCCGGTTCAGATTGAAGGAACTACCGTCAGTCGTGCCTCTCTTTGCAATATCAGCGAAATGGAGCGATTGGGAATTGCGGATGATTGTGTCGTATCTGTGATCAAGGCAAACAAAATTATTCCAAAGTGTATCAAAGTAAAGGATGCAAAAGGAACTTTTCAGATTCCGGAAGTCTGTCCTGTTTGCGGTGCGAAAACACAGATTCATATTTCGCAGAAGAGCAATACGAAGACCTTACATTGCACGAATCCTGATTGCATAGCAAAAAATATGAAGAATTTCAGCCGCTTCGTCAGTAAAGACGGAATGGATATGGAAGGCCTTTCGCAACAAACAATGTTGCGATTTATCAATGAAGGCTTTATTCATCAATTTGCAGATTTGTATCATTTGAGTGAGCATGCGCAGGCAATTTCTCAGATGGATGGCTTTGGCGAAAAGTCTTGCGAAAATATGTTGCGCGCCATTGAAGAAAAAAGAAAAGTGACTCCGGAGCATTTTATTTATGCACTTTGTATTCCGATGATCGGAACGGATGCTGCCAAAAAGATTGTGGCAAATATCGGCTTTGAAGAATTTTGCAATCGTATGAAAGCAGGTCTGGATTTTTCGGATATTGATGGAATCGGAGAAGAAAAGTCAAAAGCAATCGAGAACTGGTATGCAAAAAAGCAGAATCAGGATGGTTTTGAAGCGCTTTTGCAGGAAGTGGAAATCGATGATACCAAGTCCGCAATGTCCTTAGAAGGCAGCTTAAAGGGACTGACATTTGTCATCACGGGAGATGTGCACACCTTCAAAAATCGAAATGAATTTAAGGCATATGTGGAAAGCAATGGAGGAAAGGTGGCAGGCTCTGTTTCCGGAAAAACAGATTATCTTGTGAACAATGATATCAATTCCACTTCATCGAAAAATGTAAAGGCCAGATCCTTAAATGTTCCGATTATCAGTGAGGACGAGTTTATAGCGAAGTTTGCTCGATGAAAATGAACTAAATAATTAGACGATGATATAAAATTTGTCAGAAAAATGGCATGATTTTGGTTTACTTAAGGTGAAAATATGATACGATATTAGTATAATATTTTTACCAAAGGGGGAATATTTATGGGTAAAGAGATTGTAGCCATGCTATTGGCAGGGGGACAGGGCTCCCGCCTTTATGCACTGACACAAAAGCTGGCAAAACCGGCTGTTCCATTTGGCGGAAAATACAGAATCATTGATTTTCCGTTATCAAATTGCGTCAATTCCGGGATAGATACCGTTGGTGTGCTGACACAGTATCAGCCATTTGTTTTAAACGAATACATCGGCAATGGACAACCTTGGGATTTAGACAGACTCTATGGTGGTGTTCATGTACTTCCTCCGTATCAGCGTGCTTCAGGGAGCGACTGGTATAAGGGAACCGCGAATGCAATCTATCAAAATATTTCATTTATCGAGCGATATGATCCGGAATATGTGATTATTCTTTCCGGTGACCAGATTTGTAAGCAGGATTACAGCGAATTTTTGGCTTTTCATAAGGCTAAGGGCGCTGAATTTTCTGTTGCGGTTATGGAAGTTCCGTGGGAAGAGGCCTCTCGATTCGGATTAATGGTCACTGATGAAAATGATAAAATCACTGAATTCCAGGAGAAGCCGAAGGAGCCTAAGAGCAATCTTGCTTCTATGGGAATTTATATTTTTAATTGGGATATTTTAAAGAAATATCTTGAGGAGGATGAGGCAGATCCAAATTCCGAGAATGATTTCGGAAATAATATTATTCCGAATCTTTTAAGAGATAAACGTCAGATGTATGCATTCCGTTTTGACGGATATTGGAAAGATGTAGGAACCATCCCATCTCTGTGGGAAGCAAATATGGAAGTGTTGGACCCTGAGCATAGTGGTATTAACTTATTTGACGAGAATTGGAAGATTTATTCCCGAAACAGTGGTATGACAGGACATTATGTTTCCGGAGATGCTTTGATTCAGAATTCTATGGTGACAGATGGTTGCCGCATTAAAGGAACGGTTAAGCATTCGATTTTATTTGCAGGTGTAGTCATTGAGCAGGGAGCCGTTGTTGAGGATGCCGTTATCATGGGCGGTACTGTGATTAAGAGCGGTGCACATGTGAAGCATTGCATCATTGCAGAGGATGTAACAATCGGAGAAAATGCCATCATTGGGGATGAGCCGGAAGATGGCGGAGTTGGTGACGTGGCTACCATTGCCTCTTATGTCACAATTGGTGCAGGTGCGAAAATCGGACCGAAAGCCATGGTTTATGAAAGTGTCAAGGAGGGTGAAGAACAATGGTAAATACACAGGCAGAAGCATTAGGAATCATTTTCCCGAACAGTTATGACAGTCTCGTACCGGAACTGGTATCGGACAGAAGCATGTCTTCCATTCCATTTGCAAGCAGATATCGTCTTTGCGATTTCTTGATTTCAAGTATGGTTCATGCGGGAATCAGCAATATTTCTTTGTTGGTGCGCAATAATTATCATTCACTTATGGACCACCTGGGAAGCGGAAGAGAATGGGATTTGGCGCGCAAGAAAGGCGGACTGAATATTTTCCCTCCGTTTGCGCAAAAGAATTTAAAGATTTATACCGGTCGAATTGAGGCACTCGAAAGCATTAAAGGCTTTTTGGCAACACAGCATGAGAAATATATTATTATGGCGGATGCCAATATGGCCATCAATATAGATTTCAAGGAGTTGATTCAGGCTCATATTGATAGTAAAGCAGATATGACAATGGTTTATCGCAAACAGGAAATTCCTGAGGCTTTATTATATCCGAATTCCAATTTCCATGAATTCTATTATACATTTGATCTCGATGGAACCCGTGTGAAAAAGATTTATGTAAATCCGAAGGAACACGGTGAGCAAAATTTCTCCTTCAATATCTATGTTTGCGAAAGAGAGACTTTGATTCGAATTATTGACGAATCATATGTTCATGGATATAGCTATTTCACCAGAGATGTGATTGCACGTCATTTGAGTGATATGAATGTTCAGGCTTATGAATATGACGGCTATGTAGCTCAGATTAATAGCGTAAAGAGTTATTTCGAAGAGAATATGCGCTTATTACAGGAAGAGAATCTGGATCAATTATTTAAGGGTAATTCTATTTATACAAAGGTCCGTGATGATAATCCAACTCGCTATGTGAACGGTTCTTGCGTGAAAAACTGTCTGGTTGCCGATGGTTGTGTCATCGAGGGCGAAATCGAAAACTGTGTCTTATTCAGAGGTGTTAAAATCGGAAAAGGCGCAAAGGCTAAGAATTGCGTATTGTTCCAGGATACAAAGGTTGGAGATGGCGCTTCGCTTGAATATATTATCACCGATAAAAATGTTACCATTTCTCCGAATAAATACTTATCCGGCAATGATTCTTTCCAGGTTTATGTGGCAAAAGGACAGACTGTATAATTAAAAGTATTCAATTCCGAAAGTTTTTGGTATAATAGGAGATACGAATTGTAAGGAGGCTTAAACAATGGCTGAAGGAAAGAAAGTTTTAAACATAAAGTCAGATGAAACCGGAGAAATCAAAGTGGCCGAAGACGTGGTTGCGGTTATTGCAGGTCTTGCGGCAACAGAGGTAGAGGGCGTAAGCTCTATGGCCGGAAATATCACCAATGAAATTGTTTCCAAACTTGGAATGAAGAATTTATCAAAAGGCATTCAGATTGATCTTTTGGACGATCATATTTTGATTGATGTAGCAATCAATATCGGTTATGGATTCTCTATTCCGGAAGTATCTCAAAATGTACAAGAGAAGGTTCGTTCTGCTGTAGAGACAATGACAGGCGTAACTGTTTCGGAAGTCAATGTCAGAGTGGTAAGTGTTGCAATGAATGAGTAAGTCAAAAGACCGAAAGTTTCACTTTTTTAATTGCATAATTTGTAGTATAATGAGGATGTCTATAGCCTTTTATAGACATCCTTTTTTCGTATTGAAAAAATACTTAAAAAATCTTGGTATACAGGAGTTAATATGACCAGAAGAGAATTAAGAGAAAACGTATTTTTATTATTGTTTAGAGCAGAATTTCATAATCCAACCGATATGAAAGAACAATTGTCTTTGTTTGATGAGGCATCTGAAACTTTAAAGAATACAGATCCGGAAGAGACAATTAAACTTTTAAATGACAAGGATCGCACATATATTGAGCACAAAGTGGAGGATATTTTATCAAAGATTGATTTGCTTGATTCTGCGATTAATGAAGCAGCCGACGGATGGAAGACATCACGTATGGGTAAGGTTGATTTGACATTAATCAGATTGGCTGTATATGAAATCAAATTTGAAGAGGAAATCCCATTCAAAGTATCTGTCAATGAAGCAGTAGAACTTGCAAAGCATTACGGAGCGGATAATTCGGCAAGCTTTGTAAATGGAGTACTTCACAAATTCGAGAAAGAATCTGCAGAATCAGATGAATAAGAATATATATTCGGTTGCACAATTAAATAAATATGTGAAGAATATGTTTGCACAGGATTTTATGTTGAATCATATCAGCATAAAAGGGGAAGTATCGAACTGTAAATATCACTCGACAGGACATATTTATTTCACGTTGAAGGATCAAAGTGGTACGCTAAGCTGCGTTATGTTTCGTGGAAACAGGTCCGGGCTGAACTTCCAGATGAAGGAAGGGGACAAGGTGATTGTAACCGGAAATGTTGATGTATACGAAAAGACCGGCTCTTATCAGTTATATGCAAAGGAAATTCAGTTAGATGGAGCTGGAAATTTATATCTTCAGTTTGAAGCTTTGAAAAAGCAATTGCAAGAGATGGGCATGTTTGCAGAGGAATACAAGCAGCCGATTCCAAAATATGCAAGAACTGTTGGTATTGTCACAGCGAAAACAGGTGCTGCAATTCAAGATATTCGCAATGTCGCTTCCCGAAGAAATCCCGGTGTGCAGTTGATTCTATATCCGGCCACAGTTCAGGGGGAAGGCGCGGCTGAGACCATTGTTGCCGGAATAGAGGCATTGGATCGATATGGAGTTGATGTCATCATTGTCGGAAGAGGTGGTGGTTCCATCGAAGATCTATGGGCTTTTAACGAAGAAATCGTGGCACGGGCAATTTTTGAATGCAAAACACCGATTGTATCTGCTGTGGGACACGAAGTGGATTGGACCATTGCGGATTATGTTTCTGACTATCGTGCACCAACACCGTCTGCGGCTGCAGAAATCTGTGTGTTTGAACTTGCCTTGGCACAGCAGAATCTGATGCAGTATCAAATTCGTATGGAGCGTGTTCTTCGTCATCATATTTCGACTATCCGTGAAAAGCTATTATTTCACTCAAAAAGAATTACACTTTTGAGTCCGCAACACAAGATGCAGGAGATGGCACGAAGATTGTCGGATTTATATGATAAGATGCGTTATTCCATTGAAAACAGATTTAAAGATCGTCGGAATCGATTGATGCTTTTGGCAAAATCATTGGAAAGCAATTCACCTTTACGAAAGATGGAAAGCGGCTTTGCCTATGTAGAAGATGCAAAGGAGAGGCGCTTAGTGAGTGTAAGTGATGTGAAAAAAGGCGATACACTTGCAATCCATTTAAAAGATGGAAAAATTGATGCAACAATTGATGAGGTTACAATAAAACATGAGTGATCAAACAAATGAGAATCGTTCATTGGAACAAAGAATGGACGACCTGGATTTATTAATTGAAAAGATGGAGGCCGATGATGTGTCATTGGACGAATCCTTTGCGTTATATAAGCAAGGTTTAAATGAAATCAAAGAAGCAAATGATATGCTTGATGCGATGGAAAAAGCGATGCTTGTATTGACCGAGGATGGCGAGACGGAGGAATTCTCATGAATTTTTCCGAGATGCTAGCACAAAAGACAACTGAAATCGAAGCGGTTGTATATAGATATCTTCCGGAGGAAAAGGGATTTCAAAAAGAAATCTTTTCGGCGATGAAATATTCTGTTTCATCAGGAGGAAAGCGTTTGCGCCCTATGTTGATGCAGGAAGTGTATCAGATGTTTTCTGGAGAAAGCAAAGCAATCGGGCCTTTTATGGCAGCTTTGGAAATGATTCATACCTATTCGTTGATTCATGATGATTTGCCGGCGATGGATAATGATGATTATAGAAGAGGCCGTTTGACAACACATAAGGTATATGGCGAGGCGATTGCAATTCTTGCCGGAGATGCATTACTCAATTACGCATTTGAAATTGCTGCCGGTGCATTTGACGTGGAAGAAAATGCACAGATGGTCGGAAAGGCATTACAAATATTGACAGCAAAAGCCGGTGTATATGGCATGATTGGCGGACAGGTTGTGGATGTGCTTTCTGAAAAGAAGCAAGAGCAAATCACAAAAGAAAAATTGGATTTTATTTATGAATTAAAAACCGGTGCTTTAATCGAATGTGCGATGACAATAGGTGCTGTTTTGGCCGGTGCTTCAGACGAAGAGGTTCGTCAGGTGGAAGCAGTTGCAAAAAAGGTTGGTCTTGCTTTCCAAATTCAGGATGATATTTTAGATGTCATTGGAACCATGGAAGAATTGGGCAAGCCGATTGGCAGCGATGAAAAAAACGAAAAGTCTACATATGTTTCATTTGTTGGAATAGAAGCTGCGCAAAAAGAAGTGCAGAAATTATCGGAAGAGGCAGTCGAAATCTTAGATTTATTACCTGCCGACAATCCGTTTTTGAGAGAGCTGATTCTTTCTTTGATTCATCGAAAGAAATAAGAATCAGGAGGAAAGTTGCATATGGTCCTGGATAAGATTCAACAGGAAAATGATATAAAAAAGTTAACAAAAGAAGAATTGGAAACGCTCCGATTCGAAATCCGCGATTTTTTGATAGATTCTATTTCAAAAACAGGCGGACATTTGGCATCTAATCTTGGCGTGATCGAATTGACCATGGCACTGCATTTATGTTTTGATTTGCCAAAAGATAAAATCATTTGGGATGTGGGACATCAATCCTATACCCATAAGATTTTGACGGGACGAAAAGACGCTTTTGATACACTTCGTCAACACGGTGGATTGAGCGGATTTCCAAAACGAAAAGAAAGTGATTGTGATGCTTTTGATACAGGACATAGCTCCACATCGATTTCAGCCGGACTTGGACTTGCAGAAGCAAGAGAAATCCTTGGAGAAGATTATCATGTGATTTCCGTAATCGGAGACGGCGCTATGACCGGTGGTCTGGCCTTTGAGGCGCTGAATAATGCATCACATATCAAGAAAAATTTTATTATTGTATTAAATGATAATGAAATGTCCATTTCGGCCAATGTGGGTGGAATGAATAATTATCTTTCGAATTTCAGAACCGCAAATGCATATCGCGGACTGAAAAATGATGTGGTAGATTCTTTGAACAGGATTCCGGGTGGAGAGCGAATGGTACGCAAGATTCGGAATGCAAAGAATTCGGTAAAGCAAATGTTTGTGCCGGGAATGTTATTTGAGCAAATGGGTATCATCTATCTTGGCCCTGTGGATGGCACAAATATTTCTGAATTGTGTCGTGTTTTTCGAGATGCGAAACGTGTGGATAGACCTGTTTTGGTTCATGTATTGACCAAAAAGGGAAACGGATATCTTCCGGCAGAACGTCATCCGGCCAGATTTCATGGAACAGAACCCTTTGATATCAAAACCGGCCTACCAATGAAAAAACGCACAAAATCAAATTATACGGATGTGTTTGCCACTGTTATGAAAAAAATGGGTGAACGCGAGCCGAAATTGGTTGCGATTACTGCAGCTATGGAGACCGGAACCGGATTGAAACGATATCATCTGGCTTATCCGGAACGGTTTTTTGATGTTGGAATTGCGGAAGGTCATGCTGTTACATTTGCGGCAGGATTGGCGCAGGCAGGATTAAAGCCGTTGTTTGTTGTATATTCTTCGTTTTTACAACGTGCTTATGACGAAATATTGCATGATGTCTGCTTGCAGAATTTGCCGGTGGTATTTGCCATCGATCGAGCAGGACTTGTAGGCAGTGATGGAGAAACGCATCAAGGCATTTATGATATTTCCTACCTTTCTACCATCCCGAATATGACCGTGATGGCGCCTAAGAATAAATGGGAATTATCTGATATGCTCAAGTATGCCATTCGTTACGGCGGTCCGATTGCCATTCGATATCCGAAGGGAGAAGCCTATGATGGCTTAAGAGAATATCGCGCTGCAATTTGTTATGGACAGGCGGAAATCATTCAAAACGGACGTGATGTGGCATTATTCGCTCTGGGAAGTATGGTTTCAACTGCAGAGGTCATTGCGAAAAACCTGGAGCAAAAGGGCTTCCATCCAACAATTATCAATGCCAGATTTGCAAAACCTTTTGATCAGGATGCAATTCGACAGCTTGCCGAACACCATCGTTTGATTGTAACAATGGAGGAAAATGTGGCAAGCGGCGGTATGGGAGAACATATCTCAGATTTTGTGCAGAAAGAAAAGCTTTCTGCTTCCGTGTTACCGATTGCAATTCCGGACGGTTTTGTGGAACATGGAAATATTGCGCTTTTAAAAGAAGAACTCGGTATCAGCGCAGATAAAATTACCGATCGAATTTTGGAGGAACTATGAAGGAACGATTAGATGTCCTTTTAGTACAGCGAAATCTTGCCCCTTCCAGAGAAAAAGCAAAGACAATGATTCTCGAGGGCAATGTGTTTGTAAATAACAATCGGGAAGACAAGGCCGGAAGTATGTTTCCGGATGATTGTCAGATTGAAATACATGGCAGTACTTTAAAATATGTCAGCCGTGGAGGCTTGAAATTGGAAAAAGCAATGGCAGAATTTGATATTTCCCTGGAGGGATGCGTTTGCATGGATATTGGCGCCTCCACCGGTGGATTTACAGACTGTATGTTGCAGAATGGCGCACAGAAGGTATATTCCGTTGACGTGGGATATGGACAGTTCGCTTGGAAATTGCGTACGGATCCGCGAGTGGTATGTATGGAGAAGACAAACATCCGCTATGTGACACCTGAAGATATTGCAGATGCATTGGATTTTGCATCCGTAGATGTGTCTTTTATCTCGCTGACAAAGGTATTACCTGCGGCACATGATTTGCTGAAAGACAACGGTGAAATGGTTTGCCTGATTAAACCGCAGTTTGAGGCCGGTCGTGAAAAGGTCGGAAAGAAAGGTGTGGTTAGAGATCCCGAAGTACATAAAGAAGTGATTGAAAAGGTCATGGGATTTGCACTTGAAAATGGATTTTCGATATTACATCTTTCATTTTCTCCGATTAAGGGACCGGAAGGCAATATCGAATATCTTGTCCATATCAGAAAAGATCATAAAGGGGAGTGTGCGGAAGGTATTTCCGTAGATAGAATTGTGGCTGAAGCCCATGGGGAATTGGATAAAAAATGAAGCACTTTTTTTTGATAACAAATAGCAAAAAGGATCCAAATTGCGCAATGTCAAATGATATCGCGCAATATATCATAGATAAAGGCGGCAGTGCTTCGGTGATGGATCACAATGAGGCAGAGCCGAAAGATGTTCCGAAGAATACGGAATGTATCATTGTCTTAGGCGGAGACGGAACCATGATTCGTGTCTCTACCAGGATGGAAAGTCTTGGAATTCCAGTGATTGGAGTGAATCTCGGAAATCTTGGCTATCTATGTGAATTGGAAAGAAATACAATTTATCCTGCAATTGATCAGTTGTTTGATGATGATTATTTGCTGGAAAATCGCATGATGTTGAAAAATACAGGGGGATGCGACCAAGCGGTTCATCTGGCATTAAATGATATCTTCTTTACCAGTGCCGGAGAACAGAAATTTATTCATCTGAATGTATATGTCAATGGTGCAAAACTCAATACCTATCATGCGGATGGAATCATTGTCTCAACGCCCACCGGTTCCACCGGCTATAATTTGTCTGCCGGAGGTCCGATTGTCAATCCAAAAGCGGAGTTAATCCTTTTAACGCCGATTAATGATCATAATTTAAGTTCCAGAAGTATCGCACTGGATCGGGATGACATTGTGGAAGTGGAATTGGATTCGCGTAGGGATGAACGAGATGAGAAAGCAACTGTTAGTGTAGACGGGGATCAGGTTTATACAATGTGTGTGGGTGAGCGTTACCAAATCGGCCGCGCACGGGAAACAGTTCTGATATGTAGGCTTAGCAGAATCGGTTTTTTGGAAAATCTGCGTAAAAAAATGGAACAGTAGAATAGGAGCGATTATGAAACAGAAAAGACATTTAAAAATTCTTGAATTGATTGACCAAAATGATGTAGAAACACAGGAAGACCTTTTGGAAATGCTGAAAAAATGCGGATTCTCAGTGACACAGGCAACTGTATCAAGAGATATTCGCGAATTGAATTTAACAAAATTGACAACCGGATCCGGTCGTCAGAAATATGTTCCGTTTTATGATCGTGCAACATTATCAAAAGATAAATATGTGCGCGTTTTAAAAGACGGCTTTATCTCTATGGATGTGGCAATGAACCTGGTTGTTTTACAAACAGTTTCAGGTATGGCAAGTGCGGTTTGTGCTGCGATTGATGCACTGGAATTATCAGGAATCGTAGGTTCTGTGGCGGGCGACGATACCATTATGTGCGCAACGAAGTCGGAGGAAGCTGCAAATCATTTAAAGGATGAACTTCAACATCTCATTTTTTAGTGCGAGAGAGTGGAAGGAGCTATATGTTACAAAGTTTACAGGTGAAAAATTTGGCCCTGATAGAAGAAGAAGAGGTATTCTTTTCCGATGGCCTGAATATTTTGACCGGAGAAACGGGCGCCGGAAAATCCATTTTGATTGGTTCAATCAATCTGGCGCTCGGCGAAAAAGTATCAAAGGAAATGCTTAGAGAAGGCACGGACTCAGCCTTCGTAGAATTGGTTTTTCATGTGGAGGACGAAAAGACCCTCCTTGCGCTTCGGGAAATGGATATTGAACCTGAAGATGGAGAAGTGATTTTAAGCAGAAGAATCACTGCGCAAAGAACCGTAGCAAAAATTAATGGTGAAAGTGTCCCAGGGAAAAAATTAAAAGAGGCGGCTGCCGTTTTGATTGATATCCACGGACAACACGAACATCAAAGCTTATTATCCAAGAAAAAGCATCTCGAAATTCTAGATTCCTATGCAAAGGAAGAATTGGCAGAGAAAAAGGCCAAACTGGCCGAATCCTACAAAACCTATCGCAAATTGCATGAGGAATTTGAACAAGCGGATATCGGAGCCGAAGAAAGAGAAAAGGAGCTTTCTTTTTTGAATTATGAGGTTTCCGAAATCGAAGCTGCCGATTTAAAAGTAAATGAAGATGAGGAACTTGAAGCTGAATATCGTCGCATTGCCAACGGAAAGAAGATTCTGGAGGCAATGGGAAATGCTTATCAATCCACAGGTTCGGATGGAGCCTCCGGAATGGTAGGTCATGCAGTAAGAGAGCTGATGAGTATTGCATCTTATGATCAAAAAGCGGAAGAAATCTTAAATCAGGCTTCTGAATTGGATGATTTATTAAATGATTTAAATCGAGAGATGTCCGATTATCTTTCTGCTGCGGATTTTAATGAGGCACATTTTTATGAAGTGGAAAGCAGGCTGGATTTGATTAATCATATCAAGAGCAAATTCGGCAGTTCTATCGAAGCTGTTCTTTCGGCCTGTGAAGAAAAGAAAACTCGTATTGAAACATTACTCAATTATGATCAATATTTAAGTCAGCTTAAGAAGCAAACCGAGCTTGAAGAAGCGAATTTGCGCAAACTTTCGGATGAAGTTTCAAAGATTCGACAAGAAAAAGCGAAAGAGCTGACCGAGAAAGTGAAAAATGAGCTGTTGGAACTGAATTTCCTGGATGTTTCATTTACAATGGATTTTCAAAAGACAAAAGATTTTACCGCAAATGGAATGGATGATTGTGAATTTATGATTTCGACCAATCCGGGAGAACCTGTTAAGCCTCTTTTGAAGGTGGCATCAGGCGGTGAACTTTCGAGAATCATGCTGGGAATCAAGACGGTGCTCGCAAAAGAAGATGAGATCGATACTTTGATTTTTGATGAAATCGATACCGGAATCAGCGGCAGAACTGCGCAAAAGGTATCTGAAATGTTAAAAATCCTGGGAAAAAGCCATCAGATTATCTGCATCACTCATTTGCCGCAGATTGCTGCAATGGCAGATCATCACTTCTTGATTGAGAAGTCTGTGGATCAGGCGACAACGCATACACATATTGAAGAATTATCAGATGAGGCATCAGTAGAAGAACTTGCACGCATGTTGGGAGGCGTGGAGATTACAGATGCTGTAATCATGAATGCAAGAGAAATGAAGAAATTGGCTGTGGAAAAGGGGGACTATGGCTTATGAAACAGA
This sequence comes from Lachnospiraceae bacterium, assembly GCA_015057085.1. Lineage (GTDB taxonomy): Bacteria > Bacillota > Clostridia > Lachnospirales > Lachnospiraceae > Roseburia. The sequence continues at coordinate 25,723 of SVFB01000062.1, forward strand.
TTTTATTTGCATCTTCAGAAGCAATTCCATATATAAAAACCGGTGGACTGGCCGATGTGGTCGGCTCTCTGCCAAAATATATTCAAAATGATGAATACGAAGTTCGTATTATCCTGCCGAAGTATGCATGTATGGATGAAAAGTTTCTTTCAGAATTGAACTATGTGTGCCACTTTTATGTGGATTTAAATTGGCGCAAGCAATATGCAGGAATTTTTGAGACGACCCATGAAGGGGTCAAATACTATTTTGTAGATAATGAATACTATTTTGCAGGACCAAATCCCTATAATAATATTCATGAAGATGTAGAAAAGTTTGCTTTCTTTTCCAAAGCCGTTTTAAGCGCATTACCTTATCTGGATTATTCACCGGGAATCATCCATTGCCATGATTGGCAGACAGGATTGATTCCGGTATTTCTACACACATCCTATGGCTCGGATGTGTTCTATAGCGGCATAAAGACCATATTCTCGATTCATAATTTGAAGTTCCAGGGAAGATGGAAAATTCGAGAAGTCATGGATGTGACAGGTCTGCCGGAATATATCTTTGACCATCGAGGAATTGAATCCTATGGCGAAGCAAATTTGTTAAAAGGCGGATGCGTCTATGCAGACGCAATTACAACAGTCAGCCCGACTTACGCATCCGAAATCCTGACCCAAGAAGGTGGAGAGGGATTGGAAGGCGTATTTTCAATGCGTAAGGCAGATTTGCATGGCATTTTAAATGGATTAGATTATCAGCTCTATAATCCAAAAACGGACCCGTATATCTATGAGCCTTTTACGGTTGAATCCGCAATAGAAGGCAAAAAAAAGAATAAGACCGCATTGCAGAAGGAATTCGGACTTCCGGAAAGGGAGGATGTTTTTGTCCTGGGAATTGTATCACGTATGACAGATCAAAAAGGATTTGATTTGATTGCATATATTATGGACGAATTGCTGAATTCAATGGATGTGCAACTTATCGTTCTCGGAACAGGAGAGATTCGTTATGAGCATATGTTCCATTATTTCCAGAATGCATATCCGCAAAAGGTTGGCTCTTATATCGGTTATTCCGAGGAGAGAGCGCATCATATTTATGCCGGTGCAGATGCATTTTTGATGCCTTCGCTGTTTGAACCTTGTGGATTGTCACAGATGATGAGTATGCGTTATGGTACGCTGCCGATTGTTCGTGAAACAGGCGGTCTGCGTGATACTGTCATTGCCTATAATGAATATAATCATACAGGAACAGGTTTTTCTTTTACAGAATATAATGCATTGGATTTTCTGCATGTGATTCAATATGCCAATGAAGTTTATGAAAAGCAAAGACCACATTGGGATGATATGGTAAAGCGTGCGATGGAAGTGGATTATTCCTGGGATGCTTCAGCAGAAGAATATCGCAAGATTTATGATGGTCTATTGGATGTGGAAGATTAAAATTTTAGATTTTTGAAAGCTGTGGATTTTTTTTTAAATCCACAGCTTTCATACTTTACAGAACGATATATGGCTCTGAGTGCAGTTTATGATCAACACGAGAATAGAAATACGGATGATCGGATAAGATTTCGGTCTCTGTTAATTCTAATTCATTTACTTCTTGAATCATGGCAGTTAAAGTGACCGGATCCGGATGCTGATCCGGAATGATAATTACTTCATGAACGCTGCTTGGGATAATGGTCAGATCGCTTTCGAAATCCTCAGCTAAATCGTCCAGAAAATCAGGATATAATATGACGGAAGCACCGTAAATATTGCGGGCATTGGATGCCACATACATAGGAATCGGAGATTCAAAATCCTTAGGAAAATCTGTAAATGTCATTTTCATCAGCAAATCTTCCATTGAATGAATTTGAACCGGTAACAGGCGCGGCGAATTGATGATGGCTTGCTGAAACAATTGCTCCGCAGTGACATTCCATAACATGGTATGCGTGCGGCGAACCGGAATGGAAGCGCTGGTATCTGATTCCATCGGAAGCAGATAGGAGAATACAACTGCCAAATCCTCGATTCGAATATGAGGAGTTTCACGTAGCAGCTCGCGATTTCTTTCATAATGAATTAGCCGCATACAAATGGACTTCTTTGCCTGAGCATAATCCGTATATTTGCTTACATCAAAATCCCTACATGGGGCAGATTTTTCGTATGTTCTTCTAATATCAAATAAAATATCTTCCATGCTGACACCGTCGAGATGTCTTGCATAATAGGGATTTAGATAAATAGTAGGAGCGATATTATATTTGGGATTTCGAATTGTAATCGAATCCATTTCTACGCTGTTATTTTTCAGATGATGATCCAGTGTGATTTCGACAGGAGCGCAAAATAATTGCTCCAATTCTGTTTTTACAGTTTTGATAAATGTTTGATATTCCATGTGACTCCTTCATGGAAATCATTCAATTGTTTAACAGCACAGGGAAATTTGCACGAATCGTGCAAAGAAAAAATCACGACACCTGACCGGGATGTCGTGATTTCACTTTATCAAAAATATTTTGATTTTTCAATAGGCTATTGTGACTTGATTTGCTGCCAAAGAGTATTCACATAAGCGGCGATTTCGTCATCAAGTGCAGAATAGACTTCGCAATTTAAAATAATATCAGAAGATGGATTGATTGCACTATAAAGGCGGTCATCAATATCCATATTTTCCTGAACATAGAGAATCGGAGAAGCATAATAAACATAATCAAAGTTAACTAGTGCTTCCTCATCTCCACAGAGGAAATCTAAAAAGGCGATGGCTTCGTCGTAGTTTTCGCAACTCTTTGGAATAAACCATGAATCAATCCAGAGATTGGAGCCTTCATCAGGAACATAATAATTCAGGTTTTCGTTCTCATCCATTGCCAGGGCTGCCTCTCCGGAGTAGCATACTGCCAGGGCCGCATTTTCAGCAATCATTTCATCCGCAGTTTCATCTACGTAATAAGCACTCACCTGAGGCTTTTGCTCAAGCAGCAGCTTTTGCGCTTGCTCAAGATGCTCAGGGTTCGTATCATTTAAGGAATAACCAAGTGTAATCAAGGCCGGAGCAAATGCGTCGCGGACGGAATTGGTCATAATTAAATCCTCAGTCAGATTGGTATCCCAAATCAAATCCCATGTTTTGACATCTTCTTCGCTATAGACCTTTGTATTGTACAGAATTCCTAAGGTACCGTAGAAATAAGGAACGGTATACTCATGAGTTGGATCAAAGGTCGACATATCAATGATGGTTTGATCGATATTGCCATAGTTTTCCATCGCCTGATAATCGATGGTCAGAAGCTCATCTTCATCAATTAATTTCTCGATAATATAATCAGAGGTACAAATCAAATCATAGGAGATGGAGCCTGCTTTATATTTCGTATACATTTCCTCAGGCTCTTCGTATTCTTCATATTTTACGATGATACCTGTTTCTTCTTCGAATTGTTTTACAAGTCCTTCATCAATATATTTTCCGTAATTTAATACGGTTAAAGTCTTTGAACCTTTTCCGGAAAGATTTTTCTTTTCAACAAAGACAAATACGGAACCAATCACCAAAATGAAGATGATAGCAACGCTGACAATACGTCTTGTGATATTGCCTCGCTTGATGCGTCTGATTTTGCGTTCAGATGCCTTTGGATCCATTATAGGTTCTTTTTGACTGTTTAAGTTGACCGCAATCAAAAGCAAAAGCACGGTAAAGAACAGGATCGTGGACAGTGCGTAAATTTCCGGTTTGATACCTTTTCGTAACTGTGCATAAAGCATGGTTGAGAGCGTATTCACACCTGCTCCTTTTGTGAAATAGGTGATGGAAAAGTCGTCTAAAGACATTGTGACTGCCATCAAAAATCCTGAGAATACACCTGATCTGATTTCAGGCCAGGTTACTGTGAAAAAGGCTTTCAACGGGCTTGCACCAAGGTCTAAGGCTGCTTCATAGGTGGAGCGGTTTGCCTGCTTTAATTTCGGTAGAACATTTAAAATGACATACGGAATATTAAAGGTAATATGCGCAATCAAAACAGTGACAAATCCTAAATTTGTAAATTTTACAAATAAAAGCATCATGGAAATACCGGTTACAATATCCGCATTGAGCAACGGAATATTTGTGGCACCAAGATAAATTGTCTGGTTACGCTTTTTCATTGCGCTGATTCCGATGGCAGCAAGTGTACCAATCAAGGTTGCAACAATTGCCGAAATCAAAGTGATTTCCAATGTGGTTGCAAAGGCTGTCATAATCGTTTCGGAATGGAAACAATTGACATATCTTGAAAGTGTAAATCCACCCCAATTCACACGGGAATCGGAATTGTTAAAGGATAATACAATCAAGACGAAAATCGGCATATACAAAAATAAAAAGATGAGTGCCATATAAAAGCGGGAGAGTATTTTCTTTACCATATCTGTGTTCCCTCCCCATCTTTATCAAATAAATTTGTAATTGCCATAGAAATCAGGACGAATACCATCAAAACCAAAGACAAGGCACTTCCGGCATTCCACTGGTTTCCCTGCATAAAGTCCTGTTCGATTACATTTCCAATCAATAATACCTTTCCACCGCCGAGAATTTGCGAAATTGCGAAAGAGGTCAGTGAAGGGACAAAAACCATAACGATTCCGCTGATGATACCGGATACTGTAAGCGGAACGATGATTTTAAAGAGGATTGTAAAGTTATTTGCACCTAAATCCTTGGCTGCTTCAATCCAGTCCTTACGAATGCGATTCATAGAGTTATAAATCGGAAGAAGCATAAACGGCAGGAAATCATAGACCATACCAAATACCACCGCAGCCGGTGTGTTTAAAATATCAATTCCCGGTAAACCGATTGAAGTTAATACGGTATTCAAAACACCGTTTTTGTTTAAAATCTGTTTCCAGGCCAAAATGCGGAGCATAAAATTCATCCACATTGGCAACATAAAGATAAATACAATAAAGCTGTGGCTTTTGATGTGCAATCCATTTAAAATCATGGCAAGCGGATAGGCAAGCAAAAGGCAAATGAGGGTTGTCAAAATGCCAAGTTCAAAAGAAAGCAAGATTGCTTTACCGTTTGTGGCTGTAAAAATATTTTGGAAAGCGGACAAATCAAATCCACCTTCGGAATTCGTAAAGGCATAGACGAATATCATGATCATTGGAAGTATGATAAATCCAATCATCCAAAGAAGATAAGGTCCGGCCAAAAGCTGTCTCTTAATCTTACTCATCAATTTCCACCGCCTTTTCATCAGAAGATTCCGGCTTGTGCATAATTTGAATGTTAAAAGGAATGACTTTGATGCCAACCTTTTGTCCGACTTCATAATATTTTGTGGTATGTACCAGCCATTCATAGCCGTTTGCCATTACATCAAGTTCGTAATGTACACCTTTAAAAATGTTGGAGGTTACTTCACCTTGCATATATCCATCCTGCGGATCTACAAGTTCCACATCTTCAGGTCGAATGACTACGTCGACAGGCTTATTACTTCCAAATCCTTTATCTACGCAATCCATTTTGACGCCAAGGATTTCAACCAATTCATCATGAATCATGATTCCGTCAATGATATTACTGTGTCCGATAAAGTCGGCAACAAAAGCATTTTCAGGCTCATTGTAGATATCTTCAGGAGTGCCAATCTGCTGGATGTATCCCTGGTTCATAACCACGATGGTATCGGACATGGTGAGGGCTTCTTCCTGATCATGTGTAACATAGACAAATGTGATGCCTAATTCTTCTTTTAAGCGCATCAGTTCATATTGCATGTTTTGGCGAAGCTTTAAATCCAAAGCGCCAAGAGGCTCATCCAAAAGCAATACCTTCGGCTCATTTACAATCGCACGGGCGATGGCGATACGCTGTTGCTGTCCGCCGCTTAAAGAATCTACGGAACGGTTTTCGTATCCGTCAAGGTTTACAAGCTTTAAGGCATACTGAATCTTATCCTTAATATATGCGTCGCTTTTTTTGGCAATCTTAAGTCCGAATGCAATATTTTCAGCGATGGTCATATGAGGAAATAAAGAATATTTTTGAAATACTGTATTTAATTTACGTTCATTTGCAGGAATGTTAGTAATATCTATATCATCAAATAATATTTTTCCGGTGTCAGGCTTCTCAAATCCGCCTAAAAGACGAAGCGTAGTTGTCTTTCCACAGCCGGAAGGTCCAAGTAAGGTGACAAATTCATTTTCGCGAATGTATAAATTAAATTCGTCCAATACAGTGGTGTGGTTGTATGACTTTGAAATATCAATAAAGTCAATTAAGTGTTTCTTTCCCATAATCAATAAAATCCCTTTCAAACAATCTAGAAAAATGGTGGGTTTTTGACCCAGATTAAAACAGCTGTACGTTCACCGGGGTTTTCGATAAAGTGCTCACTGTTTCCCTTGAAGTAAAACGATTCTCCACTTTTAACCGTGTGGCTTTTGCCTCCTAAATGCAGTCGCACGGAACCCTTTAACACATATCCGAAATTCTCGGTATCCTGAGGTTGATAAATGGGAGATGTCCCCTTGCTTTCCAATGTCAAACGAACAGGTTCCATCGTGTTTTTTTGCGCGTTTGGAACAATCCATTCGATTTTTGAATGTGTTTCAGAGTCTGCTTTTTCAAAATAATCATTTGCGGCAAAAACCACCTGCTCGGGGGCTGCATCGGAGAAAAATTCTGCCGGCGTAGTTCCCAGACATTGTATGATATCAAGCAATGTACCAACGGAAGGACTGTTTTGATTGCGCTCCAGTTGAGAAATGAATCCCTTGGTTAATTCTGCACGATCCGCCAGTTCCTGTTGGGTTAATCCGTATAACATACGAAGGTCTTTCATGCGTTTACCGATGTCCATTTTTGGTAACCCTCCAACTTGATTTTTTGTTTACTAAAAATAAACTTCGAATTGTATTTTATTAAATCTATATCAAATGTCAATATACAAAATAAAAAATGATTTAAAAATAGTTCTAATTTCATAATAGGCATCAAACTTGATGCAAATAAAGGGAAAAATCCCTTGATTTTATAGGGATGGTTTGGTATAGTTATTTTTGCTTTGGGAAAAGTATGCCGATATGGCTCAGTTGGTAGAGCAACGCATTCGTAATGCGTGGGTCAGGGGTTCGAGTCCCCTTATCGGCTTTGGTTTTGATAGGAGGACAAATTTTTATGGATCAATTTAAGAAATTAAATTTGAAAGATAGCAAAAACCTCATTTTTATTGCGGCTTTTGCAGTTGCCTTTATTGCCGCAGTTTTGGTGGGAGCGCTTGCTTTTCGTCAGCCAGTGGTGGCAATCGCCTTGATTATGCTTTTGCAGGTGGCAATAGCGGTTTGTCTTCATAATGCAGAATTGTGGCTTCACGGTTCCGTCATCATTATCGAGTTAATTATTGGAATTTTAGCATCCAGAATCAGCACGGTGATTATCGGCGCAGTTTTATATGCAGTTACAATCGTGATTCTTCGATTCCTCATGGAAGAGAAAAATGAAGGACCTGCCTCGACACAGGCAGCACAATAATATAATCATAAAAAGAGTTTCGATGTTCGAAACTCCTTTTTTTTAACTCAGACAGCGTTTAATGTTTCATTGGAGAGAAAAATGAATCGAATCAATTATCAGTCTGTCATGGAGCAGGAAATCGCCATGCTGCAAGAACAAAATAGGGTTCCGAGATTATTGCTGCACAGCTGCTGCGGACCATGCAGTAGTTTTTGCATCAAAAGTTTGAGCGATTATTTTTATGTGACAGTTTATTATTACAATCCCAATATTTATCCTCCGGAGGAATATGCGCTAAGAGCAAAGGAGCAGGAGCGTTTTATTAAGGAATTTCCGACAAAATATCCGGTATCCTTTGTAGAAGGCAGGTTTGATCCTCAGGAGTTCTATCAATGCGTAAAAGGATTAGAGAATCTTCCGGAAGGAGGAGAGCGATGTTTTCGCTGCTATCAATTGCGTCTGGAAGATACCGTAAAATATGCAAAAGAAAACAAATTTGATTATTTTACGACTACATTATCCATCAGTCCTTTGAAGAATGCGCAAAAGTTAAACGAAATCGGCGGAGAATTGGCAAATGCCTACGGAGTCCCGTATTTGTTTTCAGATTTTAAGAAAAAAGATGGATATAAGCAATCGACTTTGATTGCAAAAGAATATGATATGTATCGACAGTATTACTGCGGTTGCATATTTTCAAAAAAGCAAAGAGATGAAGAGATTGCTAAGAAACAAAGCGAAACAACAGCTTAAAGAAAGGAAGTATTATTATGGCACAGTTGTGGGGAGGCAGATTCACAAAAGAAACAGATCAGTTGGTTTATAATTTCAATGCATCCATTTCTTTTGATCAGAAGTTTTATAAAGAAGATATTACAGGAAGCATAGCGCATGTGAAAATGCTGGCCAAGCAGGGAATTTTGACAGAAGAGGAAGGCAAGCAGATAGAGAAGACTCTTGGAGAAATCCTTGCCGAAGTAGAAAGCGGATCTTTGGAAATTTCCCCTAAATATGAAGATATTCACAGCTTTGTTGAAGCAACATTGATTGATCGATTAGGAGATGTGGGTAAAAAATTACATACAGGACGAAGCCGTAATGATCAGGTGGCTTTGGATATGCGTATGTATACCAGAAATCAGGTGAAAGAAACAGATGGTCTTTTGAAAGAATTGCTTGAAACAATCCTGAAAATCATGAAGGAAAATACAGAAACCATCATGCCTGGATTTACCCATTTACAAAAAGCACAGCCGATTACCCTTGCGCATCATATGGGGGCATATTTTGAAATGTTTAAGCGCGATCGCGGTCGCATGCATGATATTTATGAGCGTATGAATTATTGCCCATTGGGATCCGGTGCTCTTGCAGGCACAACTTATCCGCTGGACAGAGAGTATACAGCATCTCTTCTGGATTTCTACGGCCCTACATTAAATAGTATGGATGGAGTATCTGACCGCGATTATTTAATTGAGTTTTTAAATGCATTATCCATTATCATGATGCATCTTTCCAGATTCTCTGAGGAAATCATCATTTGGAATTCCAATGAGTATCAGTTTGTGGAAATTGATGATGCCTACAGTACCGGAAGTAGTATCATGCCACAAAAGAAAAATCCGGATATTGCGGAATTGGTTCGTGGCAAGACCGGTCGTGTATACGGCGCATTGATGTCTCTTTTGACAACGATGAAAGGAATTCCGTTGGCATATAATAAAGATATGCAAGAAGATAAGGAACTTTCATTTGATGCCATGGATACTGCAAAAGGTTGCATAGCCCTATTTAACGGAATGCTGGCTACATTATCTTTTAAGAAAGAAAACATGCGCTTGTCAGCAAATAATGGATTTACAAATGCAACAGATGCTGCAGATTATTTGGTTAAACATGGTGTGCCATTCAGAGATGCCCATGGTATCGTAGGTAGATTGGTGCTGTATTGCATTGATAAAAATTGTGCAATTGATGATTTGTCTCTTGAAGAGCTCAAATCCATCAGTCCTGTCTTCGAAGAAGATCTCTATGATGCGATTTCCATGGAGACCTGTGTCAATACCAGACTTACGATTGGAGCACCTTCTAAAGCCTCTATGGATAAAGTTATTTCACTTAACGAGGCTTATCTTGAAAAAAACTAAATACGCATTGTGCAAATGTTACAGAAAATCCGTAAATCTTTACGGATTTTCTATTTTCGTATTCCTTGTTTTTTTAAAGTCGTTCCATTAATATATATCTAGCAGAAAAACAAATGTCCGCAAGAGACGGACAAGGAAGAGGAGAAAAATGAGCGAAAAATTAAGAGTCGGTATTTTAGGTGGAACTGGAATGGTTGGACAGAGATTTATTTCTTTACTGGAAAACCATCCTTGGTTTGAGGTGACAACAATTGCTGCCAGCCCAAGAAGTGCCGGAAAAACATATCAGGAAGCAATCGGCGATCGTTGGAAAATGGATACTCCAATGCCGGAGGCTGTTAAGAATATCATTGTAAAGAATGTAAACGAAGTAGAGCAGGTTGCATCTGAAGTTGACTTTGTTTTCTCTGCAGTAGATATGTCAAAGGATGAAATTAAGGCAATTGAAGAGGCATATGCGAAGACCGAGACCCCTGTTGTTTCAAACAACAGCGCTCATCGTTGGACACCGGATGTACCGATGGTTGTTCCGGAAATCAATCCTCAGCATATGGAAGTAATCAAATATCAGAGAGAGCGTCTTGGTACAACAAGAGGATTTGTGGCAGTTAAGCCGAATTGTTCAATTCAGTCTTACGCACCGGTTTTAACCGCATGGAAAGAATTTGAGCCATATGAAGTTGTGGTATCTACTTATCAGGCAATTTCAGGAGCAGGAAAGACCTTTAAGGATTGGCCGGAAATGGTTGGAAATATCATTCCTTATATCGGCGGCGAAGAGGAAAAGTCAGAAAAGGAACCACTTCGTGTTTGGGGTTATGTGGATGATCAGAAGAAGGAAATTGTTCCTGCAACATCTCCTGTCATCACTGCACAGTGCATCCGTGTACCTGTATTAAATGGTCATACAGCATCTGTATTTGTTAAATTTAAGAAAAAGCCTACCAAGGAGCAGTTAATCGAAAAACTTCGTTCTTATTCAGGTGTACCTCAGGAATTACAGCTTCCAAGCGCACCAAAGCATTTCATCCAGTACCTAGAAGAGGATAATCGTCCTCAGGTTACAGAAGATGTTAATTATGAGCATGGTATGGGTGTTTCTGTTGGACGTTTGAGAGAAGATACCGTATATGACTGGAAGTTTGTCGGACTTTCTCATAACACCGTTCGAGGTGCTGCAGGCGGAGCAGTTCTCTGTGCAGAATTATTGAAGGCACAAGGATATATCACCAAGAAATAAAATCATCTTTGGGTACTTTATATTAAAAAATTTCAAGGAAACTTCGAAAGAAGTTTCCTTTTTGCATTGTATCAGAAATTAAAAAATGATATAATTTTCGTTGCGTTAAGCAAGTCGTTTGGAGGAAATGAAATAATGGTTGTAAAAGGTACAGACTTAAAAGTTTTAGAAACGGAATACGAAGAAAATGAGAACCGGATTGTCTTTTTATATGGCAAAAAGGATAGTGAAAAGGAAGAACTGATTCGAGCATTTTTGAAGGACAAAAAGTTCTTTTATTATCGTGCGCGTCAGGCTTCCGAAAAAGCGCAGCTTAAAATGATGGGAGAAGAAGTTTCCAGACAATACGGAGTGAATATTCAGGACTTAAGTTACGAGGAATATTTCAAACGTGTGAAAAGCAACGGACCGAGCAAACTTGTCGTTGTTGTAGAGGAAGTACAATATATTCTCAAAAAGGATGACGACTTTTTTGATGCAATTTGTGCATTAAAAGATAAGCAGTTATATCCGGGTCCTGTTATGATTATTTTGACCTCATCTTCCATTGTTTGGTCAGAGCAGACTTTTCTTGCAGATGGTGCAAAATATTCCTCTGCAATTGATGCAGTTCATAAGATGGAAGAGTGGAGCTTTTTGGATGTGGTTCGCGCATTCCCGGAATTTTCTGTTGCTGATTCTGTATCCCTCTTTGGTGTACTGGGTGGTGTACCGGGCTATATGAGCCGCTGGAACAAGAAGAAAAACTTTAAGCAAAATATTTGTGATTTGGTTCTTTCTGAGAATGGATATCTCTATGGAAAGGCAGAAGAGATTATTTCTTATGAACTTCGCGAACTTGCTGTATATAATACAATTCTTTCCACCATTGCATCCGGCAAGGATAAATTAAATGATCTTTATACTGAGACAGGTTTCTCACGCGCGAAAATCAGCGTATATATGAAGAATCTGGGGCAATTTGATATTGTTGAAAAGCTAGTTTCTATGGAGACCGGTGGCTGGGAAAATGCCAAAAAGGGTGTATATCAGATTAAGGATACGTTTGTTCATTTCTGGTATCGTTTTGTATATCCGCATCTTTCAGATCTTTATATTCTGACACCGTCAGAGTTTTATGACCGTTATATTGCGAAGGATCTGGATGCATATTTAGACAGATATTTCATTGATGTCTGCAAAGAATATTTATCATTGTTAAATCAAATGAATCGTTTGCCAATCAATATTTCTAAAATGGGATCATGGATTGGAAAGAACGGAAATATCGATATTATCGCAAAGAGCGCAGATCGCAGAATGATTGTCGGCCTTTGCAATTGGGGAAAATTGGTGCTTTCCGAGGCTATGGTGGAGGAATTGCAGGAAAATATGAAACTTGCAAAAGTGACTCCGGATCATATTTATCTTTTCTCGGCAAAGGCCTTTGATCCGAAGCTTGTAAAATTAGCAGAAACAGATCCTAAGCTTGAACTAATTGATATGAAAGAACTTTAATCAGAATCAAAGAGGAAGCGAATGGGTAAAAAATTAATTATCACCGAGAAACCGTCCGTTGCGAGGGAATTCGCGGCTGTCTTGCATGTAAACGGAAGACAGGACGGTTATATCGAAAATGAAGATTATGTCATTTCCTGGTGCGTAGGCCACCTTGTAGGGATGGTTTATCCTGAGGATTATGACATCAAATATAAGGAATGGAAATTAGAGGACCTTCCATTTCTGCCAAAAGAATATAAATACAATGTAATAAAGAACGTTTCAAAGCAATATGACATCGTGCATGGTCTACTGCAAAGAGAAGATGTAGACACGGTTTATTGGGCCGGTGATGCCGGAAAAGAAGGACAGACCATAGAGGAAAATATCCGTAATTTCGGTGGCGTGCGCGAAGGCATGGAAGAACTTCGTGTCTGGATTGACTCCCAGACCGAGGAAGAGATTCTGCGTGGGATAAAAGAAGCAAGGCCGATGTCGGATTATGCGAATCTCGGCCTTTCCGGAATTATGCGTACAATAGAAGATTATGCAATGGGAATTAATTTCTCCCGTGCAATGTCTGTCAAGTACGGAAAGCTACTAAATGATGCGGCAGCAACAAAGAAGTATTCGGCAATCGCAGTGGGACGTGTTATGACCTGCGTGTTAGGTATGGTCGTCATTCGCGAGAGGGAGATTCGCAATTTCAGCGGAACTCCTTTTTATCGTGTGCTTGGAAGCTTTTCGGATGCAGGTATTTTAGGCGAATGGAAAGCTGTGGAAGGCTCTCGTTATTTTGAGTCACCGCTTCTGTACAAGGAGAATGGATTCAAGGAGCAGGAGAATGCACAAAAGCTGATTGATGATTTAACCGGAAAACCTGCAGTGGTAGATTCTATTGAGCGATTTGTCTCTAAAAAGAAGGCGCCACTTTTGTTTAACCTTGCTGAACTTCAGGCAGAATGTACTAAGCGGTTTAAAATCTCGCCGGATGAGACCTTGACAGTCGCACAATCTTTATACGAAAAGAAGCTTACCACTTATCCGAGAACAGATGCGCGTGTACTTTCCACCGCCATCGCCGGAGAAATCGGAAAGAATATCAATCGATTAAAGGGGTATGAGCCAACAGCAAAATTTTGTGAAAATATTATGGCAATCCGATTGGCGGCAAATATTGCAAATACCCAGTATACAGATGATAGCAAAATTACGGATCACTATGCCATTATTCCAACCGGTCAGCTGACGGAATTAAAGTCCTTAAATGAGTTGGAAGCAAAGGTCTTCGACATGATTGTCAGAAGATTTTTGAGTATTTTTTATCCGCCTGCAGAATTTGATAACGTAAAACTGGTTGTGAAAGTAGATGGAGAAAGCTTCTTTTCTTCTGCCAAGAAACTTGCAAAACCGGGCTATATGGAGATTGCCGGAATCCCGAAGAAAAAATCAAATGTCCGAGATGGAAATGAGCGCATCATGGGCGCTTATTCGGAAGGAGAAAAGGATTCTGAGGGAGAAGGCGAGGAGGAGCAGGAACAGGATCCGGAAGCACTCCTTAAAATCGCTGATACATTGCAAAAAGGAGCAGAAATCAGCACAAAGGGATACAGCATCGGATTTGGTAAAACTTCTCCACCGAAGCGTTATACATCCGGATCTATGGTTCTTGCAATGGAAAACGCAGGACAGTTAATCGAAGATGAAGAATTGCGTGCCCAGATCAAAGGCTCCGGTATCGGAACTTCCGCAACTCGTGCGGAAATCATTAAAAAACTTGTGGATATTGGCTATTTGCATCAGAATAAGGCACAGATTTTGACACCGGAACGTTTTGGTGAAATGGTTTATGAAGTGGTGGAAATGACGGTTCCTGCACTTTTAAACCCAAAGATGACCGCCTCCTGGGAAAAGGGATTGGATGGCATTACCAACGGAACGGTGGATTACTGGGATTATCGTAATAAATTAGAGGAATTTATTCGAAACGAAACCCAGCGCATGATTGGACAGGATATCCATACGGAGCTTGCAGATCGCATCAGCCATTTCGCCGGAAGAGATGGAAGAGGCGCCGGAGCCCGTAGAAAAGTCGGCGTGAAATGCCCGATGTGCGGCGGGGAACTGGTGACCACATCCTTTGGATTTGGTTGTACGAATTATAAGTCTGATAAAAGCGGATGTAATTTCAATGTGGGTGAAATCGCAGGCGTGATTTTGTCGGATGAACAGTTGAAGGATTTGATTGAAAAGGGCCGGACAGAAGTGATTTCCGGATTCAAATCAAAAAAAGGAAATAAGTTTGATGCAGCATTAAAATTTGCATTGACAGCGGATGATAATCCTTTTGAAGAGGGCGAAAATCAGCAATCTACAAAAAAGAATGACCGGGGATACCGGATTGATTTTGAATTCGCAGAAAGCGAGCCGGAACTAATCGAAGGTCTGAAATGTCCTTGGTGCGGCGGCGCAATCAAAAAGACTGCATTCGGTTTCGGCTGTACAAATTACAATCGAAATGATGAAAATAGTTGCAAGTTTGCCATCGGAAAAATTGCAGGGAAAAAACTCTCCGAAAGCGATGTGTTTACACTTTTGACGCAAAAGCGTACGCAAACCCTTCGTGGATTCAAAGGCAAGTCCGGCAAAAAGTTTGATGCTTGCCTCGAACTAAAGCCGGATGAAAGCGGAAAAGAGCAAATTGTCTTCGACTTTGAGCATGTTGAGGATAAGGTTGTGGAAGATGTGAAATGTCCGGTCTGCGGCGGAAAGATTATTGTTACAAGCTATGGCTTCCGTTGCGAGAATTATTCGAAAGAAGAGGGCGGATGTATCTTTTCCATCGGAGAACTGTGTCAAAAAAGCATTAATGAAAAGCAAGTCAAGCAACTTTTGACAGAAGGTAGAACGGAAACGATTCGCGGTTTTAAGTCAAAAGCAGGAAAGAAGTTTGATGCACGAATCACACTTGCAAAAAATGAAGAAGACAAGGTGACCGGATTAAAATTTGACTTTGATGACGTGGAACCAAAGATTGTAAAGGATGTGGTATGTCCGAAGTGTAAAGGCGCAATTGCTGTCACAAATTGGGGGTATGCTTGCGTGAATAGAAAGCGCAATCCTGAGGAATCCACCTGTGATTTTGCTGTGGGAGAAATTGCATCCGTAAAATTAAAGGAAAATCAGCTGAAAGAACTATTGATTCGAAAGAAAACTGCGCCGATTGACGGATTTGTGGCAAAGACCGGTATGAAGTTTTCAGCTGCTTTGAAGTTGACGGAAGAGGGAGAAGTGAAATTTGACTTCCCTGAAAAGCCTAAGCCTGTGGAATCGGAAGTGGTTTGTCCGAAATGCCAAAAGAAGATGATGCGCGGCCAGTGGCAATATGAATGCGAATGTGGATTTAAGTTCTGGCATACAGTTGGAAAAATTCCTCTTGCGGAATCTGTTATCATGCAACTTTTGAAGGAACATAAGACCGAGAAAAAAGTTGTTGGCTTCACTTCAAAAGCGGGAAATGAATTTGATGCTTGCCTGAAATGGGAAAATGATCAAATCTCTTATGATTTCGAAAACGAAGGCAATGGATATATGGATGGCAATGGAAATGAAGTAAAAAGAGATGTGAAAGCGGAGACTACTCCATTTGGCCCGGTGGAGCAGAATGATATGGATGAAATTTCCAAGATAATCGAGGAAATGCATCAGGAAGAAGCAAAGGAAGAAGCAAAGGAAGAAGAAGGGAAGGAAGCATAACGAAAATGGAAAATGCAAAAATCGAGAATTTATATGATTTGACAAAAACCATTGCAGCGGATTATCTGAAACAGTTTTCCTATCCGTGGGAAGCTTTGGCCGGAATTTCCGATTTTATCCGTGAAATCGGACCTGCTTTGGATCAAACTCGTTTTGAACAAAGAGGAGAAGATATTTGGGTTGCAAAAAGTGCCAAGATTGCGCCAACAGCATGTTTGAACGGCCCGTTGATTATTGATGAGGAAGCCGAAATCAGACATTGCGCATTTATTCGAGGAAGCGCAATCATCGGAAAGGGATCCGTGGTTGGAAATTCAACAGAAATTAAGAATGATATTATATTTGATAGCGTTCAGGTTCCTCATTATAATTATGTGGGTGATTCGATTTTAGGATACAAATCCCATATGGGAGCCGGCTCTATCACCTCGAATGTAAAGAGCGACAAAACCCTTGTGGTTGTAAAAGACCGATATGATACAAAAGAAGAAATTGCCACAGGACGTAAAAAGTTCGGCGCAATGCTGGGAGATTATGTGGAAGTCGGATGTAATTCTGTATTAAATCCGGGAACTGTAATCGGACGAAATTGTCAAATCTACCCACTTAGTAACGTCAGAGGTGTAATTCCTGCAAATCGAATTTTCAAGGATGCCACCAATGTTGTGAAAAAAGCCTAGACAGACAAGGAAAATAAAAGTATAATATCCACAGTCTGTTAAAAAGATAACAACATAATATTGAAAGGAGTCTTAACATGATTTACACAAAAGAAGTTGAGAACATGTGCCCAGTTGCTAAGGGCGCTAAGCATGAGCCTGCTCCGATTCCTGAAGAGGGTAAGTGGGTCCACGCAAAGAAGATTGAGGACATCTCCGGATTTACACATGGTGTAGGCTGGTGTGCACCACAGCAGGGTGCCTGCAAGCTTTCATTAAATGTAAAGAACGGTGTAATTGAAGAAGCTCTTGTAGAGACAATCGGATGCTCAGGAATGACTCATTCTGCAGCTATGGCAGCAGAAATCCTTCAGGGCAAGACCATTCTCGAGGCTTTAAATACAGACTTAGTATGTGATGCAATTAACACTGCTATGAGAGAATTATTCTTACAGATTGTTTACGGTCGTACACAGTCTGCATTCTCTGATGACGGACTTGCAGTTGGTGCCGGACTCGAAGATCTTGGTAAGGGACTTCGTTCTCAGGTTGGTACAATGTACGCAACAAAGGAGAAGGGTGTTCGTTATCTTGAAATGGCAGAAGGTTATGTAACCGGTATTGCACTTGACAAAGACAATGAAGTAATCGGCTATCAGTTTGTTTCCCTTGGAAAGATGACTGACTTTATCAAGAAGGGTGACGATGCAAACACAGCATGGGAGAAGGCTTCCGGATCATACGGACGTGTAACTCCTGAGCAGGGTGCAGTTAAGATCATCGACCCTCGTGTAGAGTAATCGGAAAGGAGAGACAAAAATGGCATTATTTGAATCATATGAAAGAAGAATCGACCAGATTAACGCTGTATTAAACAGCTATGGTATTGCTTCTATCGAAGAAGCTGAGAAAATCACAAAGGACGCCGGACTTGATGTATATGAGCAGGTTAAGAAGATTCAGCCAATCTGCTTCGAAAACGCTTGCTGGGCCTACACTGTAGGTGCTGCAATCGCAATCAAGAAGGGCTGCAGAAGAGCTGCTGATGCTGCAGCTGCAATCGGTGAAGGACTTCAGGCATTCTGTATCCCTGGTTCTGTAGCTGACCATCGTAAGGTTGGTCTTGGACATGGTAACCTTGGAAAGATGTTATTGGAAGAAGAAACTGAGTGCTTCTGCTTCTTAGCAGGACATGAGTCTTTCGCTGCTGCTGAAGGTGCAATCGGTATTGCAGAGAAGGCAAACAAGGTTCGTAAAAAACCTCTTCGCGTTATCTTAAACGGTCTTGGAAAAGACGCAGCACAGATTATTTCTCGTATCAACGGATTTACTTATGTTGAGACAAAATATGATTACAAGACAGCTCAATTGAATGTAATCTATGAGAAGCCATACTCTGACGGACTTCGTGCAACTGTTAAGTGCTACGGCGCTGATGATGTTCAGGAAGGTGTTGCAATCATGCACAAGGAGAATGTTGGTGTTTCTATTACCGGTAACTCAACAAACCCAACACGTTTCCAGCATCCGGTAGCAGGAACATACAAGAAGGAATGCATTGAGCAGGGTAAGAAATACTTCTCAGTTGCTTCAGGTGGTGGTACAGGTCGTACCCTTCATCCGGACAACATGGCAGCAGGTCCTGCTTCTTACGGTATGACCGATACCATGGGACGTATGCACTCTGATGCGCAGTTCGCTGGATCTTCATCTGTACCGGCCCATGTAGAAATGATGGGATTAATCGGTATGGGTAACAACCCTATGGTTGGTGCAACTGTTGCAGTCGCTGTTTCCGTAGAGGAAGCTGCAAACGCAGGCAAGTTCTAAGACTTCTTTTGTGCGCCTTTGGCGCGATAGTTATAGAATGGATAGATTTAAAACGGGGGATTTTCTTGTGGATTTCACAAGAAAAATTCTCCGTTTTTTCTTGAATTGTCTGAAAAAACATGCTATAGTTTTGTTAAAATTCGATTTGAAAAGAATCTGAGGTGCAAAAAGGAGAAATTTATGAGCGTTCAGCTTTTGGATAAAACGCGTAAAATCAATCAGCTGTTACATAATAACAGTTCATCAAAGGTAGTATTTAATGATATTTGCCAGGTTTTAACAGGCGTTTTGGATTCAAATGTACTTGTAATCAGCAAAAAAGGAAAGGTACTTGGTTGTAAGAATACCAAGGGAGTAGAGATAATCGACAATCTTTTAACCGGTGAAGTCGGAGGATATATTGATGCCACATTAAACGAGAGATTGCTTGGAATTCTTTCTACAAAAGAAAATGTCAATTTAGAAACATTGGGATTTGACGAAAATAGTAGAAAATATCGTGCTATCATCTGTCCGATTTATATTGCAGGCGAAAGACTTGGCTCTTTGTTTGAATATCGAGAGGAAAATGAATATGGCATCGATGACATCATTTTGACAGAGTATGCGACCACAGTTGTTGGTCTGGAAATGATGCGTTCTGAGAATGAAGAAAGCGAAGAAGAGGCACGTAAGCTGCAAATCGTTCGCAGTGCAATCGGCACATTGTCATTCTCCGAATTAGAAGCAATCATTCATGTATTTGACGAGATGGAAGGCACAGAAGGTATTTTAGTTGCCAGCAGAATTGCTGACAAAGTCGGAATTACCCGTTCAGTAATTGTTAATGCATTGAAGAAATTCGAAAGTGCAGGGGTAATTGAGTCTCGTTCTTCAGGAATGAAGGGAACCTATATTAAGGTTTTGAATGATGTGGTATTTGAGGAGCTTGAAGCACTCAAAGATCACAAATAAAATTTCGTAATTGAATATCTCACGGATTGAGATTTATATAAAAGGACTTATCTATGATAAGTCCTTTTTTGTATTTTTTTAGTCTAGATTTAGACGAGAACAAAAAATAATTTCTATATCTAGTATGGTAATTTAGTACTATCTGCAATCGCAAGAAATGCGAAAAAGTTGCAGATATTGTATAAAATGAGAATTCAAAACACTATATTTGGTGATTTTTTTGCGGTCAGATACTTGTGTTTTTTTTGAGATATCTTATAATAAATTATGATTGAGTACAGTCTGTTGTACAGGGAGGGGAAACCTATGCTTAATTCAAATGCATTTAATTATGTTGACGTATTAGACAAAGCGGCTGATGCCAGTTGGACAAGAGAATCTTTGATTACCAACAATATTGCAAATGTCGATACTGTCGGCTACAAGAGAAAGGACATAGACTTTGAATCTGTATTGCGTGAGCAATTGGGTCAGGGCGATTATGATTCTTTGGATGACAAAATCAATAATGTCAATCTTTCAAAATTGAATGCAAAAGTTTTTACGGATTATGAGAACTATTCCTACAGACTCGATGACAATAACGTAGACATCGACAATGAACAAGTGGAACTCGCATCTGAGCAATTGAAATATCAGACCCTGACACAATCATTGACCAATGAATTTAATCGTATGAAAGACGTACTCATTTAGTGAAGGAGGAATCGTATGGGATTGTTTCAAGCCTTTAACATTTCGGCAACCGGTATGACAGCTGAGCGTTTTCGAACAGATATCATCGCCGAGAATATCGCAAATGTAAATACCACATCCACGGAGGATGGTGGTCCATATCGCAGAAAAATCGTAACTTTCTCCGAAAAGCAAGTCACACCGTTTTCGCAGTTTTATTCGCATTCACTGAATGCTGCTGTTGGAAATGGTGTAAAAGTATTTTCTGTCAAGGAAGATACGGAGACTGATTTTACCATGACCTATGATCCGGCAAATCCGGATGCAAATGAAGACGGATATGTATTATATCCAAATGTAAATGTTGTAACAGAGATGACAAACCTGATTGATGCGACCAGAGCTTATGAAGCAAATGCAACCGCATTTGACGCCAGCAAACAGTTGGCCCAGGCCGGACTTCAGGTTGGACAATAATCAGGAGGTAGCCAATGGATATCACAAATCTGACCGGGATTACCTCAGACTATTTAAACGACTATGCGCTTGATAAATCTTTGGTTGCAGCCGAGGATAACAGCTTTTCTGCTGTATTGAATTCTATGATTAGCGCAATTGATGAAACCAATGATTTGCAGAATCAAGCAGAAGAGGAAGAGATTCGCTTCGCATTGGGATATTCAGAGAATACCCATGACTTGACTGTTGCAGCAGCCAAGGCAGAGGTGGCATTGCAATATACGGTTGCAGTGAAAGATAAAATCATTGATGCATACAAGGAAATTATGCAGATGTCAATTTAATTCAAACCGCTAAAACTTTTAATAATGGATGATAAAAGGAGTTGTGGAAGATGCCGGAAAGACTTCGTAAGATTCTCGATCGTATTATCGAGTGGTGGAAAAAATTTAATACTAAGCAAAGAGCACTGTTAATCAGTATTACTGCAGTTGTGCTTGTGGCACTTTCTATACTTGCTTATGTGGCAACCAGACCGACCTATGTGGCGCTTGTTACCTGCGAAACAGCAAAGGAAGGAGCCGAAGTCAAAGATCTTTTGGATTCGGACGGTAGCATTCATTATACCGTAAGCTCCGACGGACTGGTATTTAAGGTGCTTGATAAGGACGAAGCAAATGCTGTTATGCTTCTGGGCGCAAATGATATTTCCGCAAGCAGTTACGACATCAATAATGTTACAAGCGGAAGCTTCTCTCAGACACAGAGCGATAAAGAAAAGCTTTATAAGGATTATCTTGAGAAAAAGTTTGCTGAGCATTTGACACAGCTTGAAGCCGTAGATGCAGCAACGGTTGATATCACACTTCCGAGTGATGATGGAACCATTCTTTCAAAGGAAGAGCAGGGTTATGCATCTGTTAAATTAACTTTAAATGATCCTTTAGACAGCGATGAAGCATACGGAATCGCTCAGTTTATCGCAACAGAGTTGGGAAATGATGATACCGCAAATATCACCATTATCGATAATAATGCAAATGTGCTTTATTCCGGAGCAGATGCCGACAGCTCTATGGGAATTGTCAGCAGCCAATTAAATTATCAGGAAAAGCAAAAGGCGATTATCGAAAGTGAAATCAAGACTGCATTGGTTGGCTCAAAGATGTTTTCCAATGTGGAAGTGCTCATGAATCTATCTGTTGATTTTGATACCACAGAAGTTGCAAAGCACGAATATTCCGCACCGGAAGGCCAGACGAACGGAATGCTCAGTTCCGCATCCACTTATCAGTCAAAGTCATATGGAGGTTCTGCAAACACACCGGGTACGGATTCGAATGATGATACAACTTATGTGACAGAGGATAATGCCTCAACCTATTCCGAAATCACACAGGAAGATTATCAATATCAAAACAATGAAACCATTACAAATATCACAAGTTCAGGCGGCTCAATCAAATATGATGAGTCTTCCATTGCGATTGTTTGTACAAGATATGTTGTCTATGATGAAGATTTGTTAAAAGCACAGGGCGAATTGGATGATATGACATTTGAGGAATTCAAGGCTGCAAATTCTGAACCGGTTCATGTTGAAACGGAAGAGGAATTGTTAAATACAGTAGCGATGGCAACAGGATTATCAACGGATTCCATTTCGATTGTATGTTATGAGCAGCCGGAATTCATTGAATCATCAAAGGGCACTCCGTCAATCAGCGATATTCTTCAGATTGTACTTGCTGTATTGATTTTTGCGATGCTTGGATATGTTGTCTTTAGAAGCACAAGAAAGCAGAAAGAAGAGGAACTCGAACCGGAACTTTCTGTGGACGGTCTTTTGGAAAGTACTGCTCAAGAACCTAGTGAGGAACTTGAGAATATCGGATATTCAGAGAAGTCCGAAACACGTCTTTTGATCGAAAAGTTTGTGGAGGAGAATCCGGAAGCTGCCGCATTGCTATTGCGCAATTGGTTAAATGACGAATGGGATTAATAAAACGAACGGAGTAAAAGAATGGCCATGGAGGAGTACAGTGGAATTCAAAAAGCGGCAATCTTATTGATTACCCTTGGTCCTGAAAAGGCATCCACAATCTTTCAGCACCTGAAAGAGGATGAAATTGAAGAACTGACCTTGGAAATTGCGAATACCAGAAGTGTGTCGCCGCAGGACAAGGAAGATGTACTAAATGAATTCTATCAGGTCTGCCTTGCACAACAGTATATTGCAGAAGGTGGTATCGGCTATGCGAAAGAGCTTTTGGAAAAGGCTTTGGGACAGGATCGTGCCCAGGGCGTTATTGCGAAGCTGACGGCTTCTCTTCAGGTGCGCCCGTTTGAATTTGTCAGAAAGACAGAACCATCCCAGCTTTTGAACTTTATTCAGGATGAACATCCGCAGACCATTGCTATGATTTTGTCTTATTTGTCTGCAAATCAGGCTTCTTTGGTTTTGGGGGCGTTGCCGCCGGATAAACAGGCGGATGTTGCAAAACGTATTGCAATGATGGATCGAACATCGCCGGATGTCATCAAAGAAGTAGAGCGAGTATTGGAAAAGAAACTTGCTTCCCTTGTAAATCAGGATTACACCATTGTCGGCGGTGTAGATGCAATCGTCGAAATTTTGAATTCGGTAGACAGAGGAACCGAGAAACATATTATGGAATCTTTGGAAATCGAAGAGCCGGAATTGGCAGACGAAATCAGAAAGAAGATGTTCGTGTTCGAAGATATTCTTCTTTTGGACGATCGTGCAATTCAGCGTGTGCTGCGTGATGTCGATAATGCTGATTTGGAATTGGCAATGAAGAGTACAGGAGAAGATGTTCAGAATGCAATCTTCAGAAACCTGTCAAAGCGTCTTGCTGCTATGATTAAGGAAGATATGGACTTTATGGGTCCTGTACGTATGAAGGATGTTGAAGAAGCACAGCAGAAGATCGTTGGAGTTATCAGAAAGCTCGAAGATCAGGCTGAAATCGTAATTTCCCGTGGTGGAGGTGACGATATCGTTGTCTAATTTTATCAAATACAACTATGTGCAGCAAAAACCGCAAACGAAAGCCAGGGTTATCAACTCAAATCCGAAAATGCAGGAGGTTTTGAGAGGGCTTGGTTCTGCACAAAATTTTGAACCACAGAATTTTGATAAAGACGGAATGTCTGAATCGCCGGATGGATTTGAAACGGGAATTGAAGCAGATGTGGTAGAGCAGGTGCCTCAAATTACCCCGGAGGAACTTTTGGCAAATGCACAGGAAGAAGCAAATCGTATTTTAGAAGATGCGCAAAATCAGGCGAATAAGATTCTAAAGCAGGCGGATGCCCAGGCCCAGGAGCTATTTGATGAGCAAAAAGAGGCGGCAATCGCAGAGGGACAGGCTCAAATCGAGAGTCTCCTGCAAGAACAGAAACAAGCCTTAAATGCTCAATTGGAACAGCAAAGCGCGCAATTGCAAGAACAATACAACGAACGCGCAAATGAAATGGAAGAAGAAATCGTCAATGCACTCTGTCAGGTGATTGCAAAGACATTTGGAATATTTATGGATGACAAGAAAGAAGTGCTTGTCTATCTGGTGCAAAAGACAATTTCCGGAATTGAAAATGGCAAGAATTTCAGAATCCGTGTTTCGCCGGAAAATGCAAAATGGATTGGAGAGAAGCTTCCGGAGATTCGCGAGGAATTCTCTTCGGATATGACGATAGAGGTGCAACATGATGCTTCTTTGGATGATACGGCTTGTATCATCGAAACGGAATATGGCATCTACCACTGTGGCATTGATTTACAACTGAAAAATCTTTTGAAGCAATTAAAAGCTCTTAGTATATAAAATATGCATATTAAGAGGTGAGCAGGATGTTGCAGGAAGCAAAAAAATACTATCAGCTGCTTGATCGGACCTTTTATAAAAGTTATGGAAAGGTTTCTACGGTAGTTGGACTTACAATTGAATCAATTGGACCGGAAGCAAAGATGGGAGATTTGTGTAAAATCTACCAGAACAAGGATTTGACAGAATATGTGATGGCGGAGGTCGTAGGATTCCGTGAATCGCAGTTAATCTTAATGCCTGTAGACCGTGTGGATGGTGTTGGAGTTGGATGTATCGTTGAAAACACGGGACATCCATTATCTGTCTTAGTGGGAGAAGAACTTCTGGGGCATACACTCGATGGAATCGGCAGACCAACAGATGGATTTTCACTTCATACCGGAAAAAATTATCCAATCAATCAAAATCCACCGGATCCGATGAAACGAAAAATTATCAGCGAAGTTCTTCCTCTTGGAGTCAAGGCAGTAGATGGATTGATAACAGTTGGAAAAGGACAGCGTATCGGCGTATTTGCCGGCTCCGGAGTCGGTAAGAGTACGTTGCTGGGAATGTTTGCAAGAAATACGAAAGCTGATATCAATGTCATTGCATTAATCGGAGAGCGTGGACGTGAGGTTCGCGAATTTATAGAGCGAGATTTGGGACCGGAAGGTATGGCGCGGTCGGTTGTTGTGGTAGCAACTTCCGATAAGCCGGCATTGATTCGAAATAAGTGCGCCAAAACGGCAACCGCTGTTGCAGAATATTTTAGAGATCAAGGGAAGGATGTCCTTTTGATGATGGACTCTTTGACCCGATTCTCTCAAGCGCAAAGAGAAATTGGTTTGGCATCCGGAGAACCTCCGGTTACAAGAGGATATCCGCCAAGCGTATATTCTGAAATGCCGAAACTGCTAGAGCGCGCAGGAACCAGTGATAAGGGATCCATTACCGGATTGTATACTGTCCTCGTAGATGGAGATGACTTTAATGAGCCAATCACTGATACGGCCAGAGGAATTTTGGATGGACATATTATGCTTGATCGACGATTGGGCCAGAAGAATCATTATCCGGCAATCGACGTATTGCAATCTATTTCCAGAGTAATGTCCTCCATCGCTGCAAAAGAGCACAAAGCCCTTGCCGGTAAGTTGAAAAATGTAATGGCAACTTACAATGAGGCTGAGGATTTGATTAATATTGGTGCTTATAAGAATGGCTCAAATCCTGAAATTGACTATGCGATTAAAAAGATTCGAGCAGTCAATGAGTTTCTGTGTCAGGGAACAGATGAGAAATATGATTTTGAGGAAGAAGTCAAACTCTTAGAAGAAGTATTCTCGGACTAATCTTTGTGGATAAAAACGAAAGAGGCAGAATATGGCTAAATTTGTTTATCGAATGCAAAACATATTGGATATCAAGCAAAAGCTTGAATCACAGGCGAAAATCACATACGGTCTTGCGGCACAAAGATTTGCAGAGGAACAGCAAAAGCTGCAGGAACTTATGATTCGGCGTATGCGATATGAGAAAGCATTGCGTCAAATGATGGAAGGCCCTTTGAATTTAAAAGAAATTCACAATGCAAAGTCAGATGTTACGATGATAAAAACATTGGTGCGTGCGCAAACAATTAAGACAAGACGTGCGGAAGCACAGATGAATGATGCGAGACGCGCTTTAAACGAGGTGATGCAGGAACGCAAAATTCAGGAGAAACTCAAAGAAAAAGCCTTTGAGGAATTTAAGCGGGAAATTGCGGCACAAGAAGCAAAGGAAATTGACGAACTTGTAAGTTATACTTACAACGGTAATTAGGGAGAAGTCTTATGCCTGAAGATGAAGAATTAAAAGAAAAAGAAGAAGAAAACGAAAGAAAAAAAAGAAAAAAGATAAGAAAAGCAAAAAGGATAAAACGGATAAGCAAGGGGATTCGCCCGATGGGGAAGAAGAAGAGGAAAGCATCGGAAGCAAAATTCTGTTGGTATTTGTCACCATTATTATCATTGCGATTTGGCTTGGCATTTTCGGAATTTTGATTAAGTTTGATGTCGGAGGCTTTGGCTCTACCGTTTTATATCCATTACTGAAGGATGTTCCTGTTGTGAATCGGGTTCTTCCGGATGTGGATGTGACCGAAAGCACGGAAGCAGATGCTTATGGATTTGATTCTTTGGATGAAGCAACTGCTTATGTGAAGGAATTGGAAGTTCAGTTGGCAGATGCACTGGATAAGAATTCTGAGTTGACTTCAAAGGTGGATGAATTAAATGCGGAGCTGGCGGAATTAGATACTTTGCGTCAGGAACAAGCAGAATTTGAAACTTTAAAAGAAAAATTTTATGAAGAGGTTGTTTTTTCGGACGAAGCACCCGATATAAATGAATATAAGACCTACTATGAGAGCATTGATCCTGAAAATGCCGAGGTTTTATATAAACAGGTGGTTGAGCAAATTCAAGAAGACGAAGAGGTTGCGGCCTATGCAAAGCGGTATTCATCAATGGATCCGGAGAGCGCTGCAGCAATCTTTGATACCATGACAGATGATTTTAATTTGGTTGCGAAAATTCTTGGAGCGATGTCGACACAAGCAAGTTCAGACATCCTTGCAGCAATGGATTCGAAAAACGCAGCTACTTTAACAAAAATTATGGAACCATAACTTGATTCAAGGCTTATTCCACCCGATATAATATTTTAGAAAGGAGGAATAGGCCTTGGATTTTTTTAGTATTACAAATCTTAGTCGGAATATGATGCCGGAAACAGATTTGGCTGCTACGATTTCTGAAAAAAAAGAAAACATTGATTTCTCAATGATGCTTTCAAATCTATCAGACAATGTATCGAACCTCAACCACCCGATGCAAAATACTGGTGCTGAAATCACAAGTGGCAAAACAGAAAGTCTCAAGGTAGATCAAAGCGGAATCGAAAAGCGAAACATCAAAGATGCAACTGTTACGGATAACAGTGCGGATGCAAAAGTGGATGATGAAACGGTCAAAGATGTGGTCGAATTCAAGGATGATGTGGTTTCGGCAATCAGTGAAGAGACCGGAGTGGATGTGGAAGACGTAGAAAAAGCCATGGAAGTGCTTGGTCTTTCAATCGCAGATTTATTGAATCCACAAAATCTTGCCAATCTGGTTCAGAACCTGACCCAGGCGGAAGATGTGACAGCACTTTTGCTGAGCGATGATTTCAGTCAGCTTTTAAGTGAGATTACAGATCTTGCATCACAGCTTTCAGAATCTCTTTCCATGGACGGGGATGAGATGACGCAATTGCTTTCGCAATTTGATTTCAATGTAAGTGAAAATGATCTGCCGGAGATGAACTTAGAAAACTTGCTGGGACAGGAACCGGCAGGAGATAAGGTCGAACAAGCAACAGCAAACACAATTATGGATCAGGAGGGACAAGCTCTAAGTCCACTGCAAGAAGCAGAGGGAATGAAAGAGGCTGCGACAGTGGAAGTTGCAGTGACCGATGAAGTTCCTGTGGATGCGAAAAAAGATGTAGACCTTAGCGAGACAACTGTTTCCGAAAATGATCAGGAGCCGGAAGCAAACTTACAGGCAACTGTGACAAAAGAGAAGGCTGATACAACAGAAGAAGATGGATTTATGAAGGAATCTTCTAATCAAGAGGAATCCAATCCAATGCTTCATCAGCATAATCCGGAAGTCCAGGTACAAAATTCTGAATCGGTTAGTTTTTCAGAGAGCACTGCATCTTATGTAAGCAGTTATACTTCAGTTGATGCAACACAGATTTTAGAACAGATTACCTCAAATCTGAAATTGACATTGGCTGCAGATACGACCACTATGGAAATGCAGTTGAATCCGGAAAATCTCGGAAAAGTATTTCTTCAGGTATCAAGCAAGGAAGGAATTGTTTCTGCTCAGATTACAGCATCAAATGAAACGGTCAAAGAAGTTCTTGAAACTCAGATGGCAACACTCAGAGAGAATTTAAATCAGCAAGGTGTGAAAGTCGATGCAATTGAAGTGACTGTATCTTCTCACGGTTTCGAGAAAAACTTAGACAGTGGTCAGCAGAGAGAGCAGCAGGAAGGCGAAATGCAGGAAGCAAACAAGAAGACACGCAGAAGTATTCGCCTTGATTCACTTGATGAATTATCAGGACTTATGACGGAAGAAGAAATGTTGGTAGCACAGATCATGAAAGACAATGGAAATTCCATGGATCTGACAGCATAACACCGGAAAGGACAAAAATATGGCAATTGTAGCAAATGTAAACAACGGAGTATTGGATTATTCTTATACCGATTCAAGCAAAGATGCAACAGAGACTGCCGGATCAGACCTTGGTTACGATCAGTTCTTGCAACTGCTTTGCGCGGAAATGCAGTATCAGGATCCGCTTGAACCTACTACAAATACCGATTATGTAGCACAGATGGCAACTTTCTCACAGTTAGAGGCAACACTTTCTCTTCAGCAGACAGAGCAGAATTCGCTTGCCAGCGCATTGGTTGGTAAGCAGGTCATTCTTGCAACTGAAACCACAACCGGAAATACTACTTATGTGGAAGGAAAAGTGGATTATGTCATGTATGAAAACGGAGAAGTATTTTTATCCGTAAATGACAATCTTTATCCATTATCTACTTTGGATACGGTTGCGGATGATTCTTATTACGAAGCAGCTTCGATGGCAAATACCTTTAACAGTATGATTTCTCAGTTCCCGGATATTAACAATCTGACATTATCCTACAAGGGTGCGGTTGAGGATGCCAGAGAATTTTATGATGGTATGTCTACATATCAGCAAGGTTTCGTAGCATCATCTGATTTGAGTACATTAAAAGAACTCGAAGAACGGATTGCAGAACTTCAGGCAGCTGCTGATGCAAGTGAAAAGAATGCATCTGACACTACAGATGAAACAACTGAAGAAACAGTGGAAGAATCGACTACCACATAGGAGGATGAAGCGCAATGAATAAAATAGCAGGCCAGTTTTCCTCTATTGAACAAATCTCGGATCAGTATTTATCAAAAAAAAGTGTTAACAATTCCGAGCAAACATCCGATATATCATTTGAGAGCGTTTTAAAACAACAATTATTTGGAATCGAACCGACTTCGACATCCAATATTAAGTTTTCAAAACATGCGGAAAATCGCCTGGCAGAACGAAATATCACTTTGACAGAAGAGCAAACTGTTCGACTTGAGGATGGAGTCAATCAGGCGGACGAGAAAGGAATCAAAGATTCTCTCGTATTAGTGGATTCCCTTGCATTCATTGTGAATGTACCGAACCGTACGGTTGTTACAGCAATGGATCAGGCTGAAACACAAAGTAACATTTTTACAAATATAGACGGCGCTGTGATTAATTAGCTGGACCTTATGGAAGCTAAGATTCCCGACTGACAGAAGGAATCAAAGCCACAGGCGCCCAACACAACAGGAGGGCTATGCCTTATGATGAGATCACTTTATTCTGCTGTGTCCGGACTTAAGACACATCAGACAAGAATGGATGTTATCGGTAACAACATTGCGAACGTTAATACCGAAGCATTTAAAGCAAGCTCTGTTACATTTTCTGAAATTATGTATCAGACAACTTCCGGAGCAACTTCCGGAAATGGTGCAACCGGTGTCGGTGGTACCAATGCTCACCAGATCGGTCTTGGTGTTGCTACCGGATCGACTACAATCAGTATTGAAACAGCAGGTGCTGCTGAGTCAACAGGAAATCCTTTTGACTTAAAACTTTCTGATGCACAGTCTACCAATTTCTTCATTGTATCAGACGGAACCAATACAATGTTTACTCGTGCAGGTTCATTTTACGTAGATGGTAACGGATACCTTTGCATGAGCTCTACAGGATATACACTTCAAGGTTGGCAGGTTGACGAGACAACCGGAGATATCAGAAAAGATATCGTATCTCCACTCCAGGTTATGTCTCCAGAAAACTCTACTTCTGCACCGGAAGCTACTACAAAGGCTTATATGTCAGGTGTTTTGGATAAGAATGATACCAACGTAACCGGTAGCGGATATGTAATCACTTTGGGTCTCTATGATGATCTTGGATATTCTTATACTGCAAAATTTAATGTTTCTCCATACAATGTAAATGGTGAAGCACAGGACGGACAGTATGTAATCACTTTGGAAGATATTATTAATTCTGATTCGGAGTCAATTCTTGGAAACCTCGATCAGGCTACAAAGAATGCTTTATTCGGAGCAGCAATCGATACAAACCAGGATGGAACACCGGAAGATCAGTATGGATATATCGTAACTTACGATCAGAACAAAGGTACATTTATTAACATTGGAGATAGCCCAGTCAGCAGTGATGCGGCAGCTGAGAACAATGTTTCAGTTAGAAATTTAACTTTGTCTGCATTGAATACGCAGTTTATCACAAACTATGATGATGCAGGAAATCAGATCAACAGTAATTTCGCTGATATTGAAATCGACTTTTCACGTACCATGAACTATGACAATAGTGGAACTTCTACAATGAAGGCTATGAAAGGTGATACAAACGGAGATGGCGCAGGAAAGAAACTTGGTGCATTGACAGGACTTTCCGTAAACTCAGATGGTAAGATTTACGGATCATATGACAATGGTAATACAGTTCTTCTTTGCCAGATTGCTGCTGCACAGTTTGCAAATGCATCCGGTCTTGAAAAGGTAGGAGATAACTGTTATATGACAACCTTAAACTCCGGAGAATTCGACGGAATCGGTATTGATATTTCAGCAGATGGTTCTTCTATTTCTACAGGACAGTTGGAAATGTCAAACGTTGATCTTTCAGGCGAATTCACAAGTATGATTGTTACACAGCGTGGATTCCAGGCAAATTCAAGAGTTATCACAACTTCTGATACCTTGCTTGAGGAATTAATCAACCTGAAGAGATAAAAAATAGTTTCTTATTATTAAGGCTTCAATCCTTACAGATTGGAGCCTTTTTGTTTATTTTGTATAGGAACGTTTCCACAAAGCACTACATATGGTATAATTTAGGAAGAATTTTTACGATTTATTTGCAAAAATCGGCCAAAAGTAATAGACATTATATTTAAAGTTTAGTAAAATTGTAAATAGTAGGGAAACTATGTCTATTTTTTGTACAAAAATAGGCATTTCGCGTTAGAAAATAGTTCGAAATGGAGAGTGAAGTTCATTGGATATTGCATCTTTAGGCGGCTTGGTAGTCGGAGTAGTAATGGTTATATTCGGTATTGTTTCCAGTGGTGGTGTTAAAGCGCTGGGTAACTTCGTCGATGTACCATCGGTCATCATCACAATTGGTGGTTCTTTGTCCAGTACTTTGGCATCTAACAAAATGTCGGATTTCATTAATGGTTTTAAAGGAGTCATCCTTTCAATAAAGGGCGGGAATTACGATCCGTCAGAGACAATAAAGCAAATCATCGATCTTTCCAATGTTGGACGAAAAGAAGGTCTTCTTGCTTTGGAAGAGGCTGCAAACGGAATCGAGGATCAATTCTTGAAAAAAGGCATCATGCTTGTTGTAGATGGTACGGATGCGGAATTAGTTCGAGGAATTCTTGAAACAGATTTGGTTTGTTTGGAGTCCAGACATAAAACCGTTATGGGTTTCTGGGATAAATGGGCTGAAATGGGTCCTGCCTGGGGTATGATTGGTACTCTGGTAGGTCTTGTAAATATGTTAAAGAACCTTGAGGATGCTTCTTCAATCGGACCAAACATGGCAGTCGCACTTCTTACCACGTTATATGGTTCGCTGATTGCGAACTGGCTTTGCTCGCCGACATCTGCAAAATTAAAAGTAAACAACGATTTGGAAGTGACGCAAAAGACCATTGCAATCGAAGGATTACTTTCCATTCAGGCTGGTGAAAACCCGCGTGTAATCGAAGAAAAGTTGAAATCCTTCCTTTCTCCTAACCAGAGAGACGGCGTTGGTTCAGATGCAGGAGGAGGTGAGGAGTAATGGCAAAGCAGAAGCAAGAGGATCCACCAAAAGGATCGCCGGCATGGATGGCGACCTTCTCGGATTTGATGAATCTTCTGTTATGTTTCTTCGTACTTTTGTTTTCCATGTCAACTGTCGATGCTGAAAAATTTCAGGAAGTTGTTG
The DNA here is from genome assembly GCA_015057085.1 of Lachnospiraceae bacterium. Classification (GTDB taxonomy): domain Bacteria; phylum Bacillota; class Clostridia; order Lachnospirales; family Lachnospiraceae; genus Roseburia. The sequence goes on from SVFB01000062.1 coordinate 58,448, forward strand.
CTTCTTTACAGAGTGCCATGAGTATCCTTCCGGCAGGTGGAAACTCCATCGGTGACGGACAACTGATTTCAGCAGGTGTGCGTCAGTTGGAATTTTTGGATGCTTATTATAACCAGATGGCAAATTCTGCTTCAGAAGATGAAAATTCAGAAAATGACGGCGAATCGGATGTGGAGGAAGCCTATGAGAAGCAAAGCCTTGAAGAATCGGAGTCGATGGCTGAGGCTATGCAAAACCAGATAGAAGCCTACGGCATTCAGGATATGGTTGAAGTGGACTTTAATGCACAATATGTTCAATTAAGTTTGAGCGGAGCCGTATTATTTGAATCTGCGCAGGCTGAATTGGTGGAAGATGCATATCCGATTGTGGATAAGATTTGTTTGATTCTGGCAAATTACGATAAGAATATTATTGAAGTTGAAGGACATGCAGATAATGTTCCTCTGGTAAACAGTAAATACGAGGACAATGATGTACTTTCCATGTATCGAGCTCTCAATGTCGCTAATTATATTCGATCTAAAACCAGTGACAAAATCGACCCGGCACATATCAAATCTTCCGGACGAGGCTCATATGTTCCGATTGCAGATAATTCCACTGCAGAAGGAAGAGCACGAAATCGTCGCGTAGAGATTAAGATTTATAATTCATATAATTCAGATGTTGATGAGTAAGTGAGGAAACGTTTATGAAAAAGAATTTGATGAGTGTGTTAATTTTAGTATTATGCCTTGTTAACCTGGTTTTTAATGCATTGATTGTTTTCACACTCCTACCACAGTCAAAGCAATTAAATAAAGTGATTACAGATGTCTGCCAGGCAATTAACCTGAATTTAAAGAGTGGATCTGCCACCGGTGCGGATAGTGTGCCTCCTGAAGAAATAGAGGTTTATAATGTTTCCGAAGGTGAGAAACTTACAGTCAGCGTATCCGGAGGTGGATATGTGGTATTTACGGTTTCACTTTCGTTGAACACAAATAGTGATAATCATGCTGTATATACCAGTGAAGTCTTGGCTTCACAGGATTCAATTATCGCATCAGCCATCAGAGATATTATTTCCGGCTATACGCTTGAGGAAATCCAGGATAAGGATAAATTTGCAGATATCACGGATGAAATGCTCGCTGAATTGCAGACAATGTATGGCAAGGATTATGTAATCTCAGTGAATATTGCTTCATTGATGTATGACAAGTAAAACGCATTTATAATCCTAAAAAGGTGGTGAGAACTTAAATGGGAGACGTGTTATCTCAGAACGAGATAGACAGTTTGCTTGCAGCATTAAGCAGCGGTGAATTAGATGTAGAAGAAATTAAAGAAAGTGACGAGAAACAGGTCAAGGAATATGATTTTGCCCGCCCTTCAAAGTTCTCCAAGGAACATTTAAGAACCCTGGAAATTATTTTTGAGCATTACGGACGATTACTTTCCACGAACCTTCCTGTTTATTTGAGAAAGACCGTCAGTGTCGATGTGATGAACTCGGAAGCTGTAACCTATCAGGAATTTGCGAATGCACTTTCCAATCCTGTGTTACTTGGAATCGTAAATTTTGCTCCGTTAAACGGTAATATTATTATCGAAATGGCTTCCAACCTGGGATTTGCGATTGTGGATCGTATGCTGGGTGGTCAGGGCGGAACACTGGAACGTATCCGTGATTTCTCGGAAATAGAACTTTTGATTATTGAACGAATTTTTGTGGTTTGCGTTAATTTGTTGGCAGAACCATGGGCCAGTGTGTTGGATTTGCATCCGCATCTGGAACGTATCGAAACAAATTCTCAGTATGCGCAGATTGTATCGCCGAGCGAAATGATTGCGATTGTCACAATGAATATTAAAATCGGCGATGTTGAAGGACTTATGAATATCTGTTTGCCGTATATTACGGTAGAAGATGTGATTGATAAGTTGAATACAAAATATTGGTATTCTAATATGCAAGCAATGGACGATACCGATTATTCGGAGAATATCGAAGCCTTGATTCGAAAGGCGCAGATTCCTGTCAAAGCGGTTTTGGGAACCAGTATTATTTCAGTCAGCGATTTCTCAATGTTGCAACCGGGCGACATTATTCGATTGGATCGCAATGTTGATGATGAACTTGATGTATATGTTGGAAATATTCGTAAATTTACTGCATTGCCTGGTTCATCGGGAGATGATTATGCAGTAAGGGTCACTTCGGTGATCAGAGAGGAGCAATAAAGGTATGGATGGAGTATTGTCACAGGAAGAAATCAATGCCCTGCTAAACGATCCGGGAAGTGCCGGCGGTGGCGGGGATAATGAGACTTTTTCCGAGTCAGAAAAAGACGCCATCGGAGAGATTGCCAATATCAGCATGGGAACAGCGGCCACAACCTTGTTTTCCCTTGTGAATCGAAAGGTTGAGATTTCGACGCCTGTTGTTTCGCTGACCAATTGGGATGATATCGTTGAATCTTATGAGAAACCATGTGTGTTTATTAAGATTGCATACACGGTCGGTCTCGATGGAAGCAACATCCTTGTTTTAAAAGAGCATGATGTTAAAGTTATCACTGACTTGATGATGGGCGGTGATGGAACCAATACAGATGGGGAACTGGGCGAATTACATTTGAGCGCTATTAGTGAGGCGATGAACCAGATGATGGGTTCTTCTGCAACATCCCTTTCATCAATGCTGAACAAGACCATCGATATCAGCCCGCCTTCAGCAAATTTGATTGATTTGCATGATAATGTAAGCGGCATCGAAATCGATGAGTTTTTGTCCAACGAATTTGTTAAAATTTCTTTCCGTATGGAAATTGGAGATTTAGTAGACAGCGAAATTATGCAGTTGTATCCGATTTCCTTTGCGAGAGAAATGTGCGCAGGTGTTTCTGCGAACATGGAAATGGATTCTAATAGTCTTTCTGAGGATAAAGCACCGGCACCGGCGCCGGCTCCTGCTCCGCAAGCGGCTCCACAGGCAGCTCCACAGGCTACACCTCAACCGGATCCAAATGCAATGGGTATGGGTATGGGCCAGCCGATGATGGGGCAACCAATGATGGGCCAGCCGATGATGATGCAACAGCCGGTCAATGTACAGGCTGCGCAATTCTCACCATTCAGTGGTCAGATGGCAGGCGTATATCAGCCGGAGAACATCAACTTGATTATGGATGTTCCGCTTGAGGTTACAGTTGAGCTTGGAAGAACATCCAAGTCAATTTCAGAAATCCTTGAGTTTTCACCGGGAAAGATTATTGAATTAAATAAGATTGCAGGTGAGCCGATTGACGTTCTTGTAAACGGCAAGAATGTTGCAAAGGGTGAAGTAGTAGTCATTGAAGAAAGTTTCGGTATCCGAATTACAGAAATTGTCGGACAGCCGGTCGTAACAGAACAGTAAAAGGAGTGTTTGGGAGAAATGGGAAACAGAGTAATGATTGTAGATGATGCAGCTTTTATGCGCATGATGATTAAGGATATTTTGACAAAGAATAACTTTGAGATTGCGGCTGAGGCTGAAAATGGTGCGGTTGCGGTAGAAAAATACAGCGAGGTAAATCCGGATTTGGTATTGCTTGATATTACAATGCCTGAGATGGATGGAATTCAGTGCTTAAAAGCAATTAAGGCAAAAGACCCGAATGCCAATGTCATTATGTGTTCCGCAATGGGACAGCAGGCAATGGTTATTGAGGCTATTCAATCTGGTGCGAAGGACTTTATTGTAAAACCATTCCAGGCTGATCGTGTTTTGGAAGCTGTGAAAAAAGTATTAGGATAGTATGGATATTTTATTAAATGCGAAAACTTTAGATAGTGCATTACAATTGATTGGTGTTTTGGTTATTTTTGTCTTCGTCCTTGTTATCACATGGCTGACGACCAAGTGGATGGCCAATTTTCAAAGGGGTCGTACCACCAATCGCAACTTGAATGTCATTGAATCCACACGAGTGGGAACGAACAAGACCATCAATCTTGTGAAAGCCGGCAAAAAATATTTTGTGGTTTCAGCGGGAAAGGATGAAGTGCATTTGATAGGAGAACTCTCAGAAGAGGATCTGACGGATTTTTCTTTTCAAAATCCTGATTATGGAACGCCGAAAGAGAGCTTTTCGAATATGTTATCAAAATTCCGGAATGTGATTCCGGAGCGGCAGGACAAAGATGAACAAGATTAAGAAAAGATACTGTGCAGGCTCTATTATTTTTGCCTGCGCAGTTGTGCTATTTACAATTTTTATAACTTTATCAAATCCACATGTGGTTTATGCTGCGGATCCGGACTCAATCGGAGAGTTTGACGGTGGTGGTGATGGAACAGTTGCAGATGCAACAAATGACGGAACCGATGGTTTGGTCATCAGTTACAGCAATGATGAAGGAAACCTTTCCACCCCGATTCGAATGCTGTTGGTGCTTACGGTTTTGGCACTTGCTCCTTCGATTTTGATTATGCTGACTTCTTATACGCGAATCATTATCGTATTGCATTTTGTGCGAACTGCCATAGGTACGCAAACGGCTCCGCCGAACCAGGTATTGATTGGTCTGGCTTTGTTTTTGACAGTATTTATTATGTGGCCAACCTTTGTGACGGTCAATGATAATGCGATTAAACCACTTGATGAAGGCACTATTACACAGGCAGAAGCTTTAAAAGCTGCAGAGGAACCTTTCCGTGAATTCATGTATGGACAGACTCAGACAAAAGATATTGAGATGTTCGTGGATATCTCCGGAGAAGAATACGAGTCCTATGATGATATTCCATTTACGACTTTAGTTCCTGCATTTATTTTAAGTGAATTGCGAACAGCCTTTATCATTGGATTTTTAATTTATATTCCGTTCATTGTAATCGACATGGTTGTATCGAGTGTCCTGATGTCCATGGGTATGATGATGCTGCCGCCGACCACGATATCGCTGCCCTTTAAGATACTTTTGTTTATTCTGGCAGACGGATGGGATTTGGTAATACAAGGTTTGGTAAAGACTTTTATGTGATAACAGAAAAAAGGAGTTGTGACTATGATTACGGAAGACGCGGTCCTCGACATTGCGAGGGAGGCAATCTATACCATTATCATTACAGCGGCACCGCTTTTGCTGGTTTCGTTAATCATCGGTTTGATTGTCAGTATTTTTCAAACTGTAACATCCATTCAGGAACAGACATTGACTTTTGTTCCAAAGATTTTAGGAGTGTTTGCCACTTTGATGATTGCAGGTTCCTGGATGTTAAATAATATGACAGGGTTTATGACAGACCTTTGGTCTAATTTTAGTTATTATGTAAGCCTTGGTAAATGATAACACATGGTAGATATTACTTTTAACCTAAAGAATTTTGAATATTTTCTTTTGATACTCGTCCGGATATCGGCATTTATCTATATTGCTCCATTTTTTGGACAATCCGGAATTCCGAATCAGGTAAAGATTGCGGTCTCCATGGTTTGTACGATTTTAATGTACAATGTGGTGGATTTCCCGGAACTTGAATATGCCAGCGTAATCGGATATGCAGTCATTGTGGTTCGAGAAGTTACCACAGGTGTTATCATTGGTTTTGCGGCAAATATATGCAGTAGCATTATTTTGTTTGCCGGTAATATCATTGATATGGATATCGGTTTGTCCATGGCGACGGAATTTAATCCGGCTATGAATACAGAAACTACCATCAGCGGTAATTTTTATTATTATCTTGTATTGCTGATTTTGATGGGCTCGAATATGCATAATTACATTCTTCGAGCAATTTGTGATTCTTTCCAGGTGGTACCGATTGGAATGGCAAATTTCGACTGGGATCATCTGCTTGCCGCAATGTCAAGATTTATGGTTGACCTTTGCGTCATCGGCTTTCGCATCTTTTTACCATATTTTGCCTGCATTATGGTTTTGAATGTCATACTGGGCATTATGGCAAAGGTGGCACCGCAGATGAATATGTTTGCAATCGGTATTCAGCTGAAGCTTTTGACTGGATTGGTTGTCATGTATTTTACAATATTTATGATGCCGAATATTGCAGATTTTATTTTTGTTGAAATGAAAGAAATGGTGGTACTTGTAATCGATGGAATGTTTTGACAGTTATCAATATCATTTCAAATTGGATTATAATTTACAGCTCTTTGCACAGGATGGAGAGGGCGGTGAAAAGACTGAAGCAGCAACGGCCAAGAAGTTAAAGGATGCAAGAAAAGACGGAAAGGTTGCCAAGAGTAAGGAACTTACTGCGGCATTTGATTTGATTGTACTCTTTTTGGTCCTGAAAATTTTTGTGGGCTTTGTCGGTGGACGTCTGGTGGGAATTATAACTTACGTATTTAATGGATTTCCGGAGTTTGTTTCCATCAATGAAGGGGGACTATCCTCCGTGACGGCGCGAAATTATTTATTAAACATTATGCTGAAAATGTTGGTTATTTTGTTGCCGTTCTTTTTATTTGGATTTGTGATTACGTTTTTAATCAGTGTTATCCAGGTTGGCTGGCTTGTTTCTACCAAACCAATGCAACCAAAACTGTCGAAATTTAATCCAATCAGCGGTTTTAAGCGAATATTTTCAAAGGATTCCGTGATTGAATTATTAAAAGCATTTATTAAAATTGGCGTGATTGGTGCCGTGGCATTTTTTTCATTAAAAGCAAATGTCAATGACATCTTTATCTTATATGACTTATCAATCAATCAGGCGGTGGCCCTTACGGGTACCTTGATTATTGATACAGGATTAAAAATCAGTCTTGTCTATTTGATTGTCGGTATTGCAGATTATGCTTATCAGAAATTCAAATTTGCAAACGATATGAAAATGACGAAACAAGAAGTAAAAGACGAATATAAAAATACAGAAGGAGATCCTCAGATTAAGGGTCGTCAGCGTCAGCGAATGCGTGAAGCATCCCAGAGACGTATGATGCAGGACGTGCCAAAGGCAGATGTGGTCATTACCAACCCGACTCATTTGGCTGTCGCTTTACAATATGAGGGTACGGAGCGAAAAGCACCGGTTGTTGTTGCAAAAGGAGAGGAATTCCTGGCACAGCGTATCAAAGAGATTGCACGTGAAAATAATGTGGAAATCGTCGAAAATAAACCGGTTGCCCGTATGCTTTATCACAATGTGGATTTAGGAGCGGAAATTCCGCCTGAATTATATCAAGCTGTAGCAGAAATTCTTGCTACAATTTATCGGAAGAAACATCCAAACGGCTGATCATCAGTAATACTTAGGAAAGGAGGGCGAGGATATGTTTCGAAAGACAGATCTTGGCGTAGGCCTGTATTTGTTATTCGCTGTCATCTTCTTTATCATCCCGATTCCTAGTATTTTGTTGGATGTGATGCTGGCATTTAATATTTCAATTGCCCTGATTATCCTATTCAGAGTGTTATTTGCAAAAGAAGTTTTGGATATGTCCTTCTTCCCGACTTTGCTTTTGTTTACAACTATTTTCAGAATATCTTTGAACGTTTCATCCACTCGTTTGATTCTTTCAACAGGTGAACCGGGAAATGTGGTAGAAACCTTTGGTTCCTTCGTTGGTGGCGGTAATTTGATCATCGGAGGAATTGTCTTTGTTGTATTGGTATTGATTCAGTTTATCGTCATCAATAAAGGTTCTGAAAGAGTATCAGAAGTAACTGCTCGTTTCACGTTGGATGCGATGCCAGGTAAACAGATGGCGATTGACGCGGACTTGAATACAGGAGCAATTACGGATGCGGAAGCGAAAGTTCGAAGAGATAAGATTCAACAGGAATCTGCATTCTACGGCGCCATGGATGGTGCTACCAAGTACGTAAAGGGAGATGCCACTGCGGGCTTAATCATTACATTAATCAACTTGGTCGGCGGTACTGCAATGGGCGTTATGAATCAAGGCATCGGATTTGCTGAGGCAATTCAAAAATTCGGCTTGTTAACCATCGGTGATGGACTTGTTTCGCAGATACCGTCTTTGCTGATTTCTTTGTCAACAGGTATTTTGGTAACAAAGAATTCTTCTGAAGAGGATTTTACCGGTTCATTGATCAAGCAGCTTTTCGGAACCTCTACAGTGCTGTATATGGTAGCAGCTGTTTTGATTGGACTTGGAATTACAACTCCTTTATCTGATCCTTTGTTTATTACTTTGGGAGTTGTATTAATTATCTTTGGCAGAATGTCCCAAACCGAGAAAAAAGAAGAACAAATCGTGGAAGAAGTGCAACAGGCGGAGAGCGAAGCCGAAGAAATCCGAAAACCCGAGAATGTGGTTTCGCTATTGTCTGTGGATCCAATCGAGCTGGAATTCGGTTATGGAATCATTCCGCTTGCGGATGTAAATCAAGGTGGAGATTTGCTGGATCGTGTAGTAATGATTCGACGTCAAATCGCTTTGGAGCTGGGAACGGTTGTGCCGATTATTCGTTTGCGCGATAATATTCAGCTGAATCCGAATCAGTATATTATTAAAATCAAGGGAATTCAGGTAACAGAAGGAGAAATCCTTTTCGATCATTATATGGCAATGAATCCGGGATATGTGGAAGAAGAGATTACAGGTATTCCAACTTTCGAACCATCCTTCCATCTGCCGGCAATCTGGATTACGGAGAGTCAGCGAGAACGTGCGGAAAGTTTAGGATATACGGTTGTAGATCCGCCTTCTATTATCGCAACTCATTTGACGGAAATTATTCGAAGCCATATAGCGGAATTACTGACCAGACAGGATGTTCAGAGTTTGATCAACAACATCAAAGAGACAAATCCTGTATTGGTAGAGGAATTAACACCAAAGCTATTAAACCTTGGCGAAATACAAAAAGTACTTCAAAATCTGCTTAACGAAGGTATTTCAATCCGAGACCTGTTAACGATTTTTGAAACATTGGCCGATCATGCACAGACAACGCATGATACGGATGTTTTGACGGGATATACAAGGCAGGCATTAAAACGCGCAATTTCCAACAAATATTTTGCAGCGAACGAAACCACAAGTGTGGTAACCCTGGATCCGAAGGTGGAGCAGGAAATTATGTCTTCTGTAAAACAGACGGAACAAGGCGCTTATCTGACCTTGGATCCGGAAAAGACAAGAGCGATTATGGATTCTGTGGAAACAGAAGTCGGAAAACTCGAAAGCATGGGCAAGAATGCGATTATTATTACCTCGCCGATTGTCCGTATGTATTTTAAGAAAATGACAGAGGATTATTTCTCTGATCTGATTGTTGTTTCATACAACGAAGTAGAATCAAATGTAGAATTACAATCTGTAGGAATGGTGACAGCCTAAATGATTATTAACAAATTTCAAGGAAAAACAGAAGAAGAGGCAACAAAGAAGGCTAAGAGCGAATTAGGCGAAAATTGTGTTGTTATGAATGTGCGTGAGATTAAGCCGAAGGGAATGTTTAAGAGTTTTAAAAATTCAACCTTTGAAGTAACAGCAGCAATGGAAGAAAAAGAGGATTATGGATATGGTTCTCTTTCTAAGCCGAAGAAAATCCAGGATATTAATCTTGCGGCTGATGAGGATATTGTGATTCCGCCGCCGGAAAAGGAATTTGTGATTCCGAAGGTTCCGCCGAAGCCGGTTACAAAAAATGTTGCACCTGCAAAGAAGAATCCTAATATTATCCAGGAGTCAGAGGAGGATGAATTACTTTCCATCGAGAAGAGATTGGATAATTTAACAAATCTCTTGGATGAAAAAAATATTCCGGTCAATCCGCTTTCTCAGGAAGAATTAAATTACATTCGCCTAATCTATTCGACTTTATTAAAAAATGAAGTGAATGAAAAATATGCGAATCAGGTTGTGGCAGAAATTGAAAAGATGATTCGTCCGGGCAATAATCTGGATATGATTCTTTCGAATTTTTATCAGAAGCTGGTTCTTCGATTGGGCAGACCTGAAGAAATTACTTTACATGAGAAAAAGCCAAAGGTGATTTTCTTTATTGGACCGACCGGTGTTGGAAAAACCACAACCATAGCAAAAATTGCATCGAAGTATAAGCTGGAAGAACATTTGGATGTGGCACTTGTGACTGCTGATACCTATCGAATTGCTGCGACGGAACAGTTAAATGTCTATGCAGAAATTTTGCAGGTCCCTCTTACGGTGGTCTATACTCCGGAGGAATTAAATGTTGCAATTGCTTCTTATGAAGAAAAGGATTTAATCTTTGTAGATACAGCAGGCTTTTCTCATAAGAACGAAGAACAGCGCAATGCAATGAAAGAATTGATTGCGCAAGTGCCGGATGAAATCGAAAAAGAAGTATACCTGGTGCTGAGTGCAACTACAAAATATTCCGATCTTTGCAATATTGCAGATATTTATAAAGATATCTCGGAATATAAGTTGATCTTTACGAAACTTGATGAGACAGATACCTTTGGAAATATTTTGAATATACGTCTTTATACGAAAGCAGAGCTTTCTTATATTACAACAGGTCAAAATGTACCAAATGATATTGAACTTCTGGACACACAGAAGATCGTGAAACAATTACTTGGAGGCAACTGATTAAATGGATCAGGCAACGCAGCTTAGAAATGTTATTAAGCTTCAAAATCAAAACCAAATAAATACTGCGCGCGTGATAACGATAACCAGTGGGAAGGGCGGTGTTGGAAAGAGCAATACTGCCGTAAATCTTGCAATTCAATTTCGTAAGTTGGGAAAGAGAGTTGTGATTTTTGATGCGGATTTTGGTTTGGCAAACGTAGAAGTCATGTTTGGTGCTATTCCGAAATACAATCTTTCTGATTTGATTTATCATGGGATGAATATCAAAGATATCATTACACCCGGACCGATGGATATCGGATTTATCTCCGGAGGTTCCGGAATCATAGGCCTTAATAATCTTTATCGGGAACAAATTATGTATTTAATTAAGTGCCTAGGTGAATTAAATGAAATTGCTGATATAATTATTATAGATACAGGTGCAGGAATTTCGGATCAGGTATTGGAATTTGTCATAGCATCCCCTGAAGTCTTGCTGGTGACGACTCCGGATCCAAGTTCATTGACGGATGCGTATTCGCTGCTTAAGGCCCTTTATAGAAATCCGAATTTTTCAGCGCAGGGTTCCATATTGAAGGTGATTGCGAATAAATGTATTTCACAAGAGGAAGGCACTGCACTTTATCAAAAATTAAATTCTGTGGTTTCACAGTTTTTAAATGGAAATTTGGAATATCTTGGAATGATTCCGCAGGATACCGTGCTCGAAAAAGCAGTACGTGCACAAAAAACGGTTTCATTATATGATCCAAAATCAAAATCTGCGAAAGCTTATGAAGAAATCGCAGATCGCTTGATTCATGGAACAACAGGAGACCCCCCGAGAGTCAAATGGGGAATCTCTCAAATGCTTACCAACTTTTTTAATAAACGTTAAAGGACTAAGACATGGACATTCAGGAAATTTTAACGCCGGGAGACAAAATTGATATACAGCTTGCTGCGCAGCCTGATTCAGATGAAACAGGAATTGCGGCAAGACTTTATAAAAGTAGTTTGCTGGATTTCATATCAGATTCAGATACCGATATGGAAATCTCGATGCCGACATACAATGGAAAGATGGTTTTATTTCATGTCGGTTTGAGAGTTGAATTGGTATTTTATACAAACCATGGTCTCTATTCTTGTACAGCGGTTGTCTTGGATCGCTACAGAAAGGGAAACCTTTATATGATTTCCGTTCAGCGGAAATCTCAATTGAAGAAATTTCAAAGAAGAGAGTTCTTCAGAATCGATTGTTACATCGAAATGAGTTATTATAAGATTACAGAAGAAGTTGCATTTTTCCCGAAAACGCAAATGCTTTATCACGAGATTATGAAGGACTACTATATTCCGGAGGAGAGACCGGCAGTCGCTGTGGATATCAGTGGCGGAGGAATTCGATTTGTAAGTGATTATCCGATACAAGCTGATTCCTATGTGCTGGTGAAGATTCAGTTGTCGAATGACAAAGTGGATCAAATCTTTTTCCTCGTTACAAGAATTATAGAATCCGTGCAATCGGCAACAGATAAATCAAAATACCAAAATCGTGGTAATTTCTTATTTAAAGAAATGAAGGACCGTGAATCAATTGTTCGATATGTTTTTGAAGAAGAACGACGTATCCGAAATGGAAGATAGGACAAAAGTATGAAAAAAATTTTAGTGGTTGATGATTCTGCACTCATGAGAAAGGTTATCTGTGATATTATAAACGCAGATAGTAATTTTGAGGCAAAAGACGTCTGCAGAGATGGCCTTGAGGCATATGAAAAATTAAAGACGACCAGTTATGACGGAGTCGTACTTGATGTGAATATGCCAAGAATGGACGGTCTGCAGCTACTCGAAAAGTTACAGGAAGATCACATCAAAGCAAATGTAATCATGGTCAGCACTCTTACAACAAAGGATGCAGAGATTACAATGATGGCATTAGAGCGCGGTGCGATTGATTTTGTAACGAAGCCGACCAATGTCATTGAGGCAAAGGGAGAAGAATTCAGCAATAGGCTTCTATCAGTACTGTCTGCGGTCCTTCGAATCAGCCATACACCGAAGGCGCCTGTAGCTGCGATCAACAGACCTGCAGCGACCAGACGAACAGTGGCTGACCGGAATGTCAATCGGACGAATGAAATCAAACCGAGTCATTCGGTTATGAACATTCAGAGAATGAAACCGGCCAATATTACCAGACTGAAAGCAACAGGCAAGAACAAATTGGTTGCCCTTGCATGTTCAACCGGTGGACCGAAAGCTTTACAGGATGTGATTCCATTTCTTGATGCGAATTTGGATGCGCCTGTTGTTTTAGTTCAACATATGCCAAAAGGTTTTACGAAATCTATGGCAGATCGATTGAATGAAATCAGCAAGGTTCATGTAAAGGAAGCAGAGGATGGAGAGAAGCTCCAAAAAGGCTGGGTATATGTGGCACCCGGCGGCAAGCATATCGAAGTGGCAAAGAACCCTGATGGCTCGCACAGAATCCAGTTCAATGATATGCCGGCCATCGGCGGATTAAAGCCTTGTGCCAATATCATGTATGATTCTCTCTCAAAGACAGGATATGATGAAATCGTCTGCGTTGTACTGACAGGTATGGGTGCAGATGGAACAAATGGAATCCTTTCTTTGGTACAGCACAAACCGATTCATGTAATTTCTCAAAGTGAGGATACATGTGTGGTTTATGGAATGCCTAGGGCGATTGCAGAAAGCGGAGTAGTTGACGAAGTTGTGCCTCTCAAAGATGTAGCCAAAACAATCACAAAGAATGTGGGGGTAAATTAGCATGGATGTAAGCCAGTATCTTGAGATTTTCATCGACGAAAGTGCAGAACATTTACAAACATTAAGCGATTGTATCATGTCGCTCGAAGGAGAGCCGGATAACAAAGATACAATCAACGAAGTATTCCGCGCGGCGCACTCATTAAAGGGTATGGCCGGAACCATGGGATTCAAGCGTATGCAGCACTTAACACATGACATGGAAAATGTGTTCCAGGAAGTGCGTAGCGACAAGATTGCAGTAGATAGTGCAATGATTGACTTGTTGTTCAAATGTCTTGATGCCTTGGATGAGTATTTGGAAAATGTAAAAGCAAGTTCTGATGAAGGAACAGAAGATAATGAATTAATTATCAAAGAATTAAATGACTTTATTGCAAAAGCAAACGGAGAAGCTCCTGCCGATGCACCGACAGAAGCACCGGATGCAAAGGAAGCATCTGCAGAAGCAACCGCAGAAGAGGGCGGTTCAGAGAAAAAATATCTTTCCATCGAACTCGATGGTGCTGAAAAGGATGCAATTGAAGAAGCAAAGAAGTCAGGAAACAAAGTATATGGACTTACCGTATTTATTCAGCCGGAATGTCTTCTTAAGGCAGCAAGAGCATTTCTTGTATTCCGTGCTGTAGAAGAATTTGGTGAGATTATCGTATATCGTCCAAGTTCACAGGATATCGAAGATGAGAAATTTGAACTTGATTTCAGCTTCTATATTTCATCTTCCGAAGACTTGGATAAGATTATTGAAGCTGCAAAGGGTGTTTCCGAAATCGCAGATGTAATCGGTGGTGAAATCACTGAAGAACAACTTGCAGAGAAGGTGGAAGCACCGGCTGCTGAAGCACCGGTTTCTGCACCGGCTCCGGCTTCCGCACCTAAGGAGACCAAGCCTGCACCGGCAGCAAAGAAAGAAGAAAAGAAAGTTCCTGCTAAGAAGGATGCAAAACCGGTTACAAACAGAACCGTACGTGTGGATATCGAGAAGTTGGACGCTTTGATGAATCAGGTATCCGAGTTGATTATCGCGAAGAATTCACTTGTATCTATCAGCAGTCAGGATAGTGGAACCGCCGGAAATCAGGGATTCCATGAGCAGATTGAATATCTTGAGAGAATTACCACAAATCTTCATGAATCAGTTATGAAGGTTCGAATGGTTCCAATTGAGAGTGTTGTTAATAAGTTCCCACGTATGATTCGTGATTTGTCCAGAACTCTTGACAAGAAGATGGAACTTACCATGACCGGTGAAGATACCGAATTGGATCGTACCGTAGTAGATCAGATTGGTGATCCATTGCAGCATTTGCTTCGTAATTCAGCTGACCATGGTCTTGAAACTGCTGAAGTTCGTAAGCAGCGTGGCAAGTCTGAAACAGGACATATCTTCTTGAATGCATATCAGGAAGGAAACAATGTCATCATTCAGGTTGGCGATGATGGTAATGGTATCGATACAGAAGCAGTTAAAGCGAAGGCAATCGAGCGCGGAATCATTACAGAAGAGCAGGCTGAGTCTATGACTCAGAAGGAAATCGTAAATCTCTTATTTATGCCAAGCTTCTCTATGGCAAAGAAGATTACCGATATTTCAGGACGAGGCGTTGGACTTGATGTTGTTAAGAGCGGTATTGAAGCCCTTGGTGGTGATGTTGAAACACGCACAAAGCTCGGCGAAGGTACAACCTTTACTGTTCGTTTACCATTAACCTTGGCAATCATCCAGGCACTTATGGTTGAAATTCGTGATGAGAAATATGCAATTGCACTCGGATCTATTTCAAATATTGAAAACATTCCTGTTACAGATATCAAGTATGTTCAGGCACAGGAAGTAATTCACCTTCGTGGAAGCGTTATTCCTTTGATTCGTCTCGACAAGGTATTGGATATTGAGCCAAAGGAAGATCCGGAAAATCTTACTGTTGTTATTGTTAAGCGCGGTGACAGCCAGGCCGGTCTTGTTGTAGATAATTTGATCGGACAGCAGGAAATCGTTATTAAGTCCTTAGGAAAATATATCAACGGTAATAAGTTAATCAGCGGTGCAACAATCTTAGGTGATGGTGAAATCGCTATGATTCTTGATACGAATACATTGATTTAATGGGGGTGCGATATGGCAGATACAAGTCTTGAATTAACAGAGCTGAATACAAAACAATATATTGTTGTGCAAATCGGCAGCGAAAAATATGGTATCGATATCGGATACATTGATAACATTGTTCGTATGCAGAAAATCACCCGTGTTCCAAAGGCACAGTCTTATTTTAACGGCGTTATCAATTTAAGAGGTGAAGTCGTAGCGGTTATGAGTATCCGCAAAAAGATGGGACTCGAAGAAGATGTATTTACGGACAAATCCCGTATTATCATCCTGAAATTAGAGGATCGCGGATTAATCGGCATTATTGTAGATGCTGTCAATGAGGTTATCACACTTTCTGATGATCAGATTGAAGCTCCTGCAGCCGGACCAAAGAAAGGAAAAGATTCCTTTATCAACGGTATTGGTAAGAAGGGTGATACTTTGGTATCTCTCTTTGAAATCAATGCAATTGTTGACGAGAAAGAAGAAAAGTAAGAAACTAATATAGTGAGGTCTAATTGGCCTCACTATATTTCAATTTGATTTTCATTGTATTAGGAGAATTTATGGCAGAATTTTCGTTAGATCAGGTCAATGAGATATACATGGATGTCCTGAAAGAAATTGGTAATATCGGAGCCGGAAATGCAACTACCGCAATCGCAAGCATGCTCGGCATGCGTTTGGATATGAAGGTTCCGTCCGTATTATTTAAAGATGCGTCAAAGCTTTCGGATGCAATTTGTCCTGAAGAAGAGACAATCGTTGGCGTATTTTTGGAAGTAACAGATGATATTTCCGGAAGTATGATGTTTATTTTGAAACTGGATTCAGCTGCATATTTGGTTTCTAAGCTGATGGGTATGCCTCATGAAGAAGGAGCTCCATTCTCAGAAATGGAATTGTCAGCAATGCAGGAAATCGGTAATATTATTGCAGGAAGTTATCTTTCAGCACTTTCAAATATGACAAATTTAAGAATTCAGCCTTCTGTTCCATATATTAATGTGGATATGGCGGCTGCAATTTTGAGCGTTCCGGCTGTTATTTTCGGACAGTACGGCGAGAATGCATTGTTAATTGAAACAGAATTTGGTGATGATGTTATGATTCAAGGTTACTTTATTTTAATGCCGGATCAGGAATCATATCCGAAGATTCTACAGGCGCTTGGTATCCCTGTTTAATCGTTTTTTGAATAATAGGAGAGGTTGATGAGTAACTTAATTAAAGTTGGAATGGCTGATCTTAAGGTTGCAAAAGCTCCGGATGTGTTGACAACGCTTGGTTTGGGATCTTGCATTGGATTGACCTTGTATGATCCGGTCACAAAAGTAGGTGGACTTGTTCATTATATGCTTCCTGATAGTACACAATTAAAAAACAATTCCAATATCGCAAAATTTGGTGATACAGGAATTGCTGAGCTACTTGATCAGGTGGTTAAGGCAGGGGCATCAAAAACGAGATTGGTTGCGAAAATCGCAGGCGGAGCCAGCATGTTCCAGGTGTCAAATAATGCTGCTGTTGGAAAAGTCGGAGAGCGCAATGCCGAGATGGCTAAAATTATGTTAAAGAAATTTGGTATTCGTTTAATCGCTGAGGATACCGGATTGAATTTCGGTCGTACGGTTGAATTGGATTGTTCAAATGGAGAATATTTGATTAAAGCAGTCGGAAAGCCGAACAAAGTTATTTAATTTTGAGGAAGTAGTATGAAGACGGATCATGTCCCGGCACTTGTCACATTATCAGCAGGTGCGGTCTATTGCGTTGTAGGACTGTCGCAGGATTTAAACGGATTCACATTCGCAAAGGAATTGCTGATCGTTTTAGTAATATTCTTTGTGATTGGTTCGATTATAAAGATCGTTCTGGACAAAAGCTTTAAGGATTTTGATGATTTAGAAAATGAATCTGAAGAGGGAGAAGTAACAGAAGAATCTGAAGAAAAGGAAGATATTGATTTCTCGGAAAAAGAAGATAATCAAAACGAGGGTTAATTGGGGTAGTGAATGAAGGCAGTTGATACAGAAAGCTTATGGAATGAATATGTGAAAAAACCCACACCGGAATTGCGCGAGCAGTTGATTATTGAATACGCGCAATTAGTGCGGCTTGTTGCAGGTCGTTTGAGTATGTACTTGGGTCATAATGTGGAATATGAGGATCTCGTCAGTTATGGAATTTTCGGACTGATCGATGCAATCGATAAGTTTGATGCAACGAAGCAGGTTAAATTCGAAACTTATGCAAGCTTGCGTATTCGAGGTGCAATCCTGGATCAAATCCGAAAAATGGATTGGATTCCGCGAACGGTTCGTCAAAGACAGCGCAAAATTGATGAAGCAATCAAAGCGATTGAGATGAAAACCGGTCGCACTGCATCGGACGAGGAACTGGCTGCGGAATTGGGATTATCGGAAGATGAATTATTATCCTGGCAATCTCAGTTAAAGGTTACAAATCTTGTTTCTTTAAATGAATTTGAAGAAACAGGTCCTGAACCGGTTATGGATGCGACACATAATTCACATTTTGCACAGCCGGAAGATGTAATCGCGGAAAATGAATTGAAGGAGATGTTGGTAGAATCTCTTTCATTATTGACCGAAAAAGAACGTAGAGTTATTGAATTATATTATTATGAAGACCTTACTTTAAAGGAAATCAGTAAGGTTCTGGAAGTATCGGAGTCGAGAGTATCACAATTGCATACAAAAGCACTTGTGAAGATGAAAAAGAAAATGGGGCCTTATATGGATATTTTGAGTAGCCAATAAGGTGGGGGGAAAATGAGAAACCAGTATTTTCAGCTTGTATTTCACGATGAGCAGGCTTATGTTCGTATTTATCCGTCATTAGAGGGCGGAGAAAATCTTAAAATTAATGAACTAACTGCGTATTTGGACCGCAAGAAATTTGCCGGATATGATATTAAAGCATTGGCAGATGCGTTATCTGAGGAAGAGGAAGTCAGAGAGGTTTTACTTGGACCGTGGGACGGATATGAAGTCCGCGAGAATATGGAAATCGATGTCTCTATGGATAAGATGACTGCCTATGCACGTTTCTATCCCGGCTCTCCAAATGGTCCGCGAATGGACGCAAAAGAGATTGTCGGCAGTTTGATCCGTAATAGAATTAAATTCGGGTTGGACCAGCGGGCAATTTTTGATTTTCTTCAATCGCCTGAATATTGTAAGGATATTGTGATTGCAAAAGGAAAACCGGTTCGACATGGCGAAAATGCGAAAATAGAATATTTTTTTAATACAGTAAAGAACCTTCAACCTAAGCGAAATGAGGACGGATCAGTAGATTACAAAGAATTAAATACGATCAGTCATGTAAAGCAAGGGGATCTTTTGGCGCGCTTAATCAAAGAAGATCCGGGAGAGCCGGGAATTAATGTATTTGGTGATTCTATTAAACCAAAGAATGTTAAGAGCGCGAAACTTGGATATGGAAAAAACATTTCTATCAATGAAGATAAAACAGAAATTTATTCCGATGTAACCGGCCATGCAATTCTGCAAAACGGGAAAGTGTTCGTATCGAATGTATATACGGTACCTGCAGATGTAGACAATTCTATCGGAAATATTAATTATGACGGAAATGTACAGATAAACGGAAATGTGAAAACCGGTTTTACGGTGGAAGCAACCGGAGATATTATTGTCAACGGAGCCGTGGAGAATGCCACGCTTAAGGCAGGTGGCCAGATTATTTTAAAGAGTGGTATTCACGGAGGCGGAAATGGAACTTTAATTTCGGATTCCAATATTATGTCTAAATACATCGAAAATTCAAAAGTGATTTCCGGTGGATATGTGGAAGCAGAAATCATTATGGGCAGCGATGTATCTGCCGTTGATGCAGTTCGTGCAAAAGGGAAAAAAGGATTAATCAGCGGTGGAAGAGTCCGTGCAAAAAACAGCATAGAAGCCGAAAATCTAGGCTCAAACATGGGAACGCCAACAATGCTCGAGGTCGGTATTGAACCGGAAAAGAAGCAGCGCTATATTGATTTGAATAAATATGTCAAAGAAAAAACGCAAGAACTCGAGGATATGCAGACTATTATTGAAAATTATGGTAATATGGTAAAGAAAGGCGAACATGTGCCAAAGGATAAATTGGTATATGCCCAGAAATTGGCAGACCAATATAAAGCCGAATCTGCAGAATTAATTCCGATGAAAGAAGAAATTAAAGCGATTCAGGATGAGATGCTAGAAACAGACGGTTCGTATGTAATTGTTTCTCAGACGGCATATTCCGGTGTAACCATCGCTATTTCTGATATCAGTTTGAACCTAAAAGAGGCGCGAAGCCATACGAAGTTCCATAAGGCTGAAGGAGAAGTAAAAGCAGATATTTATTAAGGATAGGTGAAGTTGTATGTCTATACGTCCTGTGGAATTTAATGGAATGTTACAAAGAACGGAAGATGTCTCCCAGATGAAGCATCAGGAAGACGCAAAACCGATTGTGGATCAGCAAAACATCCAACAAACCGTTGATCAACGGGCGGATGCAATGCGTCATCAGGTGGTGGATGCCAATCAAAGTGATGGTGCGCAAAATAATGCAGATGCGCGTGATGAAGGAAAAGGAACTTATTTTGACAATCGCAAAAAGCGAGAGAAAGAAAAAGAAGAGAAAAACTCGGACGGAAGAGTCATTCGAAAAGTTGCAGAAACAACATTTGATATCAAGATTTAGAGGGTAGTATGGGCGCGACAGAAGTTGTTTTAATTGTAATCGGTTTGATCTTTATCATAGGAAGTTTCTTTTTAAAAGAAGTGCTTTCCCAAAAGGATATGGAGCAGATCGCAAAATTAAGTGAAATTGAATTAAAGACAATCATTGATCGCAAAATGAAAGATGCAGATGCTGCCATCAGCGATTCCATTGATGGTGCAATTGATGAAGCGGCAGAGAAGACCAAGCGTCAAATGGAAAAAGAGACCAATGAAAAAATCATGGCCATCAGCGAATTCTCTGATACAGTTCTCGATTCAATGAACAAAACGCATAATGAAATCATGTTTTTGTATAGTATGCTTAATGACAAGCATGGCGAGCTGACCGCATTGGCAGGAGATTTATCACATTTCTCCAGCGAGATGAAAGAGACAGAAAATGAAATCTTAGGACATTTGGCAGAGGCGGCCAATGAAATTCAGTCGAAGGCAGTAAAACCGGAGCCGGAACAGATTCAGAGCGGCGAAGAGACTCAAGAGGAAGAGACGGAATCGGATAAACGCTCCAATGAGCAAATCCTTGCTTTGCATAAGCAGGGACTAAGCGATGTGGAAATTGCCAAAAACCTGGGCAGAGGTCTTGGAGAAGTAAAATTGGTGCTCGGATTGTACCGGGAGGAAGCGGAAAGTGAAATTTAAATATTATCTTAGAGGTCTGGGAATCGGTATCCTTTTTGCTACGATAATCCTTGCGATTTCCTATCATAAAAATAATCAAAGTGCCATGTCGGATTCCGATATCATTTCAGCCGCAAAAAAGCTTGGCATGGATTTCGTAGATAGCACAGAAGGCGTGGAAAGCACCCAGGGAATCGAAACAACACAAGGGCAAGAAACACAGGGACAAGAAACGCAAAGCCAGGAAACACAAAGCCAGGAAACAGAAAGTCAGGAAACAGAAAGTCAGGAAACACAGGTTCAGGAAACAGAAAGCCAAGAAACAGAAAGCGGAAGTCCTACAGAAGAAATCAAAACTGCAAAAATTACAGTAACGAATGATACTTCCTGGAGAATGGTATTCAATAGTCTTGCGGATGCCGGAATCATTAAAGATGGAAATGAATTATACGAATATTATAATGATAAATATAGCGATGTTTATTTACAAAATGGCACGTTTGAGATTCCAAGCGGAGCCAGTTATGATGAAATTATAAAGATTTTATCGACAAAACCTTAAAACATCTTGCATGAGAGCCTTTGGTATGATATAATGCCAAAGGCTTTTGAACTAAATAAGCACATGTATCTATGTTCAACGGGTGTCGGTAACGCTAGCTGATGGTTGGAATCGAGGATACATGGAAGAAAATCTTTTTTAACCAAATGGAGGTAAACAAAATGAGCGTAATTTCAATGAAACAGTTACTTGAAGCAGGTGTTCACTTCGGACATCAGACCAGAAGATGGAATCCTAAAATGGCTCCTTATATTTACACAGAGCGTAACGGAATCCACATCATCGACTTACAGAAGTCTGTAGGCAAGGTTGATGAAGCTTATGATGCAATTTCTGATATCGCTGCACAGGGTGGTTCTGTATTATTCGTAGGAACCAAGAAGCAGGCTCAGGATGCAATCAAGACCGAAGCAGAGCGTTGCGGAATGTTTTATGTAAATGAGAGATGGTTAGGTGGTATGCTTACCAACTTCCGTACCATCCAGACACGTATCGAGCGTCTTAAGGCAATCGAGACAATGTCAGAAGATGGAACATTTGATGTTCTTCCTAAGAAGGAAGTAATCGCACTCAAGAAGGAGTGGGATAAGCTTGAGAAGAACATTGGTGGTATCAAGGAAATGAAGAGAATCCCTGATGTAATCTTTGTTGTAGATCCTAAGAAGGAGCGTATTTGTATTCAGGAGGCACATGCCCTTGGAATCACATTAGTTGGTATCTGTGATACAAACTGCGATCCTGATGAATTAGATTATGTAATTCCTGGTAACGATGATGCAATTCGTGCCGTTAAGTTGATTGTTTCTAAGATGGCTGATGCTGTAATCGAAGCAAATCAGGGAACTGAAGCAACTGTAGAAGAAGTTGAGTCTGCAGAAGCTGATGCAGTAGAAGAATAATTATTACAATACGTATTCGGAGGATAAAAAAATGGCAAATATTACCGCTTCTATGGTAAAAGAATTGCGCGAACTTACAGGCGCAGGAATGATGGATTGCAAGAAGGCTCTTGGAGAGACTGATGGAAATATGGACGAAGCTGTTGAGTTCTTAAGAAAGAACGGACAGGCTAAGGCAGAGAAGAAGGCTAGCCGTATCGCTGCTGAAGGTATTGCTAGAGCAGCAATCTCCGCTGATGGCAAGACCGCAGTTGTTGTAGAAGTAAACTCTGAGACAGACTTCGTTGCAAAGAACGAGACTTTCCAGACATTTGTAGAATGTGTTGCAGATAAGGCACTTGTTTCACCATTAAACGGTGGTAAGGATGGAGAAGATATCGAAGCATTCCTTGAGGAAGCATTTGATGATTCTAAGTCTGTAAAGGAAGAATTAGTAGAGAAGACTGCAACAATCGGAGAAAAGCTTTCTATTCGTCGTTTTGAGAAGGTTTCCGGAGATGTTGTTGTATCTTACATTCACGGTGGCGGACGCATCGGTGTTATCGTTGCTGCAAATGGTGCATCTGATGATGCTGCAAAGGAAGCTATGCAGAATATCGCAATGCAGATTGCTGCATTAAATCCGGCTTACATCTCAGATAAGGATGTTGAGCAGTCATATATCGATCATGAGACTGAAATCATCAAGGCTCAGATCGAAGCTGATCCTAAAGAAGCTGCTAAGCCTGATAAGGTTAAGGAAGGCATGATTAAGGGTCGTATCAACAAGCAGCTTAAAGATGTTGTTTTATTAGATCAGGTTTATGTAAAGGCAGAAGACGGAAAGCAGTCTGTTGCAAAATATCTTGAGTCTGTAAACAAGGATCTTGTTGTAACTAAGTTCGTTCGTTTCGAAGTAGGCGAGGGTATGGAAAAGAAGAACGAGGACTTTGCTGCAGAAGTTGCTGCACAGATGAATATGTAATTTATTTTTCGCAACGTTTATTTCAAAAATCCTTGGGATTTCATCTCAAGGATTTTTGTTTTATAGGACGATAATTTTATTTACAAGACCTTAAAATATGATAAAATAGAAGCGGACATTTTATAAGGCGGAGGAAGACTATGCCGGATAAAGAAAAAGAAGCGATTCGCTCGCAGCAGCAGAAGCGAAAGAGGATTAACCGTATCAAGAATGGCATTATCCTGACAATTGCTTCCTGGATGCTTGTATCGATTACGGTCATCATCATCCTTGTGGTGCAGGTAATCGGTTTAAATCACAGTGTGCGCAAGCTTAAATCCAATGTTGCATCCATAGAAGGTGTTGATTCGGAAATCTCTTCAGAGGAAGAGGAAAAGTATGCGAATGTTGTAACCGGAGTTGATACGGAAGACAATATGTATACTGAAGGAGATACACAGAAAGTTTATCTGACTTTTGAAACAGTCCCAAGCGAAAATACAAATGCGATTTTAGATGTTCTTGCCGAATATAATATAAAGGCAACATTCTTTGTCTGCGGAGATGATTCGGAAGAGGCAAAGGCGATATACAAGCGCATTGTAGAAGAAGGACATACCTTGGGAATGAATTCATATGTCAATGATTTCAGTCAGATTTATCAATCTATAGAGAATTTCAGCGAAGATTTTCATCAGATACAGGACTATCTGAGAGAAGTAACCGGAGTGACATCTGTATATTACAGATTCCCGGGCGGTACTTTTAACCAGGTCAGCGATGTGAATTTTGCAGAATTTGTTCACGTATTGAATCAGGAAGAAATCACCTATTTCGATTGGAATGTGGATGCGGGTGATTCCGGAAACAGTTATACAGTGGACGATGTTGTATTGAATGTTACACAAGGTGTGGCAAATTACAAGACTTCTGTTGTGCGATTGCATGATTCGGAAAGCCGAGGCACTACAGTGGAAGCACTTGGAACTTTGATTGAAACCTTACAGGATTCCGGGGTAGAACTTTTACCAATCGATGATTCTACATATAAGGTTCAGTATATAAAAGCAGAAAGCGTTGAATAAAAAATGGAGGAATAAATATAATGGGATTATTTAAAGACTTTAAAGACGATTTTTCACAGGCAGTAAATGAGCTTGTTCCGGGAGGTGAAGAAGTACAGGCACCTGAGGAGACAGCAAGCGTTGAATCATTAAAGGCAGATATGGATGTAACTGCAGAGAAATCAAAATTAAACGGACTTCTCGTAGATGAGACTCCTGCTCCGACTCCGGTAGTCAATGTGGCTTCAAATGCGTCAGCAAATGTTGCACAGTCAGCACCGGTACAGAATAACGGACCGGAAGTTGTAGATGAGACTTCTACAATTACTTCAGGTACTGTACTCACTGGTGATTTGACTTCAAATGGTCATTTTGATATCCAGGGTACAATTAATGGTAATGTAAAATGCCTTGGAAAGCTGGTTGTAACCGGAACAATCAATGGTAATAGCGAATCTTCAGAATTCTTTGCTGATGCATCTAAGATTGCAGGTGAAGTTGCATGCTCAGGTACCGTTAAGATTGGTGCAGGATCTGTTATCATTGGAAATATCACTGCTACATCTGCTGTAATTGCAGGTGCTGTAAAGGGTGATATTGATGTTCAGGGACCTGTTGTTGTTGATACTTCCGCAGTTGTAATGGGAAATATCAAGTCTCGTTCAGTACAGATCAACAATGGTGCTGTTATCGAAGGTTTCTGTTCTCAGGCTTATGCAGATATCGATATGCAGACATTGTTCAATATCTAATTTGTCATTTTATTTATGACAGAAATATAATGCAGGAAAGAAGGAGCTTTTTATGAAGCGAATTTTATTAAAACTCAGCGGTGAAGCTTTGGCCGGTGACAAACATCATGGATTTGACGAAGAAACAGTCATTGGTGTTGCAAATCAAGTGAAGCAGCTTGTAGATGCCGGAATTCAG
Source organism: Lachnospiraceae bacterium (assembly GCA_015057085.1). Classification (GTDB taxonomy): domain Bacteria; phylum Bacillota; class Clostridia; order Lachnospirales; family Lachnospiraceae; genus Roseburia. Next base: position 83,671 of record SVFB01000062.1, read on the forward strand.
GTAGGAATTGTAATTGGTGGCGGTAATTTCTGGAGAGGACGTTCCAGCGAGACCATCGATCGTACCAAAGCAGACCAGATTGGTATGTTGGCAACTGTTATGAATTGTATTTATGTATCTGAAATCTTCAGATATGTAGGTATGAAGACTGCAGTTTTGACACCGTTTGAGTGCGGATCTATGACAAAATTGTTTTCTAAGGATCGTGCAAACAAATATTTTAGCCGTAATATGGTTGTATTCTTCGCAGGAGGAACAGGACATCCTTATTTCTCTACCGATACAGCAACTGTTTTACGCGCCATTGAAATCGAAGCAGAGGGTATTTATCTTGCAAAGGCAATTGATGGTGTATATGACAGCGATCCGAAGCTGAATCCGGCAGCAAAGAAGTTCGATGAGGTATCTATTCAGGAAGTTATCGATCAGAAGCTTGCAGTTGTGGATTTGACTGCTTCCATCATGTGCATGGAAAATAAGATGCCGATGTTTGTATTCGGTTTAAATGAGGAAAACAGTATCGTAAAGAGCGTAAACGGCGACTTCTCCGGAACGAAAGTTTTGGTTTAAACAGGAGGATAAGTATGGACGAAAGATTAGTTCCTTATCAGGACAAAATGGAAAAAACTTTACATAATTTATTTGAGGAATATGCTTCAATCCGTGCCGGAAGAGCAAATCCTCACATTCTGGATAAAATCAGAGTTGACTATTATGGAACTCCTTCACCGATTCAGAGTGTTGCAAATGTCAGCGTACCTGAAGCTCGTATGATTCAGATTCAGCCATGGGAAGCTTCTCTTGTAAAGGAAATCGAGAAAGCGATTTTAACATCCGATATCGGAATCAATCCAACCAATGACGGAAAGTTAATCCGTTTGGTTTTCCCTGAATTGACCGAGGAACGTCGTAAGGATTTGGTTAAGGATGTAAAGAAGCATGGCGAAGATTCCAAAGTAGCAATTCGTAACATCCGTCGTGATGGCATGGAATCTATTAAGAAGCTTGGTAAATCTGAGGATATGTCAGAGGATGCTGTGGCAGATTTAGAAGATGGTATGCAGAAATTGACAGACCAGTTTATTGCAAAAATCGATAAGGCAATCGAAGAGAAATCAAAGGAAATCCTTACGGTTTAGTAACTTGAATTTGAGACTTGCTACCGGCAAGTCTCAATTTATTTGTAAGGAGGTATTTATGAAGATACCGAGACATGTTGCCATCATCCTAGACGGAAACGGAAGATGGGCAAAAGAGAAAGGTATGCCGCGCAATTATGGGCATACAGTTGGCGCAAAAAATGTAGAAAATATCTGTAAGGCTGCACATGAGATGGGAATTGAATATCTTACCATGTATGCTTTTTCTACAGAGAATTGGAAGCGCCCGGAATCAGAAGTATCCGCATTGATGAAATTACTGGAGGGATACTTAAAAACCTGTATTAAAACAGCAAATAAGAATAATATGCGTATTCGAGTGATTGGTGAAATCCATCGCCTTGATCCGAAATTTCAGGAACGAATCAGAGAAGTGGAGAAGGTTTCTTCGGTCAATACCGGATTGAATCTGACCATCGCAATTAATTATGGTAGCAGAGATGAAATGATTCGTGCGACCAAAAAACTAGCGAAGGCCTGTGCAGAAGGAACTTTAAATCCGGAAGATATCGATGAGAAGATGTTTTCCGAAAATCTGGATACATTTGATTTGCCGGATCCGGATCTGATGATTCGCACCAGTGGTGAACAGCGCCTGTCTAATTATTTACTTTGGCAGTTGGCTTATAGTGAATTCTATTTCACGCCTGTTCCTTGGCCTGCATTTTCAAAGGCGGATCTCGAAGATGCTGTAGAAGCATATAATCATCGTGATCGTCGTTATGGTGCGATTACAGAATAGGTAGGAGAACAAAAATTATGTTTTTAACTAGAACAATTAGTGGTGCGGTTTTGGTCGCAATCATTGTTGCAATGGGCATTTTGGGCGGATATCCGTTATTTGCCTTTACTTTACTGATTTCTTTAATCGGAATGTATGAATTTTATCGAGTTTTCAAAATCGAGAAGACAGCTCTTGGAATCGTAGGCTATTTGGCTGCAATTTTGTATTATGCAGATGTTTTATTGAAATTTATTCCTGCAAAAGAAACGATGATGATCTTTCTGGGATTCTTTATCGTATTAATGTTCATCTTGGTTTTTTCTTATCCAAAGTATGAAGCTACGAAGGTTATGGCTGCATTTTTCGGAGTGTTCTACGTAGCAGTGATGCTTTCTTATATTTTTAAATTAAGAGAGATGCATCACGGAGTATATTTGGTATTTCTCATTTATCTTTGTGCTTGGGGTAGTGATACCTGTGCTTATTTGGCAGGACGTGCATTTGGCAAGCACAAGATGGCACCGGAATTATCGCCGAAAAAAACCATTGAAGGTGCAGTCGGTGGTGTAATTGGTGCAGCACTTTTGACTGCAATTTATTGTTTGATTTTCCGGCATCAAATGCATTTGCTTCCTATGCAAATTTGCATTTTGGTCGCAATTGCTGCAATAGGCGCATTGGTATCCATGGTGGGTGACCTTTGTGCAAGCGCGATCAAGCGATTCTATGATATCAAAGATTACGGAAAGCTGATACCGGGGCATGGCGGAATTATGGACCGTTTTGATAGTATTATTATTACAGCTCCGATTATTTATTATCTGGCATTCTTGTTTGTATAAGTCGAGCTGAGAAGGGGATTTGATATGAAGAATATAGCGATTCTCGGATCCACCGGTTCAATTGGAACACAGACCTTGGAAATCGTGTCTGAGCAGGGCGATATCAATGTGGTAGCAATGTCCTGCGGTCGTAATATTACATTATTTGAACAGCAGATTCGTAAATATCTGCCGAAAGTCGTTGCGGTTTGGGACGAAAAAGATGCTTTGGAATTAAGAACAAAGATTTCGGACTTATCTGTTGAAGTATATTCCGGAATGGATGGCTTGATTACAGTTGCAACCGCAGAACAAGCAGAATATGTTGTGACTGCAATTGTTGGAATGATTGGAATCAGACCGACTGTTGCGGCAATCGAGGCAGGAAAAAAGATTGCTCTGGCAAATAAAGAGACTCTTGTTACTGCAGGTCATATTATTATGCCGCTTGCAAAGAAATATCATGTTCCGATTCTTCCGGTTGATAGCGAGCATAGTGCGATTTTTCAGTCATTAAACGGAGAACAGAATAATCCAATTTCAAAGATTTTACTGACGGCTTCAGGCGGTCCGTTCCGAGGAAAGGACAAAGCGTTCTTGTCGCAGGTAAAATTAGCGGATGCTTTAAAGCATCCGAATTGGGCCATGGGCAAAAAAATTACCATCGATTCTTCTACGCTTGTAAATAAAGGATTAGAAGTGATGGAAGCCAGATGGCTTTTTGATGTGGATTATGATCAGATTCAGGTTGTGGTTCATCCGCAGAGTGTCATTCATTCTGCTGTGGAATATGAGGACGGAGCAGTAATTGCACAATTGGGAACGCCGGATATGCGTCTTCCAATTCAGTATGCGCTTTATTATCCGGATCGCAGACCGCTTTCCGGAAAAAGATTGGACTTATTTGCGCTTCATGAGCTGACTTTCGAAAAGCCGGATCCTGAAACCTTTGAAGGTTTGGCACTTGCTTATCAGGCAATGAGAACCGGCGGCAGTCAGCCAACCGTATTTAATGCAGCAAATGAGAAAGCGGTTGCATTATTTTTGGAAGAGAAGATTTCTTATCTTACAATTACGGAGATTATAAGGGAAGCGATGGAAGAAATTCCGACGATTCAGAACCCGAATCTTGACGAGATTATTGAAACTGAGCAACAAACATATGAATTTATTCGCAATAGGTGGTAGGAATTGACAGTACTTAAAATTGTAATCGCAATACTTATTTTTGCAATCATCGTTATTTTTCATGAGCTGGGACATTTTTTGCTTGCGAAAGCAAATGGAATCCAGGTCAATGAATTTTCATTGGGTCTTGGACCTACATTATTTGGATTTCAAAAAGGAGAGACATTATATTCCATCAAATTACTGCCATTCGGCGGTGCATGTATGATGGAAGGCGAAGATGATGAATCGGACAATCCGCGAGCATTCCCAAACAAATCGGTTTGGGCAAGAATCAGCGTTGTATTTGCAGGTCCTTTTTTTAATTTCATCATGGCTTTTGTATGTGCTTATATTTTAGTTTGTGCAACCGGAACTTTAGTTCCGACAATCGATGTCATGGATGGTTATCCGGCACAGGAATCCGGAATTGAGTCCGGAGATAAGCTGATTAAGATCAATCACTTTTATCTGGATTCGTATGATGATTTATTGGCATATCTTCAATTTCATCAGGGAGAGACTGCAACGATTACATATGAACATGATGGACAGCGCATGACGACTACTTTGACACCAAAGTATTCAGAGGAGGAAGGTCGCTACCTCTATGGCTTTTCCAGCACAGGTGAAATTTCAAAAGGAAATGCCATTACCAATATTAAACATGCATTTTTTGAAGCGCGCTATTATGTATATTTGACGGTGCAAAGCCTTCGTATGCTAGTTACCGGTCAGGTAGGAGTCAATGATTTAAGCGGACCGGTGGGAATTGTATCTACGGTAGGGGATTCCTATGAAACGGCTGTAGAAAACGGCGGTATCTCAGACGGTGTTAAGATTTTATTGGTTTGGATTATCTTCTTATCTGCAAACCTTGGGGTGATGAATCTGCTTCCAATTCCTGCACTTGATGGCGGAAGATTATTATTTTTAATCGTAGAGGCAATTCGAAGAAAGAAGATTGATCCAAAAAAAGAAGGAATTATTCATTTTGTTGGAATTGTGATTTTGCTGGCGCTTATGGTATTTGTCATGTTTAATGACATCAGAAAATTATTTATTTGATTTTTATAGGGAGAAAGACTTATGGAGACACGTGAGGTAAAAATTGGAAATCGCGTGATCGGCGGGAATCATCCAATTTTAATTCAGTCAATGACCAATACAAAAACAGAGGATGTACAGGCGACTGTGGCGCAGATTAAGCAGTTGACAGATGCAGGATGCGATATCATTCGCTGTGCCTGTCCTACAATGGAAGCGGCACAAGCTTTGGCAAGAATCAAAGAGCAGATTTCGATTCCTCTTGTGGCGGATATTCATTTTGATTACAAATTAGCAATCGCAGCAATGGAAAATGGCGCGGACAAAATTCGCATTAATCCGGGAAATATCGGTGACAATGCCCGGGTGCAAGCTGTTGTGGATGTGGCAAAAGAAAAGAATATCCCGATTCGTGTCGGCGTAAACAGTGGTTCTCTTGAGAAAAATCTGATTGCAAAATACGGCGGAGTTACGGCAGAAGGCATTGTAGAAAGTGCTTTGGATAAAGTGTCTTTAATCGAAAATATGGGATATGATAACTTAGTTATCAGCATCAAATCCTCCGATGTGATGATGTGTGTGAAGGCTCACGAACTCATTGCACAAAAGACGGATCATCCACTTCATGTGGGCATTACTGAAGCAGGTACAATCACTCGAGGAAATATTAAATCTGCAATCGGTTTGGGACTTATTTTAAATCAAGGAATTGGCGATACGATTCGCGTTTCATTGACAGGTGATCCAATCGAAGAAATCAAATCCGCAAAAATGATTTTGCGCACGCTTGGTTTACGAGAGGATGGAATTGAAGTCGTATCTTGTCCGACCTGTGGAAGAACACAGATTGATTTGATTGGTCTGGCCAATCAGGTAGAAAATTTAGTTGAGAATTATCCGTATCATATGAAGGTTGCAGTTATGGGCTGTGTGGTAAACGGACCGGGAGAAGCAAGAGAAGCAGATCTTGGTATCGCAGGCGGCATCGGAGAAGGCCTTCTTATGAAACATGGAGAGGTATTTAAAAAGGTTCCGGAAGATAAGCTTTTGGATGCCTTAAAATACGAGTTGGATCATTGGGAGGATTCAAATGATTAAACCTTTTTTTGATGTATTTTCGGAATTGAAAATTGATTCGGATAAAAAGGCTCTGTTTCAAGATGCAGAGATTACGAAAATAGGTGCGAACCGTGACAAGAGTCACGTTCGCATTTATTTGCATGCAAATCATTTGATCCCCAAAGAAGAGATTAAGGAATTAGAACACAAATTGGCGGACTATATTTTCCCGAATCAAGGGGGACGTGTGTCCATCATCGAGAAATTTTCGCTTTCTTCTCAATTTACTCCGAAATATTTGTTTGACCAATATTGGGAGAGCATGTTATATGAGTTAAAGTTGTATTCGACTTTGGAATATAATTTGCTCCGCACAGCGGATTTGGAGTTTGATGATGATAATGTTCATTTGAAAATCACGATGGATGATAATATCATCGGACGGGGAAAAGGCTCCGAAGTTGTGGAATTTATCGAAAAAATTGTCTGTGAACGTTGTGGACTCAATCTTGTGGTTGAAACCGCTTTTCGCGTACCAAAGGAAAGTAAATATCGCAAAAACCAGGACAAACAGTTGCGAGAGGAAGTCCTTAAAATCATGGAGCATACTGCTACCGGTAATGCAATTTTAAATGGCAATAACGAGGAGGAGGCTGCCCATAAGGACGAAGAAAATCATGCAGACGAGTCTAAAAATGCAACTTCTCCGTCAAAAGTACCAGAGAAAAAGCGATTTACGGGCAAATTTGAGAAAAAAGGAGAATTCCGCAAGCGTTATGAGCGCAATTCTATGCCATCTGATAATCCTGATGTGATTTATGGAAGTGATTTCGAAGAGGACCCGATTACCATTGATAAAATTGATGCGCCAATTGGAGAAGTGGTTGTAAATGGACAGGTTTTGTCAATCGAAACAAGAGAGATTCGTAATGAGCGTACCATTGTCATCGGTACCATCACAGATTTTACGGATACAATCGCCTTTAAAATGTTCCTGAAAAATGACCAGGTAGGAGAGATTTTGCCTAAAATCGATAAAGGGAATTTTATCAAAATCAAAGCGGTTGCAAATATTGATAAGTTTGATAATGATTTAACCCTCGGCAATATCATCGGTGTGAAAAAGTCATCAGATAATCGTGTGCCAAGAACGGATACCGCTCCGGAAAAACGTGTGGAATTACATTGCCATACAAAGATGAGCGATATGGATGCGGTTAGTGATGTGAGCGATATCATAAAACAGGCAAAGAAATGGGGACATAAGGCAATTGCAATCACAGATCACGGGGATGTGCAGGCGTTTCCGGATGCAAATCATGCCGTTTCTCCGGATGATGATTTTAAAGTTATATATGGTGTGGAAGCTTATCTGGTAGATGATTTAAAAGGTGTAGCTACCAATAGTAAAAACCAGAGTTTAGATGACACCTTTGTCGTATTTGATATTGAGACAACGGGCTTTTCGCCGGATAAGTGTAAAATCATAGAGATTGGTGCAGTTAAAGTTCAAAATGGTAAAATTGTGGATCGGTTTTCTAAATTTATCAATCCTCAAGTGCCGATTCCGTTTCGTATCATTCAGTTGACCTCGATTCGCGATGATATGGTAATGAACGAACCGACGGTAGATGTGGTTTTACCGGAATTTTTGGAATTCTGTAAAGATGCGGTTATGGTTGCGCATAATGCTGATTTCGATATCAGTTTTATTTACAAAAATTGCGAGCGGTTGGGAATCGACTATCGTGCAACCGTTGTGGATACAGTGGCAATGGCAAGATACCTTTTGCCGCAATTAAATCGATTTAAGCTGGATACGGTTGCAAAGGCGCTGGGTGTATCTTTGGATCATCATCACAGAGCTGTGGATGATGCGGAATGCACTGCTGAAATCTTTGTGAATTTTGTAGAGATGCTTAAAAACCGCGGAATTGATCATCTTGATGCGTTGAATGAAGAAGCAAAACAATCTGTGGACAGTATTTGGAAGCAGAAGTCGCATCATGCGATTATTTTGGCTACCTGCGACCAGGGACGAACCAATTTATATCGACTGATCAGTGAGTCGCATATTAAATACTATCATCGTCAGCCGCGTATTCCAAAGAGCGAATTTTTGAAATATCGTGATGGTTTGATTATCGGTTCCGCCTGTGAAGCAGGAGAGTTGTATCAGGCTGTTTTAAACGGTCGACCACCGGAAGAAATCGCGCGTTTGGTTGAATTTTATGATTATTTGGAGATTCAGCCTCTTGGCAATAATGGATTTATGTTGCGTGGCGAAGATCCGATTGTGGAATCTGAGCAGGAATTGATTGATATCAATAAGAAAATCGTAAAATTAGGTGAGGACTTTAATAAACCGGTTGTGGCCACCTGTGATGTGCATTTCCTAAATCCGGAGGATGAAATATATCGACGCATTATTATGGCAGGAAAAGGCTTTAAGGATGCGGATGATCAGCCACCGCTTTATCTTCATACGACCGAGGAAATGCTACAGGAATTTTCATATCTCGGCAGTGATAAAGCTGAAGAAGTAGTCATTACAAATCCGAATAGGATTGCAGATATGTGTGAGCGGATTGAGCCGGTTCGACCGGACAAATGTCCGCCTGTAATCGAAAATTCAGATCAAATGTTGAGAGACATTTGCTATCGAAAAGCAAATAGTATGTATGGCGATCCGCTTCCGGAAATTGTATCCGAACGATTGGAAAGAGAATTAAATTCAATTATATCCAATGGTTATGCGGTGATGTATATCATTGCCCAGAAATTAGTTTGGAAATCCAACGAAGACGGTTATTTGGTAGGATCCCGTGGTTCTGTAGGAAGTTCCTTTGTTGCCACGATGTCCGGTATCACCGAAGTTAATCCGCTGAAACCACATTATCTGTGCCCGAATCCGGATTGTAAATTTTCTGATTTCGATTCCGAAAAGGTGAAAAAATACGAAGGACATTCAGGCTGCGATATGCCGGATTGCAATTGTCCGAAATGCGGCACAAAGATGTTAAAAGAGGGATTTGATATTCCTTTCGAAACCTTCCTTGGATTTAAAGGAAACAAGGAGCCGGATATCGATTTGAACTTCTCCGGTGAGTATCAGGCAAAAGCCCACAAATATACCGAAGTTATCTTCGGCGAGGGTCAAACCTTTAAGGCCGGAACTGTTGGTACGCTGGCGGATAAGACTGCATTTGGATTTGTAAAGAAATATTATGAAGAACATGGGGTGAAGAAGAGAACCTGTGAAATCGATCGAATCGTGCAAGGTTGTGTTGGTGTCCATAGAACCACAGGTCAGCACCCGGGTGGAATCATCGTTCTTCCGATGGGTGAGGAGATTAATACATTCACTCCGATTCAACATCCGGCAAATGATATGACGGTTGATATTACCACCACACATTTTGATTATCATTCCATTGATCATAACCTGTTAAAGCTTGATATTCTTGGACACGACGATCCGACCATGATTCGTATGTTACAGGATTTGACCGGAATGGATCCGACTACGATCCCGTTAGATGATCCTTCTGTTATGTCACTGTTCCAAAATACCAGTGCATTGGGAATCACACCGGATGATATTGGCGGCACAAAGCTGGGATGTCTTGGAATCCCTGAGTTTGGTACAGATTTCGCGATGGGAATGTTGATTGATACACATCCGACAGAATTTTCGGACTTGATTCGAATTGCAGGTTTGTCCCATGGTACCGACGTTTGGCTTGGAAATGCGCAAACCTTGATTATGAATGGTACATGTACCATTTCAACTGCGATTTGTACCCGTGATGATATTATGACATATCTCATCAGCAAAGGCCTTGATTCCGAAGAGTCATTTAAGATTATGGAGGCCGTTCGTAAAGGAATTGTCGCAAAAGGTAAATGTGGAAATTGGGAAGAGTGGAAAGCGGATATGAAAGCTCATGATGTACCGGATTGGTATATCTGGTCTTGCGAGCTGATTAAGTACATGTTCCCGAAGGCACATGCGGCGGCTTATGTTATGATGGCTTGGCGCATTGCCTACTGTAAGGTGTTTTATCCGCTTGCATATTACGCGGCTTATTTCTCCATTCGTGCAAAAGGCTTTTCTTATGAGATTATGTGCCTGGGAAAAGAAAACTTAGAGCGCTATATGGATGATTATCAAAAGCGTATGGATGAATTATCGCCAAAGGAGCAGGGAACTTATTCCGACATGCGTTTGGTTCAGGAAATGTATGCAAGAGGATTGGAATTTGTTCCACTGGATATTTATACTGCACATCCGAACAGATTTCAGATTGTGGATGGAAAATTGATGCCTTCCATCAACTCCATCGACGGATTAGGTGATGCAGCTGCGGTCTCTATTGCAGAAGCCGCGAAAGATGGCCCGTTCCTTTCGAAAGATGATTTCAAGGATCGAACCAAAGTATCTAAAACTATTACAGATTTGTTGGCGGATTTAGGATTACTTGGAGATATTCCGGATTCCAACCAGTTATCGATTTTTGATTTTCAATAAACAGCAATCAAAAAAGAGCGAAGAAACTGATTTTTCTTCGCTCTTTGCTTATTTCTCAACCGGCGGATTAAAAGGATAAAGTGCGCCCGGATTGGAAGTCGGGGTGTAAAAGACTTCTCCGGTATTATATTCAGTAAAGTAAGTATAATAGCTTGTGACACTGATGTGAGTATAGGTACCGAAGGCAATTACAGTTTCTTCGCTGCCGTCATTTTTAATCATACAAAGCCGAGGATTGTCTTTATCATAAACCTGATAATAAATATAGCTTCCGTACACATTAAATAAATCAACGCTGTCTTTTGTTAAGGTTACCGGATTGTTAAAAGTGGTATTGGTATGAACCAATGCCATATCCTGCGTGACATCCATATAATAGACATTGCTATCGCCGGTCACGATTGGCTTATAACAGTCGCATTCATACATGAGTGTCTGGGTGCCGGTTTTGGTATCATATTGATACAAATTGCCGTCGGTTTGATTGCCGTTAAAGTAGAAATACTGTCCCAGAGTACTACAGGTAAAAATGTAATAATTTAAAACCTGTTTTCGTTCTTTTCCATCGATGCGGATACGATATAGTGTGGTAGCATCTTTGTTGTCATAATGAAGATAATAGATATAATTTCCAATCAAAGAAGCATAGATACAAGGGTCTTGATCTAAAATATAGACCTTGCCGCCGTCTCTGTCCATTCGACACAAACTGTTATTGTTGTAGGAGAAAAAAGCATATTCGCTATCTGTCCGATCGTTGTTTCTTACATAATAAACATAATTGTCGTCCGCATTTATATACATGACAGTATCATCGCACAGTTTCTTAACGTTTGTTCCGTTTGGATCCATAACATATAAACGGCCTTCATCATTTGGATTTGAGAAAAATACCTGTCCGTTGCTTTCGCAAAACAGACCCGCATTATAGAGATTTCCTGCCGTATTTCCGTTTACATAATTATCATTGAATCGAACGCGATTTACATAGCGATAAATGTTCCATCCGGCAGATAATAAAACAACGGCAATTAATAAAATAATGATGGGCGTTTTATTTTTCATATGTGTTTCCTCCCTATTTTTATTATAGTAATTGCCGTATTTTCTTGCAAGGCGGACTTGAGTTTTAGAAGCGGTTAGGCTATATTTTTATGTAATAGGAACCTGAAAGGAATTGGCATGAAAGATTTATTGGAATTAAGAGAAGAAATCGACCGCATCGACAATCAAATTGTATCTTTGTACGAAGAACGAATGAAGATTTCGGAGCAGGTTGCAGAATATAAAATAAGCACCGGAAAAAAAGTATTTGATAAAGAGCGCGAAACGCAAAAGCTGGATGTTTTATCAAAGAAAGCATCCAATGAATTTATGAAGCATGGAATTATTGAACTGTTTGAGCAGATTATGTCTGTCAGCAGAAAGAAGCAGTATCAGTTGTTGAGCGCTCATGGACTTGTAGAGCCTTTTGGCTTTGAAAAGCAGGATTCTTTATTTGAGAAGAAGCTGACTGTTGTATTTCAAGGCGTAGAAGGCGCTTATAGTCAGCAGGCAATGCAACAGTTTTTCCCAGGAGAATATGATAGCTTCCATGTGGAAACCTGGCGAGATGCAATGGAAGCAATTCAGAAGAAACAAGCTGATTTTGCAGTATTACCTCTGGAAAATTCTTCTGCAGGAATTGTGTCCGAAAATTATGATTTGCTTGCAGAATATGATGCCTATATCGTTGGAGAGCAGATCTTGAAAATCGATCATGCATTACTTGGACTTCCGGAAGCTAATCTTTCTGAAATTAACACAGTCTATTCCCATCCGCAGGCGCTTATGCAATGCGGAAAATATTTGGAAGAACACCGAAATTGGGAGAAAATCAGCTTAAAGAATACAGCAATGTCTGCCCAAAAGGTAAAAAACGATAACGATCCTACTCAGGTTGCCATTGCAAGTGCAATTACAGCAGAGTTGTATGGACTGAAAGTTTTGGATGAGAAGATCCAGGACAATCAAACCAATTGCACACGTTTTGTGATTGTATCAGGCGAACCGATTTATCAAAAAGATGCAAGCCGTATTGCACTTTGCTTTGAATTACCGCATACGGTTGGTTCTTTGTACCATACGTTATCACATTTTATTTACAACAATATTAATATGACCAATATCCAATCCCGTCCGAAGCCGGACAAGAATTGGGAATATCGGTTTTTTATTGATGTGGAAGGCACACTTGAGGATGAAGGCATCAGAAATGCGATGCGCGGTTTGGAGGAAGAAACCTCGTTTATGAAAATCCTTGGAACCTATTAAAGTCATTCGTGAATGATCAAAGGAGGCGACAATATGGCAGTCAACTCATTCGCTTCGATTTATATCGGATCTTATGAACTATCTTTGAAAGTATTTGAATTCACATCCAAAGGCAGGATGAAGGAAATAGATTTTGTTCGCAGCCGAATCAATCTTGGAAAAGACATCTATCATACAGGTGCAGTAGGCTACGAAACAGTAGAGCAGCTGTGTGATACTTTGTCTGAATTCCAGAATATCTTAAAGACTTATCGCGTCAATACCTATGAGGTATACATGTCTGTTGCGATTCGAGATGCGTCCAACGAATTGTTTGTATTGAATCAGATTCATATTCGAACAGGAATTACAGTATCTGTATTAAGCAATTCCGAACACCGTTTTATCACATACGAAACAATTGCAGCAAGAGCGCATTTTGATGAAGCAATGAAGGATGCAGCCTTTGTGGATATTGGTGGATCCGGAATTCAGATTACTCTTTTTGAAAATGGGAAAATTATTACAACTCAACATATGGACTTAGGAACCATTCGCCTGCGTAATATGCTGCGCAGCTCCGACAGTTCTATCATAAATTACAGAAAAGCGCTATCGGAATTCATCATCAAGCGTTTAGAAGTCTTCCGTGCAATGTATTTGAAACGTGATGTGAAGAATCTGATTTTAATCAGTGACTATGGGGAGCTGGTGATGAAACAGACGGAGAAAGCCCAGGAAGAGGAATATACCGTATCTGCAGAGAAATTTCTAAAGGTTTCAGACAAGCTATTAAAACGAACGGATTATGATCATGAAGATCCATTCATAGTGCCATCCGTAATCCTGTTCAAAGGACTTACAGAAGTATTTCGCTGCGAGAGCGTGATCGTCCCGGGTACGGATATCTGCGATGGTATTGCCTTTGATTTTGCAAGACGTAAGAATTTGATTACGGTAAATCATTCATTTGATGAAGATGTGCTATCTGCATCTAGAAATCTTGCAGAGCATTTTAAGAGCTATTCCCCTCATATTGAAGCATTAAATGATTTGGCAACACAGATTTTCACCGCCATGAAGAAGGTGCATGGATTAAACAAACGGCATTTGCTTTTGCTCCGTTGCGCCACTTTGCTGCATGATGTGGGAAAATACGTAAGTATTTCCAACGGCTCAATCAGTGCCTATAATATCATCATGGAATCGGAGATAATCGGATTAACACATTTAGAGAGAAGCATCGTCGCATATACGGTTTTGTTTAATACATTACCGCTTATGAAAATCGAAGATTTGCCGGATCCTATAGATGAAGACAGCTATATTGTCTTTGCAAAACTTTCTGCGATTCTGCGCGTGGCAAACGCATTGGACCAAAGCCATAAACAAAAATTCGGAAATGTACGTATTTCCTTGAAAGACCGACAGTTGATGATATCTGTTGAAGCAACGGAAGATATCACATTGGAGAGAGCGCTGTTTGAGAATAAGACAAAGTATTTCGAAAATGTATTCTCTATTAAACCGGTTTTGAAAGAAAAAAGAGTCTATAAAGTAAACTGATTCAAAAAGGGGTAGTTTATGGAAAAAGAATTTGATTTCAAAAAACATGAATATTATGAGAACAGGGAATTAAGCTGGCTGAAATTTGATACAAGAGTTTTGTCTGAAGCAAAGGATAAAAACATCCCGCTTTTGGAAAGATTGAAATTTATTAGTATCACATCTTCAAATCTCGACGAATTCTTCATGGTTCGCGTGGCTTCGCTAAAAGATATGGTACATGCCGGATACAAGAAGAGAGATATTGCAGGCTTGACCGCATCAGAGCAGCTTGAATATATCAACAGAGATACGCGTGCTTTGGTGGAAAGTCAGTACAGCACCTACAATCGTTCGCTTGTGCCTCTGCTTCAAAAAGAAGGGATTTATATCTATGAAAACTATGACAAACTTACAGCAGAGCAAAGTGCGTTTGTAGATGCATATTTCATGGACAATATTTATCCGGTTCTGACACCGATGGCAGTGGACGCATCCCGCCCGTTTCCTTTGATTCGCAACAGATCCCTGAATATCGGAGCATTATTGCAGAGCAAAAAAGATGAAAAAGATCATGAGAGAGTATTTGCAACGGTACAGGTTCCGTCGGGGCTTCCACGTTTGGTGCAGGTTCCGGCAGAAGAAAACACGAATGTCTTTATTCTTTTAGAAAAAGTCATTGAAAAGAATCTGGATAAATTATTTTCAAATTATAAGATTCTTTGTGCGCATCCGTATCGAATCATGCGTAATGCAGACTTGACCATTGACGAGGAAGAAGCATCCGATTTGTTAAAAGAGATCGAGAACAAATTAAAGATGCGTCAATGGGGCGAGGTAATTCGACTGGAAGTCGAAGAAAAGGTTGATAAAAAGCTGTTAAAGATTTTAAAGCATGAACTGAAAGTTGCTGATGAGGATATTTTCTATATCAATGGTCCGATTGATTTAACCTTTACCATGAAAGTGGCAGGATTAGATGGCTATGATAGGCTTCGTTACAAGCAACCGACACCGAGTCGCGTTCCTGAAATAGAGCCGGGAGAGGATATCTTTGAAATCATTCGAAGGGGAGATATTTTCCTTCATCACCCATATGAAACCTTTGATCCTGTCGTAGATTTTATTCGTCAGGCAGCAAATGATCCGGATGTGTTGGCAATTAAGCAGACCTTGTATCGTGTCAGCGGCAATTCACCAATCATTGCATCCTTGGCAAAAGCGGCAGAAAATGGTAAACAGGTTACGGTATTAGTTGAGTTAAAGGCTCGATTTGACGAGGAAAATAATATTGTCTGGGCGAAGATGCTCGAAAAAGCAGGTTGCCATGTAATTTATGGATTGGTAGGCTTAAAAACACATTGCAAAATTGCTCTGGTTGTACGCAAAGAAGAGGAAGGAATCCGTAGATATGTCCATCTCGCAACCGGAAATTATAATGATTCAACTGCTAAATTATATACAGATTGCGGAATATTCAGTTGTAAGGAATCCTATGGAGAAGATGCAACCGCAGTCTTTAATATGCTTTCCGGTTACAGTGAACCAAAGCATTGGAACGAGCTGATACTTGCGCCATATTGGATGAAAGACAGATTCCTTTCTTTGATTGATCGAGAGGCCAGAAATGCTCAAAATGGTGATGAAGCACGCATTGTGGCAAAAATGAATTCACTTTGCGATCCGCAGATTATCGAAGCATTGTATAAAGCTTCTGCAGCCGGTGTTAAGATTGAATTGATCGTTCGAGGTATTTGCTGTTTAAGAGTTGGAATTGAGGGCATCAGTGAAAATATTACCGTGCGCTCAATCGTTGGTAATTTCTTAGAGCACAGCCGTATTTTCTATTTTGAAAACGGTGGCGAACCGGAGGTTTATATGGGAAGCGCTGACTGGATGCCGCGAAATCTGGATAAGCGCGTGGAAATCGTATTCCCATTGTTAGAAGATCGTTTAAAAGAGCGTGCAATTCATATTTTGGAGTTAGAACTTGCAGATACCGAAAAAGCACATATTCTCGGAGCAGACGGGAATTACGAAAAGGTTGACAGAAGAGGTAAAGTTCATGTAAACTCACAGATGGAATTTGTGAAAGAGGCAGCTGCGGCAGTTCCTGTGGAGGAATCCAAGAAAGAACGCGTATTTGTTCCTGCAGAAATTTCAAAAATGCATTGACACAGCTTAATACGTGTGTTATATTATCAGAGTTGTTAGAAAACAAGTAGAGTATCCACTCTCACCTAAGCGCAATCGGGCGACTTAGCGTTTATATTTTTAGCATATTGATTTTGATGTTAGAAATGTTAGTGGATAGTCTGCCTATCCACTATTTTTTTGTTTTGGAGGTAAATAGCCATTAGCGATTTTATGATTAATGAGCAGATCCGTGATAAGGAAGTTCGACTCATTGGGGAAAACGGCGAACAGTTAGGTATTTTTTCCGCGAGGGAAGCACAGAAGATGGCAGACGATGCAAATCTTGATTTAGTAAAGATTGCTCCGAATGCGAAGCCACCTGTATGTAAGATTATCGATTACGGTAAATTTAAGTATGAGCAGGTTCGCAAGGAAAAGGATGCCAAGAAAAAGCAGAAGACAGTTGAATTAAAAGAAATTCGACTTTCTCCAAATATTGATACCAATGATTTAAATACCAAAATGAATGCTGCCAGAAAGTTCTTATCCAAGGGCAATCGTGTAAAGGTTACACTTCGTTTCCGTGGTAGAGAAATGGCTCATATGAACCAGAGCAAGCACATCTTAGATGATCTTGCAGAACAGCTTTCAGACGTAGCAGTAGTGGAGAAAGCTCCGAAGGTCGAAGGTCGATCAATCGGAATGGTACTGGCAGAGAAAAAATAACATTTTAAGGAGGAACACAAAATGCCAAAGCAGAAGACAAGCAGAGCAGCTGCAAAGAGATTCAAAGTTACAGGATCCGGAAAGTTAAAGAGAAATAAGGCTTACAAGCGTCATATCTTAACAAAGAAGTCTACCAAGCTTAAGAGAACCCTCAGAAAGCCTGCTATGACTGATTCAACAAACGTTAAGAACATGAAGAAGATTTTACCATACGTGTAAGATAGGTTAAGGAGGAAAACAATGGCAAGAGTTAAAGGCGGATTAAACGCTAAGAAAAAACATAATAGAACATTAAAGTTAGCTAAGGGTTACAGAGGAGCTCGTTCTAAGCAGTATCGTGTAGCTAAGCAGTCTGTCATGAGAGCCTTAACAAGTTCTTATGCAGGACGTAAAGAGAGAAAGAGACAGTTCCGTCGTCTTTGGATCGCTCGTATCAACGCAGCTTCAAGATTAAACGGACTTTCATACAGCCAGTTTATGCACGGCTTAAAGCTTGCAAACATCGACTTAAACAGAAAGGTACTTGCTGATATGGCAGTTACCGATGCAGAAGGTTTTGCAAAGCTTGTTGATGTAGCAAAGAGCAAGATTGCTTAATTGCATTATTGAATTGATTATTAAAAAGTGATTCCCAATCGGGAATCACTTTTTTGGTGTTTATTGATGTTGTTTGCGATAGGCGCTTGGTGAAGCCCCCTTTGCATTGCGAAAAGCTTTTGAAAAATACAAACTGTTATCGAATCCAACAGAATTTGCAATGGCCGTAACCGAAAGGGTGGTATCCTCCAATAAATGACAAGCCTGGCGAATTCGATAATCACTTAAATATTCCTTTGGAGATTGTGATAGCAGACTCTGAAAGGAGCGAAACAGTTGGCTACGGCTGATCCCTACATAGGATGCAATATTTTCGACAGAAATCGGATATGCATAATTGCGACTGATATATTCCATGGCTTTTTGCACATAATTGACAGCCGTATCATATTGATGCACCAGGGCTGCGCCCTGCATAAAGACAGAAAGCAAAATATATAGATAGCCGGCCATTTCTACAGCGTTGGAAAACTGATTTCCGGAGGCGTGATAGATATGTTCTACCTCCTGTCTAACGCGTGAACCGTAGGGGATGTTTTTCAGAAATGGACTTTCTGCTGTAAAATCTGTGGCGGAAAGCACAGTGGCAGCATCACTTCCGGTGAAGCCAACCCAAAAGTATTCCCAAGGTTCATTCTCATCTGCCTGATATGAGATTTCGGTATTTGGATAAATCAAAAAAGCATCACCAGCAGAAAACTGTTGAGGTTTTGATCCCGGAAATTGATAGCTTCCTTTCCCTGAAACAACATAATGAATCAGATAGTGATCTCGAATTCCCGGTCCCCATTTATGTCCGGGAGTAGTCTTTTCCCAACCGACATTTGTGACAGATAAGGAGACAAGCCCCTGTTTGGTTGCTTTATAAGAATATTTGGATTGTTCCATGTTTGTTCTCCTTGGTATTTTCAATGCAACATTACAATTATTGTAAAATGTTCAATTGTAATTTTCAATTATTCTAATGCAACATTTTTACATATTTTTAATACATTTTTATCTGTACAACACTCCGCAAAAGATTTATGATGATTTAGAAGTAAAGAAAAGGGTTTGCAAAAAACGGAGGTATATTTATGGCAATTTTGGTAACCGGTGGAGCCGGATATATTGGATCCCATACTTGTGTAGAATTATTGAATGCAGGATACGAGGTTGTCGTATTAGACAACTTATCCAATGCTTCAGAGAAATCTTTAGACAGAGTCGAGGAACTTACCGGCAAGAAAGTTACTTTTTATAAGGGCGATATTTTAGATCGCGATATCTTAAATCAGATCTTTGCAAAAGAGACAATCGACAGCTGCATCCATTTTGCAGGATTAAAGGCAGTTGGAGAATCAGTGGCAAAGCCATGGGAATACTACAATAACAATATCGCAGGTACATTAACTCTTGTGGATGTGATGAGACAAAACGGATGCAAGAATATTATCTTCTCATCATCAGCAACCGTATACGGAGATCCTGCTGAAATCCCGATTACAGAGAACTGCCCGAAGGGACAGTGCACCAATCCATATGGATGGACCAAATCAATGCTCGAGCAGATTTTATCTGATATTCAAAAGGCAGATAACGAATGGAATGTCATCCTTCTTCGTTACTTTAACCCAATCGGAGCACACCAGAGCGGAAGAATAGGAGAGAATCCAAATGGTATTCCAAACAACTTAATGCCTTACATCACACAGGTTGCTGTAGGCAAGTTAAAAGAGCTTGGAGTCTTCGGTGATGATTATGATACTCCGGACGGAACCGGTGTCAGAGATTACATCCATGTAGTTGATCTTGCAGTCGGACATGTGAAAGCATTAAAGAAGATTGAGGAGAAAGCCGGCCTTAAGATTTACAACTTAGGAACAGGTCATGGATATTCTGTTCTTGATATCGTAAAGAACTTTGAAGCAGCAAACGACATCAAGATTCCATACAGCATCAAGCCACGTCGCGCAGGCGACATCGCAACCTGCTACTGTGACCCATCCCGCGCAAAGGAAGAACTTGGCTGGGAAGCACAGTACGGAATTAAAGAAATGTGCCGTGATTCATGGAATTGGCAGAAGAACAATCCGAACGGATACGAAGAATAATCGTTAAAAAAATATTTTAGAACAAAAAAAATAAAGCGTTCATTCCAAATTAAATGGGATGAACGCTTATTTTATTTCTTGTTCAAGCTGGTCAAATATATCTGCATCAAAAAATTCTCTTAAAGAGATATCTAACCCATCGCAGAATTTCTTGATAGTTATAATGGAAATATCATGTCGGGTTGGTTTGAACATGCTATACGCAGTGGAAGGTGTTACGCCTGATAAGTTGGCTAACTCATTGATTGTGATTTCGCGCGATTGGCAAATTTGAGTAAATCTTGCAACAACTGCATCTTTAACTCCCATAGAAGTATTCCTTTCTACTATAATTTTACTTTGATTGTAGAAAATAATATGTACATGAGTGTACGCATCTGCGCATACAAATGTACTGAAAACTATATATAATATTTGAAAAAATCAGAAAATATAGTTTTGATGGAGGTCAAGATACTGTGCAGAGAAAAGTGGATATTAAGATGATTGATGAGTACATTAAGAATTTTGACAATAATGAAAAACTTAAAGAAAAAACTCTTAATGATTTGTTTCGAGAGAAATACACAAATAAAAAATTGCAGGATGTATTAATTAAGGTATGTACATTGGATGCGCTTTATGCTACACGAATAAGAAAAGCAGACTTAACAAAGATAGCGGAACATATTATAGATTTAGAGAATATAGATGGATTGCTAGATGATGGTAATATAGAGGCTATTAATCAAATAGGAACTACACCAAAAGAAGTGAATAATGCATATTCATTTGCATCTAAGTATTGTTCATTCCATAATCCGGACAAATTTATAATCATAGATCAGTGGAGTTGGAAAGCACTAGTAAAAATTGCAAATGAGTATCATTTGAATACAAAATTAGCGAAAGAATGGAACTCTAAGTATGATTCTTATTTGAAATATTGTGATTGTCTTAATGAATTCTTAAGTAAATTGTCAAAAAAGTACACCTATAAAGACATAGATAAATTTCTTTGGCTATATGGGAAAAATGATAATCGTATTTAGCATGCGAATCAACCTATGTGTTGATTGTAATACGTTATGTGTTTTATAAGGAGATAGCTATGAAAAAATTAGTTGCAAGAGTATGTGTATTTGTATTATTGTTTGGTACAATTTTTCCAATTGGTCAGGTGACAAGCTTAAGTGGTATTTTATTGGAACTTGTGAAAGCAAGCGATACAGTTGTGAAAAGTGGAACTTGTGGAGATAATGTAACCTGGACGATTACAGAAAATGCTGATGGTGGGTATGTGCTTACGTATTCCGGAACCGGAGTAATACCGGAGCATAATATTGATCTAAGCGATTATTCGAATATAACTTTAGTGATTGAAGATGGAATTACTGAAATTGGGAATAGTGTTTTTTATGATTGTAGAAAACTAACAGGAGATTTAACGATTCCAAATACAGTGACTAAAATTGGAAAATGGGCGTTTCGAGGTTGTAGTGGATTTGATGGAGAACTTACATTATCAAATAGATTAGAGAGTATTGGAGAGGAAGCTTTTTATGGTTGCGAAAATTTGTCTGGCACACTTGTTTTGCCAGATTCTCTAAAAGAATATTCCGTTTCGTCATTTGGATTTAACGCAAATTGTAGTAGAGAAGACTATGTCATTTCCAATTCATTATCAGATTATGTATACTACCCGACATATGTTGGGGATACGAAGCAATATTATGCATGGAATAATAAACTCATAATGCCATTTGAAGTGACATGGTCTTCAAGTGACGAGAATATTGCCACTGTAGATAATAATGGTTTGGTAACTATGGTTGGTGCTGGTTGCTGTACCATTTCCGCAGAATGCAATGGAGAGAAATCAACAAGACGTATTGTTGTAGATGAAAAACTTTCTGCCCGTGTTGTTCGAGGGAATATTACATGGTATATTCCGGAATCGGTAAAACTAGGATTTTGTGTTTCTAATCAAGTGGGAGAAGCCGCACCACCATTTGTTGCAGAAGTGAGCAATATTGATAGTTCACTCAATGGTAAAAATTGGTTTTACATTGCTTATTTTGGGGACAAAGATAATACAGGTGCAATTGGAAATTGCTTTTCGCAATGGCATTCTAGCTGGGGACCAAATGTTGATGTGATTGGAGATAATAGTATAACAAGAGTTCAAGGCGCTTTGGGATATGCAATAAAGCCGGGAACTGAAATATTACAGTTATGTTATTATGATAGCGGTACAAGAAAGTTTTATGGTGAACCTTACACGGTTACGGTTGAGGAGCCAATTATTACTACTAATGAGAAATCACAAGTAAAGGTAGGGGAAAGTCTAGAATTAACTTCAAGATTAGATAATACAGAACTGAAAAATGAAAAAATAAATGATTCTTTACAGTCTATAAATCGAGAAGTGGGAGATTGGCACAAAATTATCTATCAGCCGTGTTTTGAAGTTATAGATGGAATCGATTGTTTGTCTATTTCTAATGAAGACTATAGTATGACATTATCTGCTTCAGCGAATATAAAATTTGTAAAGAGTGGAACTGTAAAGATTAAAATAAAGTATGTTCCGGTTAATACTTGTTTATATGATTATGATCTTGGAATCTATTCGCCGGAAAAAATTATTACAATTAAGGTCAATTCGGATAAACATGAGTATATCAATCCGGTTTTTACTTGGGGAAAAGATTATTCATCCTGCAAAGTGACTTATATATGTAAAAATCATTCAAACGAGAAACAGACCTACGACTGCACAGTTACTTCGTCTAAAACAAAGGCAACCACCAAGAAAGACGGAATCGTGACCTATGTGGCAAAATATGGAAGTGATCAAACCACAGTTAGCAAAGTATATGCAAAAAAGATAACTTCAGCTACATTGGCAAAAACTACAGTTGTATATACCGGCAAGAGCATTAAGCCAAAGGTAACAGTGAAACTTTCTGATGGGAAGACACTTTCCACGAAGAA
>SVFB01000128.1 GCA_015057085.1 Lachnospiraceae bacterium
CACGTTGGTGCAATTTTCGCAGGGAGACCTTGTGCGGGAAGAGGGAATGTTGGCGTGGTTGCAAAACAAAATCCGCCAGCAAAGTCTATGGAGCCTGCACAAATCAAGAACTACAAAGACCTGTTGCTGTTTGAAGTACTTCGATGGTGGACTTTTGCCTGCGAGGTGTATGAGGACAAAAAAAGAGCTCCACGAATGTGGAACTCTTTGGTCGTACGTATTAAACAAGCTCAAGAAGAACTTCTAAAGCACCATCACCTTTGCGCTGTGCAATCTTCACGATTCTGGTGTAACCACCGTTACGTGTTGCATACTTAGGTGCATACTCTTCGAATAACTTCTTTGCAAGGTCTTCTCCTTCTACAGTGTAGAGAACCTTGAGCATCTGACGACGTGCATGAAGACGTGAAGGCTGATCCTTCTTGATGGTCTTCTGAACTTCATCATAAACGGTAACTTTCTTTCCGTCTACAACTTCCTTCACACGCTTGCCATCCTTATCCTTGCGAGCAACCTTAGCGGTTACGGTAACTTCATCAAAGTTATCCTTTTCGCGAACTGCTGCTGCGATAAGTCCTTCTACGATCTTCTGAACTTCCTTAGCCTTAGCTTCGGTAGTTACGATCTTGCCGTGCTGAATGAGCTGTGTTACCTGTCCTCTTAAAAGAGCTTTTCTCTGAGAAGAGGTTCTGCTTAATTTACGATACTTTGCCATTTGTTTTTTCCTCCTTTAATAGGGGGTTTTCCGTAAAGCTCTTTGGTCTTACTTACGAAACACCGTTGATTTGTTACGACATACTCCATGCTGTATAGACTTACTGTTTCTGCCAATTTATCGCATAATCTCTTATGCTTCTTCACCCTGGTTTAACTGCAAACCTAATTCCTTAAGCTTGAGTAATACTTCGTCTAATGACTTACGTCCAAGGTTACGAACTTTCATCATGTCTTCCGGAGTCTTGTTAATCAACTCAGCTACTGTGTTGATACCTGCTCTCTTCAAGCAGTTGTATGAACGAACAGAAAGCTCTAATTCGTCAATGTTAAGATCCAAAAGCTTGCCTGTTTCATCATCCGGCTTCTCAGCCATGATCTCAACCTGAGCTGCTGCATCAGAAAGATCGATGAACAGATTTAAGTGCTCGCTCAATACCTTAGCAGCAAGGCTGACAGCCTCATCAGGATCAAGTGCACCATTTGTGTATACATCCAAAGTAAGCTTATCGTAATCGGTTACCTGACCTACACGTGTATTCTCTACAGTTAAGTTAACGCGTTCTACCGGAGTATAGATAGAATCAACAGCGATTACACCGATTGGAGTATCCTCTGACTTATTCTTATCTGCGCTGATATATCCACGTCCCTTTGTGATGGTAAGCTCAGCAAAAAGCTTAGAATCTGCGCCACCATTTAAGTGAGCAATGACTAAATCAGGGTTGATGATTTCGATATCGGAATCAACCTGAATATCCTTTGCTGTCACAACACCTTCACCTTCGAACTCAATATAAGCAACCTTAGGCTCGTTGGTAGAACTGTTATTGCGAATTGCAATGTTCTTAATGTTCATGATAATCTCGGTAACGTCTTCTTTAACGCCCGGGATAGAACTGAACTCATGAAGAACTCCGTCGATCTTAACCTGGCTTACTGCTGCTCCCGGTAAAGAAGAAAGCATAATTCTTCTTAAGGAGTTACCAAGTGTAGTACCATAGCCTCTCTCTAAAGGCTCTACTACAAAGCGACCATACTTTTTGTCTTCTGAAATCTCTGCAATTTCAATCGTTGGCTTTTCAAAATCGAACACGATTTGTCCTCCTTTTTTGTTATCGTCTTATAAGTACAAAAACGCATCCGGTTCCATATAAGAAATATATGGGCCCGGATACGAACATATTTACTCTTACTTAGAGTACAACTCGACGATAAGCATCTCGTCTACAGGAACATCAATCTGCTCACGAGTTGGGAGTTCCTTAACTGTAGCGGAAAGCTTCTCGATATCTCCGTCTAACCATTCCGGCACGATACGACCACCGGTTACTTCTACGATATCCTTCATTCTCTGGATAGTCTTCTTAGACTCTTTGATTTCGATTACATCGCCAGCCTTTACAAGGTAAGATGGGATGTTTACAACTTTTCCGTTTACGGTAACGAACTTGTGATCAACTACCTGACGAGCTTCCTTACGAGTTCTAGCCCATCCAAGACGGAAAACAACGTTGTCAAGACGGCTCTCTAAGATTGTCATAAGGTTAGGACCTGTAAGTCCGTGCATCTTATCTGCCTTCTTGTAATAGTTACGGAAAGGCTTCTCAAGTACACCATAGATGAACTTTGCCTTCTGCTTTTCTCTTAACTGAAGTCCGTACTCAGAAACCTTACGGCTTGATCTGCTTAAGTTTCTTCTAGACTTCTTATCATATCCTAAATAGCTTGGCTCTAAACCAAGGGATCTGCATCTTTTCAATACAGGTGTCTTATTAACTGCCATTTTTTACTCTACCTCCTAATTAGACTCTTCTACGCTTTGGTGGACGACATCCGTTGTGAGGTACAGGAGTTACATCCTTAATAGAAGTAACTTCAAGACCACAAGCTGCGAGTGCACGAATTGCTGCCTCACGTCCTGAACCTGGTCCCTTTACCATAACTTCAACTGTCTTTAAACCATGTGGAATTGCTGCCTTTGCAGCTGTCTCTGCTGCCATCTGTGCAGCATAAGGGGTAGACTTCTTAGATCCTCTGAATCCGAGTCCGCCTGCGCTTGCCCAAGATAAAGCATTTCCTTCGCTATCGGTAATAGTTACGATAGTGTTGTTGAAAGATGCCTGAATATGTACCTGGCCGCGCTCGATATTTTTCTTAACACGCTTTTTTGTTACTTTCTTTGCAACTGTCTTAGCCATATCTAAACTAACCTACTTTCTTTACTTCTTCTTGTTTGCAACGGTTCTCTTAGGACCCTTACGAGTTCTAGCATTGGTCTTAGTCTTCTGACCACGAACTGGAAGTCCTTTTCTATGACGGATTCCTCTGTAGCATCCGATTTCCTGAAGTCTCTTAATGTTAAGAGCGATTTCTCTTCTCAAATCACCTTCTACAGTCTGAGTCTCGTCGATCACCTGAGCAATTCTCTTTACTTCGTCGTCAGTTAAGTCTCTAACGCGAGTACTAGGATCAACATTTGCTGCTTCAAGGATGCGATTTGCACTTACTCTTCCGATTCCGTAGATGTAAGTCAGACCGATCTCTACACGTTTTTCTCTTGGTAAATCTACACCTGAAATACGAGCCATGTGTGTTTACACCTCCATAAAATTCTACTTTTACTAATGTCATATGAAATATTGCAACAAATATTCCCGGCACCGAAGACTTCTGCATATAGCTGCGGTTGCACGCCCTGAAATGTGTATATGCTTGCTCTTCTGTTTATTCGCATTTTACGGCGCTTCACTCGGTATAATAAAGCGCTTACAGATATGCTCTGTTTATTATGAACAGCGTCATCTTAAGATATCGATGCGCTGCAGCCGCCATAATGAATTGTCCGATTCTTCCCCGGACAGCATAATAAGACAGGTATCTTATTAATTAACCCTGTCTCTGCTTATGCTTTGGATTTTCGCAGATAATGCGAATGCTTCCTTTTCTCTTGATGACTTTGCACTTTTCGCAAATCGGTTTCACTGATGATCTTACCTTCACAGTTCTTCCTCCTTTCCTCCTGAAAGTCTAGAGTTTTCACGGCTTTTGCCGTTTTGTATCTTTCGCCTTGAATCAATTTATCCAAAAGCGTCCGACTAATATTATATATATGCCAATGCAAGATGTCAACCATTTTATTCTTTTAATCAAAAAACTTATTAATCGACATTTTCTTTACATTCAAACTCTAAAATATTACTATTAATTTCATATAAAAGCAACAACAAACTCCCATCATATATTTAGGAAAGCCATTTAACTATTATGAAAAATGATCACAAGGATATCGGTGCAAAATTCAAAGCAATACGCAAACAAAGAGGTTTAACAATCCAGCAGTTAAGTGAAATTGCCGGATCAAATGCCAGCATCTCAGATTTCGAAAACGGAAAGTCGTCTCTTTCAATGGAAGTTTTATTATCTTTAACTGCCGAAATGTGTGTTAATTTTGACGAATTGATCATTCAACGCGAAAGATACGAGAAACTAATCTCTCTTGAATCAAAAATTCAGGATGAACTCCTTCATGGAACTGAACAAAGTTTTAAAGATTGCATCTCCGAAATCGATAATACACATCAAACTACGCATAATAGTCTATACTGGATTTTAGCTGCCAGTTGTAAAGTTCTTGGCATGGAACAATATGGATGGAGTCTATCCGAGTCATTTATGAACAAAATTCGGGATTATTTCTTTTCAATTGAAATATGGACAGTTTTCGATATTGCACAATTTGGCCTTTTGGTTGAAATATTTAACAATAAAAGTCTTTTTCTTCTCAGCCGCGAATTAAAAGATTGTATGCAAACTCCACCTCGAAACGGATTTGACCGTGTACTCATCGACACAATTTTAGAAACAATTTCCGTTTTGCTAAAACGACGCGAAAAAAAATATTCTGATATATTAATTAACCTCATAGAGACTTGCGATATGCCTTTATATTTTATGTACCAAATTTCTCGCACTAAATTTTTACGGTGTGTTTGGAAATATTATTTTTATGATAGTATTCATTCACTTGATGAAGCGAATGCAATCCTTTTATCTGTTGAAACTTTGATTTCAAAAGCTGTAGCTGATTCATGGGCAACTGACTTCCTTTAAGAAACGTTATAAAGGGAATAAAAATAGTCTTTTCGATTCATCAACTCCTCAAAAGTCCCTTGCTCATATACTGTTCCTTCTTTGATGACAATTATTTTTTCAAATTTTCTAAGCAATCTTTCATCCAACTGGTGCGTGATTACTAATTTTGTTGTTTTTTCTAATTCTATAATAGAATTCATAACCTCATAAGACGTTTTTACATCTAATGCTGCAGTTGCTTCATCTGCTATTAATAAATAACATTTTTTCAGGATACTTCTGGCGATTGATATTCTTTGACATTCTCCCCCTGATAGATTACATCCTCCCACTCCGCATTGAAACATCAAGCCTTTTTCTTCCACCATATTTCGAAGTCCGGCACAATCAATTGCCCATTCAACCTCTGATTTTGTAAAATCTTTGAATAATGTTATATTGTCATAAATAGTTCCATCGAATATAAAAACATTTTGTCTAATCGTTGAAATGCTTTCCGCAATGGAATCCTTATTATATTCACGTAAATCCCTATTATCATATTGTATTACACCATAATAATCATTATATGTTCCGGAAATCAAATTTATCAACGTTGATTTCCCGCTCCCGGATAATCCAACAAACGCATACGCTTTACCTGATTTTATTTCAAGGGCAACATCTTTTAATACTGTTTTATCAGAGTAAGCATATGACACCGAATCCATACGAATTATGTTCGGATTATGATCTAATTTGTAACCGACAGATGACTGCACGTTTTTTTGTAACGCATTCTCCATTTTTTCCATTAATGCAATTGACGCTTTTCTTGATGAATATTGTTGAGGAATACTCATAATTGGGTTCATAAAATTTCCTAATAAACTCGTGAACCCAACTAAAATTCCTACTGTCACATTGTTTCCTGTCAGTATCAAATATGTTCCCACTAGAAGAATTCCAATTTGTGGGATTAGTCCTCCCACCGCCATAATGGTTTTCATTCCACCGATAACACAATTCTTTTTATACTTTGTTTGCTCTAGTTGTTTATCTCGCTTTGAAAAAATGTTTAAAACTTCTTTTTCCGCTTGAAACCCTTTTATAACCTCAAACCCATTTAAGAAATCTTGTAAAAAATCCATGAAATGCGAATTCCAATCAGACACTGCCGTTTCTTCCATAGATAATCGATTTCCTAAAAGTAAAGATAATACAATTGGTACACATAGAAAAATAATCGTAAACACTGTTAAAATCGGACTATAATATATCATTAGAAATAATGCACCAAAAAACAAAAAAATATTTGCAATCAGTTCAGCTGTCCCTTTTAAATAGTTTGTCTCTATCTGCATCACATCATTGGTCATTCCAGATAGATAAGTTCCCATATTTTCTTCTTTAAAAGAGTAATTTGTTTTTTTCAGTAAGTTTTCAAATATATAATCTTTATATTTTGTTAATGCCTTCTTCTTCGCATTAGCCTCAAAAATGTAAAGACTCATTGAAACAATTGCGACCGCAATCATTAAAAATACACTTTTTATCAATACAATCTTAAATATACGTATATCACCAGCGGATGCAGAGTCAATTATTTGTTTCAGCAAGCTTGCGACAACCAGCGATAACAGGCTATCAATTACCATTATTACAATATATACGCCGTACGTAATCCTGGTCGAATCTAAAATAATCTTTTTTGTATTCATTTCTTTCATCCTTTTTTATTTTTGAAGAGTTTTTAATATTAATATACCTATTCATTCTTTTCTTTCTCCTTAAATTCGGATATCCGAAATTAAAAAACGCTATTTGGAAAAGTACTCTCTTTTCCAAATAGCGTTTATATAAAATCTATTCTGTTTCTATTATTTATCTCTCCAGATAATACGGCCTTTTGTCAGGTCATATGGACTCATTTCGATGGTTACCTTATCTCCAGGTAAGATACGAATATAGTTCATACGAAGTTTTCCACTGATGGTTGCCATAATCTGATGACCATTTTCCAATTCTACTTTAAAGAATGCGTTTGGTAATTTCTCTACTACTACGCCTTCTACTTCAATTACGTCTGCCTTAGACATTGTTCTTCCTCCTAAAATAATTCAAGAAATCCAGCTTCTTTTTCTTCTTCCGTCAGCGAAAGAATCTCCGGTTTTCCATTTGTGATTAGTATTGTATTTTCGTAATGTGCCGACAACGACATATCTTCGGAAACAACAGTCCAGTCGTCGTCCATCCACAATACCTCCGGCGATCCGATATTTATCATCGGTTCTACCGCAAGTGTCATACCCGCCTTTAGCTTGATGCCTTTATGTGGCCAACGCTGGCGGAAGTTTGGAATGTCCGGATCCTGATGTACCTCAGTTCCGATTCCATGTCCGACCAAATCTCTTACCACACCATAGCCGAAACTTTCTGCAAAATCTCCGATATTATTCGATATATCAAAGAGATGCTTTCCTGCTACAGCATTTCTCATTCCCATAAAGAATGAAAGTCTGGTGCGTTCGATTAGAAGACGTGCTTCCTCGCTGACTTCACCGACTGCAACCGTTCTTGCTGCATCAGAATGATATCCTTTGTAACAGACCCCTGCATCGAGGCTCACGATGTCGCCTTCTTCTAAAATTCGATCAGCACGCGGAATTCCATGTACGACTTCTTCGTTCACTGATACACAAATTGACGCCGGATAATCATAGAGATGTAGAAAAGATGGTGTGCATCCATAACTGCGAATCATCTCTTCTCCCATTCGATCAATATCTAATGTAGACATTCCCGGCTTAATTTCTTTTCCGAGATTTTGATGTACGAGGCCGAGAATTCTTCCGGCCTCACGCATCAATTCTATTTCTTCCTCGGTTTTAATTGTTACCGACATAAATTATTCACCTAAAATTCCTACGATGGCATTAAATACCTCATCCATTGGCTGAGTGCCGTCTACGGAATGAAGAATATTCTGCTTCTTATAGTAATCAATGAGTGGCTGAGTCTGCTCATGATAAACAGTCAGTCTCTTCTGTACGGTTTCAGGCTTGTCATCATCACGCAATACAGTATCGCTACCGCAAGCGTCACACTTGCCTTCTACCTTTGTTGGATTAAATACAATATGGTAGGTTGCGCCGCAGTTTAAGCATGCGCGTCTTCCACCCATACGATTTACAATATTTTCATCAGGCACATCCACATCAATGGCATATTCCATCTTCTGACCTGCTTTTTCGAGTGCTGCGGTCAATGCTTCTGCCTGAGGAATGGTGCGTGGGAATCCGTCGAGTACGAATCCGTTTGCACAGTCGTCCTGCTGAATGCGGTCCATGACCAAATCGCAAGTCAACTCATCAGGAACCAATTGTCCCTGATCCATATATGTCTTAGCCTTCTTGCCAAGCTCTGTTCCGTTTTTGATATTTGCACGGAAAATATCACCTGTCGAAATGTGAGGAATAGAATACTTTGCAGCAATCTGCTTTGCCTGTGTTCCTTTTCCGGCACCAGGTGCCCCTAACATGATAATCTTCATAAGTGCCTCTCCTTATTATACTTTTATAACACGAATGGAGATACCGGAAAACCCGATATCTCCAACCATATCTTAATCATTCAAAAAGCCTTTGTAGTAACGTACTCTCATCTGAGATTCGATCTGCTTTAAGGTCTCGATTACGACACCTACAATAATGATAATGGATGTTCCACCGAAGGAAACATCTGCACTAAAAATTCCATTGAAGAAAATCGGAAGAATTGCTACGATCACAAGACCTGCAGCACCGATTAATACAATGTAATTTAAGATCGATGTAAGATAGTCACTGGTTGGCTTTCCAGGGCGGATACCAGGAATGAATCCACCTGCACGCTTCATATTATTAGCAACCTCTAACGGATTAAAGGTAATCTGCGTATAGAAGAATGCAAACGCAATGATCAGTACAATGTAAAGGATGACTCCCCATGAATATCCCCACTGACTTGTGTTAAACCAATTAGACTGAGAAAGTCCGCGTAATACCTTGCTCCAGAAACCTGTTCCATTGCCTGCTCCGAAAAGACTCGCAATAATAACTGGGGTCTGCATTAATGACTGAGCAAAAATTACAGGAATTACACCACCGGTGTTTACCTTAAGCGGGATGTGAGTCTGCTGACCACCAACCTGCTTACGTCCCTGCATCTTCTTGGAATACTGTACAGGAATTCTTCTCTCTGCGCCTTGAAGTAATACTACGAATACCACAATAGCTACAATGATTGCTGCAATAATGAGAACAGAAAGTGTTCCCTTTGCATATGTCTTTCCTGATACAAACTGTGTCCACAAAGTGCCAAGATCACTTGGGATACGTGAAAGGATGTTAATCGTCAATACGATTGAAATACCATTTCCTACTCCCTTTTCTGTGATTCTCTCACCAATCCACATCAATACTGCGGAACCTGCTGTAAGAGAAGTAATCAGCATTACAAAGGTCAACCATGTTGGGCCAACATTTGTAAATGCTCCCTGTCTGTAGAATCCGATGGACATTGCTACAGACTCAATCAGTGCAAGACCGATTGTTAAATATCTTGTGATCTCAACAATCTTCTTGCGGCCATCTTCACCATCTCTTTGCATTTCCTCTAACTTAGGAATTGCAATGGTAAGAAGCTGCATGATAATAGAAGATGTAATATATGGTGTAATATTTAATGCGAACACAGACATGTTCTCGAAAGAACCGCCTGTGATTGCATCAAAGAATCCCAATCCGTCGCTTGAACTAAAGAAGTCTGAGAACACACTTCCATCGACACCTGGAACCGGCAATTCGCAGCCGAGTCGGATGACGATTAACATCATAAATGTAAACAGAATTCTGTTTCTGACATCTTTAATTTTGAATGCATTACGGAGTGTTTGCAGCATTAGATCACCTCTGCTTTTCCACCAAGAGCTTCGATCTTTTCTTTTGCGCTAGCGCTGAAAGCGTTTGCCTGAACAGTCAGTTTCTTGGTAAGTTCACCATTTCCTAAAATCTTAACGCCATCTCTTGGGTTCTTAACGATTCCAGCTTCTACTAAAGCTTCTACAGTTACAACTGCATCGTTGTCGAAACTCTCAAGATATGAAAGATTGATACCTACGATGTTAAGAGAGTTACGATTCTTGAATCCTCTCTTTGGCAAACGTCTGTATAAAGGCATCTGACCACCTTCGAAACCAGGTCTTGGAGCTCCTGAACGAGCCTTCTGTCCCTTATGTCCCTTACCTGCGGTCTTTCCGTTTCCTGAACCATGTCCACGGCCTCTTCTGAAGTTATCGTTATGTACGGAGCCTTCAGCGGCTTTTAAATTCGATAAATCCATCTCTGACCTCCTATACTTCTTCTACTTTTACATAAGGTGCTACCTTACGAAGTGCTCCCTGTGTAGCTGCATTGTTTGGCAACTCAACAGTTTTGTTTAACTTTGTAAGTCCAAGAGCTTCAATAGTCTTCTTGTTCTTTGGAACAGCACCGATGGTTGACTTAATAAGTGTTACTTTTACTTTATCTGCCATTATTACGTGCCTCCTAACCTAAGATTTCTTCTACAGATTTTCCGCGAAGACGAGCAACCTCTTCAGGTGACTTCAACTGGCTTAACGCATCGATTGTAGCAAGTACAACGTTCTGCTTATTGTTAGAACCAAGTGACTTTGTACGAATGTTAGCGATTCCTGCTAATTCACATACGGAACGAGCCGGACCGCCAGCGATGATACCGGTACCTTCCGGAGACTTCTTTAATAATACAGAAGCGCCGGTGTGCTTTCCGGTTACATCATGAGTGATTGACTTATTCTCATCAAGCTTAATGGTGATCATAGACTTGATTGCATCTTCCTTACCCTTACGGATAGCTTCAGGAATTTCTGCTGCCTTTCCAAGTCCTGCGCCAACATGACCATTCTTATCACCTACAACAACAAGAGCTGTGAAACGCATGTTACGTCCACCTTTAACAACCTTTGTTACGCGCTTGATGCTTACAACTGTATCTTCCAGCTCGAACTGGCTGGCATCAATGATTTCACGTTTCATGTATGTCTCCTCCTAAAAATCTAAGCCAGCTTCTCTAGCTGCTTCTGCTAAAGCCTGTACTTTTCCTGCGTAAATAAATCCGCCTCTGTCGAAGACAACAGTGTTAATACCCTTGTCTAAAGCCTTCTTTGCAATAACAGTTCCGAGCTTTGCAGCTGCTTCAACGTTATTTGTCTTTTCAAGTTCTGCCTTTACATCCTTATCGAGTGTAGATGCAGATACTAAGGTATTTCCAACAGTATCGTCAATGATCTGTGCGTACATATGGTTGTTGCTACGGAAAACAGCTAAACGAGGACGCTCAGATGTTCCAGCAAGATGACCACGCATTCTGTTATGTTTCTTTAAACGAACTTCGGTTCTTGATTTCTTACTAACCATTACTTCTTGTCTCCTCCTTTAACTATTTCTTACCGGTCTTACCGACTTTACGTCTGATTACTTCATCAGCGTACTTGATTCCCTTGCCCTTATATGGCTCAGGTCTTCTCTTATCGCGGATTTCAGCTGCATACTGACCAACTCTTTCCTTGTCGATACCCTTGATGATAATCTTGTTATCTTCAACAGTAGCCTCAAGGCCTTCCGGATCTTCCATTTCTACCGGATGAGAGTATCCGAGGTTTAATGTAAGCTTCTTTCCAGACTTAGATGCTCTGTAACCTACACCGTTTACTTCAAGCACCTTGGTGTAACCTTCTGTTACACCAATAACCATATTGTTGATCAATGTTCTGGTTAATCCATGTAAGGATTTCATTTTCTTTAAATCATTCGGTCTTGTAACAACTACTTCAGCACCCTCAACCTTGATGCTCATCTCAGCCGGGAGGGTTCTCTCAAGAGTTCCCTTAGGACCTTTTACAGTCACATGATTATTTTCTGCGATATCAACAGTAACACCTGCCGGGATCGCGATTGGCATTCTTCCGATTCGTGACATGCCCGTACCTCCTTTTTACCAAACAAATGCTAATACTTCTCCACCAACCTGAAGCTTGCGAGCTTCCTTATCGGTAATAATACCCTGGTTTGTAGATAAAATTGCAATTCCTAATCCATCCAAAACGCTTGGAATTTCATCCTTGCCTGCGTATACACGAAGACCTGGCTTAGAAATTCTCTTGATTCCGGTGATAATCTTTTCGTTCTTATCTGCACCATACTTTAAGGTGATGCGGATAGTCTTGAAGTTACCGTCTTCTACGATGTCGTACTTCTCAATAAATCCTTCATCAACAAGGATTCCTGCGATAGCAACCTTGATCTTTGAAGATGGTACATCAACTGTATCATGTTTTGCAGTGTTTGCATTACGAATTCTTGTAAGCATATCTGCGATTGGATCACTTGTCATCATCATGACCGATATCCTCCTTTATTTTACCAACTTGCTTTCTTAACGCCTGGAATTTCACCCTTGTAAGCTAACTCACGGAAGCATACACGGCAGATTCCGTACTTCTTTAATACTGAATGTGGACGTCCACAAATTCTGCAACGAGTATATTCTCTGGTAGAGAATTTTGCTTTACGCTGCTGCTTAACTTTCATAGATGTTTTAGCCATTTTAAAATTCCCTCCTGATTACTTTGCGAAAGGCATATTGAACTGAGTTAACAATTCACGTGCCTCTTCATCTGTCTTAGCGGTAGTAACGAAGATGATATCCATACCACGAACCTTATCTACCTTATCATACTCGATTTCAGGGAAGATGATCTGCTCTTTGATTCCCAATGCATAGTTTCCACGTCCGTCGAATGCGTTAGGGTTAACACCTCTAAAGTCACGTACACGTGGTAATGCAAGGTTGATCAAACGATCAGCAAATTCATACATCTTCTCTCCACGAAGAGTTACCTTACATCCGATTGGCATACCTTCACGAATCTTGAAGTTTGCGATTGCGTTCTTTGCCTTGGTTGTAACAGCCTTCTGTCCTGTGATTGCTTCCATATCCTTAACGGCAGCCTCAAGGAGCTTAGCGTTTTCCTTAGCTTCACCAACACCCATGTTAACTACGATCTTGTCAAGCTTTGGAATTTCCATTACATTTTTATATCCGAACTTCTTGACCATTGCGTCTTTGATTTCGGACTCATACATTTCTTTCAGTCTACTCAATGTTCTTTCCTCCTTCCTGACAATTAATCGATTACATCGCCGGTCTTCTTTGCTACGCGGACCTTCTTATCTCCGTCCATCTTGAAACCAACGCGTGTAGCCTGGCCCTTGAAGAGGAGCATAACATTTGATGCATCAATTGGTGCTTCCTGATGAACGATACCACCCTGCTGGTTAGCCATGCTTGGCTTTGTATGCTTTGTAACCATGTTGATACCTTCAACAAGAAGTGTATTGTTCTTTCTATTTACGGCAATAACCTTGCCCTCTTTGTCTTTGTCCTTACCTGCGATTACTTTAACCATATCGCCGGTCTTGATCTTCATACTTGCCATCTTTGACCTCCTATAATACTTCTGGAGCCAGAGAAACAATCTTCATGAACTGCTTCTCACGAAGCTCACGAGCTACTGGTCCAAAAATACGGGTTCCTCTCGGAGTCTTGTCATCTTTGATGATGACAGCTGCGTTTTCATCAAACTTAATATAGGAACCGTCTTTACGACGAGCGCCTTTTACTGAACGAACAACTACGGCCTTTACTACG
>SVFB01000063.1 GCA_015057085.1 Lachnospiraceae bacterium
GCGTACATAGTACCATCGCCAAAATCTACCGAAAGTGAAGGTTCCTGAAGATTAAATCCATAAAAAAAAGATATAAATATAAAACCATAAATAATAAATAATAATAATTTCTTTCTCATCATGACCTCTGGCAATTTGAAGATATCAAGCTTTCGCTTATAGAAGAGCCCTACAAATATCGATTTGTTGATTTCACTGTCTTCAATTATACAGAATCCTCATCCAATAAGGAATATACAATTCAAAACAATTACAAAAAGGACAGCTATCTCTTTCGAAATAACTGTCCTATGTAAGATTAATCGGTTCGTTATTCAATTAAAAGCTCAACAAATTGTAATTTATGCCTTAAGTTCGTACATGCGATATATCTTTCGGTACAGCTTGCCTGTAAATAGCAGCTTGAAGAACATTCTTTCGATTGGCGTAAGTTCTTTGACCAGCGCAGCGGGAGTAAAGCTGTGCTCTTTTACAAATCTGATTCGAAGGCCATCGATGATGCTCCCGACAGCATCTATCCCATACAGCTTAGTAACGCCAACATCGTTGACGGGGTTTTTATATTTCGACGCTTTGACACCAAATTCGGTATAAACATCTATCAGAATATGAATTTCCCGATACTTTTTATCCAGCGCTTGCAATAATCCTCGCACCTGGCTGTTTGTCAGATACATGCTCAGTCCCTCAAGGACAACGATGGCCGTATTACAATCTGGGAGCGTTCCAATCTGTTCAGGTCTGGACGCGTCCAAAGTCGTCATATGGTACGTTTCATTTTCACAAAAATACTTCTTGCGAATCTCTATGACATCCGGAAGATCGCAGTCCACCCATTCAATACAGGGAGTTTTTATCCTCATATGCCTGCTGTCTAGTCCGCACCCAATATGAAGTACCAACGCATCGCGGCATCGTTGCAGCATACTGTCTGTCCAGTCATCGAACACACGGGCTCTCATAGCCATATTGTAAGCAAGCCATTTTGATCTGGACTTGCCTCGAATTGGAAAGGCTTCTTCTTTCCATATTTTCTCCGCCGATGGATCGTCCAGGATAATTCCCTGTTGGCTCACTTTTGATTTACCATACAGCGGAATATACAGTGTCTTATTTACTTCATTCATGCGAACAATCTCCTCTGCAAATCCCAATTTGTCACTTTGACATCATTGCTTTTTCTAGTTCCTCTTTAGAATGATGATGTCCGTGTTTATCATCTGTAACATAGTGACTATGATCATGAGAATGTTCTATTGTATGGGTGTGCGTGGAACCATCATGGGTATGTACAAAAGTATGTTGATGCAAATGAGCATGGTGTCTGATAAGAGTGTCAACTACAACAAGCACTGTACCTGTAATCATAACGATCAAAGCAATCAGATACATCCACGACAGGTGCTCATTTAAGAATACAAACGATAGAAATGAACCCACAAATGGGGCTACTGCATAATAGGCACTGGTCTTTGCCGCGCCCAGTGTATTCTGTGCCCGCACGTAAAGAAAAATACTTAATCCGTAAGCAACAAATCCAAGTAATAACGCACCCACTATATATCTATATTCAGGCAGAACTTCTTCTTTAATCAATGCTATCACAAGAGAGCCAAGCCCGGAGAAAACGCCCTTTAACATAACAATATCGTAGGTATTTTTAGTAGAAATCTCCCTTGTGCAATTGTTTTCAAAGCCCCAACATACAGTTGCAAGAAGTACAAACAAAGAACCGTAGGATAATTGAAAACTTCCAACGCCTTCAAATGAGAGCAGTACACTCGCCAACGTAATTAAAGAAATCGCAGCCCACAATCTTTTTGATATGGCTTCCTTGAAGATAACCAAAGCAATAACTGAAGTCGCCACAATCTCAAAGTTTCCAAGTAGCGATGCGTTGGCTGATGATCCATAACTGATTCCAAGCATCAGGAAAATCGGCGCCGCTATATCAAGTACAATCATGCCAATTACGTAGGGTAAATCCTTCCTTGACAGCTTTTGAGATTTTTCTCTATCCCTTTTATTAAATAAAGCCAATATTCCTATACCAATTCCTGCTCCCAGATAAAGAAGCGCCGCCATTGATGTCTGACCGACATTCTTCATCAAAATTTTAGAGAACGGGACACTAACGGCATAAAAAACTGCCGCTAACAATGCGTAAATAATTGATTTTGTTTTGTTCATAATGTCATCTAATGTTAGCAATGATACCTATTATATTTTCTTGAAGATTGCCGTCTCATTATCAAGTTCTCCGGCAATTCTCTGGTTCTCATCCATACGATGACTGATATTGTCCATGTCATAGACAAGTGTCTGCGTGCTCTCTGCTGCAGAAGATACGCCTTGTACACCATCATCAATCGCAGATGTAATACTGCTGATGGAAGAAGCAATCTCATTGAAGGTTTCTTTGAATCCTTCGGTCTTATTCGAGAAATCTGCCATTACGGACTCAATATAATCCGCATTGTTTCGGTATTTCTCACCGTCTTCCACGAAGCGGGCAAATTCCGGCAAGATGGAATTTTTCATATAATCAACCAGTTCGTTTGCGCTGTCGGCCAGATTATGCACAGCATTTACCACAACCGAGTTGATTGCCTGAATGTTGCCGGCAGTCTGGCGGCTGTTTTCTGCAAGTGATCCAATTTCGCCAGCAACCACAGCAAATCCTTTTCCTGCCTCGCCTGCTCTTGCCGCCTCAATGCTCGCATTCAGGGAAAGCAAATTGGTCTGGCTCGCAATATTCATGATATCGTCTGTCAAAGAGTTGACCTGATCAACGCTCTGACTCTCCGCAATTGCCTGATTCAATGTTTCGAGAATCTGATCCACCTTTGCATTGGTCTGTTCCATGTTCGACTTCGCAGTCACTTCCATGTTGTTCGCATGCTCTTTCATCTCTTTTGAGTATTCGTTGATTTCACGACTTCTCTCAGCCATGTCTTCTACTTCAACGCGAACTGCTTCGGTATTCTGATTGATGACGCCTGCACTGTTTGCAACTTCCTGCATGGTCGCCGACAATTCTTCGGTCAAAGATGAAAGGTCAGACGCACTGCCATTAGAAGTCTGTACACTGCTCAATACATCCTTTACCACGCGATCCATTGCCTCGGAATTGTTTGTAATCATTGTAAAAATAGTCTGCAAATGTTCAATAAATGCATTGATTCCGGCACTGAGCGCACCGATTTCATCCTGCGACTGAACAGAAACCCTCTTGGTCAAATCGCCTTCACGACGATTGATTCCATCAATAATATCTCTCAATTCGCTTTCCGCTTTGATTACCGGTCTGATGACATAACGCAATACCATAAATACCGCGATCAAAACAGCCAAAACACTGATGATGATAACCACATAGCTGGCAATGGTAGCCACGCGATAATTTCTTGAAAGTGCAGCTCTTTGATCTGCCGAATCCTGCTTAATATCGTCAATGGCTTTTTCGATATCCCCATTCAGCAGCTTTGCTTGCTCCGCAACACTTCCGTTTGCAGTCGCATAGGCATCCTTGGTCTTTTGATTTGCCGACTGTGCCAAAAGAATTTTAACCGAATCTTCAAAACTTTTGAAATCAGCAAGCATACTTTCGTAAGATGAAGCAATTGCTTCATTATCATATCCTTTGATAGTATCAAGTGCTTCGGCAAGCGTAGCCTCCTCCACCTCAATCTCATCAACGATTGATTTCATGGTTTCAAAATCCGTCGCTACAATATGCGACAATGCATGCGTATGAATCGACTTTGCAGTCTGTCCGATGGTATCGAGTTCTGTAATCGTGGTCATATACTCATCCGCAATGGTAGATGCTGTCTTGTTGACCGACCGAAGACTGTATACGGACATAATATTGGAAAAAATAGATACGATTCCAAGCAAAAGAACCGGAACCATGATTTTAATTTTAATGCTCATTGTCTTATTCATTGCCTGTCCTCCTATTCTTCTGCCGATTCAACCTCTGCATCATCTGCTGCCGGGGCGTCACCTGTCGATTCTTCACCGGTAATTCCGGTCACCATCTCGTTTAGCAATACCTGCAGATTTTTACCGGTTGGATTACCCTGAATCATTGCATTTCCAAATACTGATGCCGGATCCCAATAAGTTCCACCAACACGCTGCAGGCTTGAATACGGAGCCTGTTGCTGCAATGCCGCGATTGCCTTG
The DNA here is from genome assembly GCA_015057085.1 of Lachnospiraceae bacterium. Lineage (GTDB taxonomy): Bacteria > Bacillota > Clostridia > Lachnospirales > Lachnospiraceae > Roseburia. Next base: position 4,192 of record SVFB01000063.1, read on the forward strand.
GACTGCGCAATATCACCGGATGCCGATGCATTCAGGTTGGACGGGCCCTGTCCACGCATCTGGAAACGAAGTGTCTGGTTTGCTTCATTCGTCATCCAGTCAGCAAATTTAGCCGCCCATGCCGCGTTCGGAGAATATGAATTTACCCCAACAAGCTTATATCCGGCATAACTTGCCATCTGAACCTGTTGCCCTGCCACTGTATAAGTCGGCAGTTTTACGGCACCATAGTTATCGCCCCATGCTTCTTTCACGGAATTTTCGTCCCAGATTCCACTCACGCCGGCCACATAGGTTCCATTTGCCACACCTGTTGCAAAATCAAAATCAGCCTGACCCACAAAAGCAGGATTCGCAGTAATCTTTAACATTGCCTCCGCTACATCCACACCTTTGATGTTGGTATATTTTGCATTCCAATTACAATAAGTAGAAATACCATCGTCATTCAGTCCGATTTCCATATCCGTATTTCCAAAGAAAGTGTACATATACCAGCCTGATCCCATATCAAGGAAAACTTTTTTGTTTCCGGCAGCTGCTGCCGTAAGAAGTCCATCCATGGTTGCGGTTGCATCATCCGGAATCACTGCTTTGTTATAATATAAGAAATATCCATTGTCTGCAGTCAGCGGATACGCATAAAGCGTATCATTGACAGATGCCGCATTGACGGATGACTCAAGGTTGCGACCTGAGATTTCCGAATCGTTTTCCACCTTTTTTAATACCCCCGATGCTACAAATGCCATCAATTGATCGTCCGCAAATGTAAATACATCCGGAGCATTCAATACATCTCCCAATACTTCATCCTTAACACCCGACTCACTGTGCGGCTCAAATGTAATTTCAAAATCCGCCTGTGATCCATACTCCGCAATAAATCCTTCAATAATCTGGTTTATCAGATCAGCATCTTCTTCCGCACCCCATACGCGCAGACTTACGCTTCCGGAAGGAAGATTGCTATCTTGCGCTTCCGCATTATCCTGTGTGTTTGATGTCTCTTTGGCTCCACAGCCTACAAGCATACCCATGCAAACCAACAAGGTGATTGTTCGTTTCAAAATCTGCTTTTTCATGAGCTAAATCCTCCTTTTCGACTATAAAATAAAAATAACATGTACATTGTGCAAAATCAATCTATTTTCGATATTTTTTTGTGACTTTTTTCCTATCTTAATTAACTTCTTATTCACATAGTGAACAATCCCTGCACGGAGTGCTTTTTATACAATAGGAAATCCGAAGGAATTTCCTATTGTATAAAAAAATCCAGGTCTTCCTATACCGGAAAACCTGGATTTAAAAATTAAATTATGTTAGTTCTACAAATAATCAAAAATTATTTGTTAGCGATAGCTGCCTGTGCTGCTGCAAGACGTGCAATCGGTACACGGAATGGTGAGCATGATACATAATCAAGACCAATCTTGTGGCAGAATTCAACAGATGAAGGATCTCCACCGTGCTCTCCACAGATTCCGATGTGAAGGTTAGGATTAACCGGCTTACCAAGCTTGATAGCGGTATCCATTAATTTACCTACACCATTCTGATCCAACTTAGCAAATGGATCGTTCTCGAAGATCTTTGTATCATAGTAAGCATTTAAGAACTTACCAGCATCATCACGAGAGAATCCGAAGGTCATCTGAGTTAAGTCGTTGGTACCGAAGCAGAAGAAGTCAGCTTCCTTAGCGATTTCGTCAGCTGTAAGA
>SVFB01000064.1 GCA_015057085.1 Lachnospiraceae bacterium
CCTTAAAAAGTATATATTTCAAGGGCTTCGCCACATTTTTTGATTAATTTGTCAAGTGTTTTTTTTTTAAAAATAGCAGATATGTCACACGAATCACATATCTGCTAAATTTATTCAGTTTTTCTTATCTTAATGACATTGTTTGACCGCCCTCCTCCGGGAAAAACAATGTCTGATCCAGCACGATGGCATATCGCCCCTCTTCGCCTTCACATGCGCTGCAGGTTAAAACCTTAGCAGAAAATTCTGTTGAATAGCTATCCAAATCATATAATTTTTTTGTTTGTTCCATTTTATCTGTACTCAAATAATTACAAAACCTGCTTCATTACCACATTTCCGTCCAAATCTTTCCATGTAAAAACATTTTCATCAATGGTCATATAGCCTTGATAGCTATTTTCCTGTGGCAATGCGATAGAACCCGGATTCATGTGATAAACTCCGCTGATCAGTTCAAACTTTGGCACATGCGTATGTCCCTGCAATATAATGTCACCCTCCTGCAATGGAAGCTTTAATTCGCTTGCATTCATATGTCCGTGAGAAAAATAAATCGCACGATTTCCGATGCAGATTACACAAAATCCTGCCACAAGCGGAAATTTCAACAATTTCGGATCCACATTTTCTTCACAATGACCGCGAACACAAAGAATATCATTTGCCTCTTCGTTCAACAGATCAATTACTTTCTGCGGATCATATTCTCTTAACAGATGCTCTTGATGAATATGACATAAAAGGTCACCCAACAGTAACATTTTATCCGCCTTTTCCTCCCGATATGCGTCCATCATCTTCTTGCAATAATAAGAAGACCCATGAATATCGGATGCTACAAATAATTTCATACAAACTCCCTCCCCGAAAAAATTTTGTACGTAACCTATAATACCATATCTTTTAGATTTGGAAACCACTTTATTTTCGATACTGTTCCGGCGACATCCCCACAACTGCCTTAAAAACCTTTCCAAAATAGCTTGGGCTTTCGTAGCCACACATGCGCCCGACTTCCGCAGCATGCTTATCCGGATATTCTTTCAGATACATTTTGGCATGTCCTATCCGAATGATGGTCAGATAATGAATCATGGTCTCTCCCATCTCTTTCTTAAAAATCGTGCACATATATTCCTTGCTCAGTCCCACAAACGAAGCCATATCCTCCAAAGAAATATCTTCCGCAAAATGCTCTGTCATATAATCCACCAATTCCTCAATCAGTGGATTTTCTTTCGCCGGTTGAGGTGCATGAATCCGATGAATCGATGCAGCGAAATCCAGCAAAAAGTCATAGCAAACCTTCGCACATTCCCGCGCCTCTTTTTCTCCTGCTTTCAGCAATCGCTTAATATAAATCTGAAATAATTTCGGATCATCCATTCCATAGACTCCGGATTGATGAATGCCAAGCACCTTCATAATTTCCCCGCATGACGGACCGTTTAACATCACAATATCCAATACCCATTTCTCCGGTCCGGTCTGATGATAAATATGCGCATCATTTGCCTGCAGCACCATTGCCTGACCCGGTCGCACCAGCATGCGCTGACCATCCAGAATAAGCTCTCCCTCCCCTTTCACGCAGTAGAAACACTGATATTGGGGAAGTCCTCGCGGACGATTGACTTTCTCTTGAATATGATGATCTCCTACTGCAAACGGAAGCATTGGAAACATCCGATGTTTTTGCTTTTGATATTGAAATGAATAAAACAAAGCACCCTCCTGCTAATACATTTTATATGCTAACACCAACATTAATATAATGATACCACTATCATTATATTTTGTCTCGCAAAAAAAGGGGCTGTGCATTGCACAGCCCCTTGTAATGGGATGTTATCCTTCGATGGTAATATACTTTTGTTCTTCAACCTGAGGAACTTCTTTCTTCTTTGGAATCTCAATTGTCAAGATGCCCTGCTTAAAGCCGGCCTTGATATCAGTCTGCTCGATTTCTTCACCTACATAGAAGCTTCTCTGGCGTGTTCCTGTATAACGCTCTCTGCGGATATATTTCTTATTTTCATCCTGCTCTTCGTTTTGCACATTCTTTTCTGCGGTAATGGTCAGATAACCATTTTCGAGTTTTGCGGAAATATCTTCTTTCTTATATCCCGGAAGATCCATCTCTAATGTGTAAGCATCTTCGCTTTCCTGCACATCTGTACTCATCATTCGCTCTGTTTTTTTGCTATCATCGAATCCAAACCAAGGATTCATACACCACGCATCATTAAAGAAAGTATCAAATAAGTTGTTGTCTCTTGTTGTTAATAACATAAGTCATTCCTCCTTCTTTTATGTGATCAATTCCTTGAAATTGGTCTTGTTTTTCTTTCTGACTATGTTATACCACCATTATTAGCACTCGTCAAGTGTGAGTGCTAATAACTTTTTATAAACTTTATTAACACTTTATAAAATAATAGAATGGCAATTGTATTATCTCTTAAAAAGGCCTAAGAAGCCTTTCTTTTCTTCCACTTCATTCAGTTCAAGCGAGAGAAGCTTATATCCTAACTCCTTAAACTCGGCTTTTACATCATGCTCAATCATATTTTTCGGCATCGCCTGTTCCATTAGAAAAGATGCCTCTCCAAGACTATGACTGGCTGTAAACTTTTTACCCTCCGGAAATCTTTTACGAAGTGCTTCTTTCACATGTGCTTCACACATCCCGCACATCATTCCATCAATGAGCATTGTTACTTTTATCATGTTTTTCACGCAACCTTTTCTTGAACGCGCGTACGCGTTGCTTTTCTTCTCTTGTCATCTTTGCACGTTTTGCGGCACTGCAGCTTGCGCAAGCATGTTCTCCGCATTCGTAGCCACATGACGGAACCCCGTCTATATGCTGTTTGATTAAATATGCGCTTGCAAGTACCACAAGCAAGCCTAAAATTGAAAGTGCGATTACATTTGCTAACATAATTGCTCCTCCTACGATTCTTTAAAACCGGATTCATCCGAATCCGTTTCATTTTTCATCTCTGTGGATTGTCTGTGTTTCTTATGCGAATCAGGTGTCTTAAAGAAGCCAATCACCACTCGCACTCCTATGATAAACAGGATCAATAAGAAAAACAATACCACTGCATCAGTTTGATTAAAAGGAATGTTTATTTTCATGAATACTCCTTTATACAAAGGTAACCACGCACCTCAAACGGCACGTGGCTCCCCCTTGTTTTATTAGATTTTATTTCATTATGCTTTCTTCTTGTTTGGATCCGGTCTGAATAACAGGAACAATACACCAGCAAGAAGTACGATTGCAACAATGGTCCAAACACCAAATGCAACCTGTCCAACAGCAAGTCCGATCAACTGATATACAATCAAGGTTACGACATAAGCCGCAACATTCTGGAAGAGAATTGCGAACCAGAAGAACTTACGGTTATTTAACTCTTTTGCAAGAGTAGAAATAGCTGCAAGACATGGGCTGTCAATCATGTTGAAGAGTAAGTATGCTACAGCAGACATTGTGCTTGGGAAGAATGCTGCAAATGCTTCCTTCATAGAAGGATCGAACTCTTCTAATTCCTCTTGTAAAGAAGAAAGAACGGACATTGTAGATACAATACCTTCCTTTGCAACGAATCCGGAAAGCGATGCTGCAACCGGACGCCAATCTCCAAATCCAAGTGGAACGAAGATTGGAGCAATGAATCCACCAATTGCTGCAAGGATTGAATCAGCAGAATCCTCAACCAAACCGAAGGTACCATTTACGACACCGAAGGATGCAAGGAACCACATTACTACGCAGCAGAGGAACAGGATTGTTCCGGCCTTCTTGATGAATGCCCATACACGCTCCCACATATGCAGGAGAAGTCCTTTGATTGATGGCAAATGGTATGCAGGCAGCTCCATAACGAATGGAACCGGCTCTCCTGCGAACATCTTTGTCTTCTTTAAGATGATGCAGTAGATGATTACGAGGATTACACCTGCGAAGTAGCAAACAGGAGCCATCCACCAAGCGCCACCCATGATATATCCGGCAACAACTGCGATTACAGGAAGCTTTGCTCCACAAGGAATCATAGTTGTGGTGATCATAGTCATACGACGGTCTTTTTCAGACTCGATTGTACGGGTAGCCATAATACCAGGGACTCCACATCCTGATGAAATCAGGAATGGAATGAAGGACTTTCCTGAAAGACCAAACTTACGGAAGATACGGTCCATGATGAAAGCAACACGTGCCATATATCCAACATCCTCGAGGAATCCTAACAGTAAGAATACGATTGCCATCTGAGGTACGAATCCGATTGGAGCTCCGATACCATCGATTGCACCATTACATACAACTGAGATAACCCAATCGTTTGCACCGGCATTGGTCAACCATGTTTCTACTGTTCCATGAATGATTTCTCCGAACAATACATCATTTGTCCAATCTGTTACGATGGTTCCTAACCATGTTACAGATATAAAGTATACGCAGAACATTACGAGTACGAAAATCGGAAGTGCCAAGAAGCGGTTTGTAACAATACGGTCAATCTTATCTGATACAGAAAGAGTTCCCTTTGCCTTTGCCTTCTTAACAGTCTTAGCGATCAAGGAAGTAATGTAATTGTATCTCTGATCTGCGATGATTGATTCCGCATCATCATCCAATTCCTTTTCAGCATCCTTGATATGCTCTTCGCAATGATCCAGTGTTTCCTTGTCAATCTTTGTACCCTCAAGAGCCTTTGTATCGCGCTCGAAAGTCTTGATTGCAAACCAACGAAGCTCAGAATTATCTACCTTGCCTTCCAATGACTCTTCGATATGAGCGATTGCATGCTCAACCGGGCCACTGAATACATTAGGAAGCTTTGCTTCTTTATGTGCTGCTGCTACCTTTAAGCAAACAGATTCAAGCTGATCTGTGTTTTCCCCCTTTAATGCAGAAATGGTTACAACTTCGCATCCGATTTCTTCTGCCAGCTTCTTGGTATCAATTTGATCACCATTCTTTGCTACAACATCCATCATGTTGATTGCCATAACAACAGGGATTCCGATTTCTACCAACTGAGTGGTCAGATAAAGGTTACGCTCAATATTGGTACCATCAACGATATTGAGGATTACATCCGGCTTTTCATTGACAAGATAATTTCTTGTAACAACTTCTTCAAGTGTGTAAGGGCTCAAAGAATAAATACCCGGTAAATCCTGAATGATTACATCTTTGTTTCCTTTTAAACGGCCTTCTTTTTTCTCAACAGTTACGCCAGGCCAGTTACCAACGTACTGATTACTACCGGTTAATTTATTGAACAGAGTGGTTTTTCCACAGTTCGGATTTCCGGCAAGAGCAATTTTGACTCCCATAATTCCTCCTAAAAGTTATTTTTCGTCATCACTATTCCATCTCAAGAATATCTGCATCATCTTTGCGCAAGGACAATTCATATCCTCGAACAGTTACTTCGATTGGATCACCGAGTGGTGCAACCTTTCGAACATAGATCTCGGTACCTTTTGTGATACCCATGTCCATGATTCTCTTCTTGAGACCGCCGGCTCCATGAATTTTAAGAACTTTACTTGTCTCGCCAACTTTTACGTCACGAAGTGTCTTCATGTGTAATGCTCCTCTCTTATTTAATTATTATATTTAGAACAGAATATAGTCCTTTCGGTACCTACTTCCATTACTATCCAGTAAAACTTATGCTCCTTCTTCTGATGTCGATGGCACAATCTTTATTTTCTCAGCCATAAATTTGGTAATTGCCAGACGTGAGCCTTTCAGATTCACGATGATATTTCCATCTCCACCCGCTGCAATGACGCTGAAATGACAACCAACCGTAAATCCTAAATCCTCAAGGTGTTTCTTTGTCTCGGCATCTCCGCAGATTTTTGTGACCATTAAATCTTCTCCGGCCTTTGCAAATGAAAGTGGTAACATAAATATACTTCCTATCCTAATCTTAATTTTATGTAGCAAACCAGAGTCCTACTTGTATACATATAGTTAGATGACCCTAATTTCGCCTTTACTAAAATACCACATTTGAAAGTTAGATTCAACTAATTTTTTTTAGAAAAATTTAATTTTTGTTAGCTTCAGCAATGCCTATATTCAAAAAACCGCCTTATAAAAGGCGGTTTTACTATTCCGTAATCAATTTCGCATCAATCAATTGAATATATGTATTCCCATTTTCAAGATAAGTATCAAAGGTTCCCTGAACTATGATTGGCGTTCCGCTTTCAGGATAATTCCCATCCGCAAGAACAAACTCAATTCCCTTTGCACAACAGGCTGTGGCATCATAAATCAGGCAGGAGTAGTAGGTCTTTCCTGTTTCTTCCAACTCCAGCACCGACATTTCGCCGCTCATGCGAATGGTTTTTCCGATATAATCATCCGGATAAACCAAAAGATTATATACCTGTGTATAAACCATGTTTCCGCTTAATACAGACAAATCCAGATCCACGCCTTCTGTGGCAAATGCAATGCTCTCCTCCTGCGTAATGCTTTCCTCTTCTGTTTCGCTTTCTGTCTCTGTTTCAGTATCTTGACTGTCATTTGCGGCCATCTCCGAATTCAGCACGTCCGTAACTGTCTTTGATGTATTTCCGCCGCCATGTGAGACACTGTTGCTACCGGAGCATCCACAAAGCTGTAGCAGAATATAAGATATCATCAGTGCGGTAAGGATTAACGGCTTTATCTTGATTCTCAACTTCTTCTACCTACCTTTCCAATCACAAGGCAAAGGATAAATGCCAAAACATCCACAGCTACAATGGTTGAGCCCACCGGCGTTCCCGCCAGGATAGAGGTGATGATTCCGCTAAAGGTGCAAATCACCGAAATCACTGCGGAGCAAATTGTGACAGATTTAAAATTTTTAAATAAACGCATTGCAGAAAGCGCCGGAAATATAATCAGCGCGGAAATCAAAAGTGAGCCCACAAGATTCATCGCCAGCACAATGATAATTGCAATGATAACAGCAATGATCGTATTGTATAAATCAACTCTTGTTCCTGTGGAACGCGCAAAGTTTTCATCGAAAGTCACATCAAAAATCCGATGGTAAAACAGGATAAAAAATGCCACCAGCAAAACTGATATAATGCCGCAGAACCACACCTCTCCCTTTGTAATCGTAAGAATCGATGTAGATCCAAACAAGGTACTGCATACATCTCCTGTCAGATTTGCCGATGTAGAAAACAGATTCATCAGCAAATAACCAAAGGCAAGTGCCCCCACAGAAACCATGGCAATGGCTGCGTCCCCTTTGATTTTGGTATTTTGTCCTGTGCGAAGAAGCAATACTGCCGCTATCATCGTAATCGGCAATATGAAAAGATTCTGATTTGTAACTTTTACCACAGTGGCAATGGCCATTGCTCCGAAAGCCACATGTGAAAGCCCGTCTCCAATAAAGGAAAATCTCTTCAATACCAAAGTCACGCCTAAAAGCGAAGAGCAAAGCGCTATCAATACGCCCACGATTAAAGCATATCTGACAAAGGGATACTGCAGATAGAATATAATCTTGTCAAAATAATTCATGATCATTCCCCTCCCTTGCGATAGAATCCGATGTCTGATTTCATATATTCTTCCTTTGTGCCGAAGAAGATATGTTTATTGACATGCAAAATATGGCTTGCATATTTAACAGCAGCTTCTATGTCATGAGAAATCATGATAATGGTGACACCATCATGATTCAATTGTTCAATCAGCTCATACATTCCGGCTGTAACATTTGGATCCAACCCCGATACCGGCTCGTCCAGCAAAAGCACTTTATCTGAAGCACATAAAGCGCGTGCCAGGAGGACACGCTGTTGCTGTCCTCCTGAAAGTTCACGATAACATTTCTTTGCAAGATCTAAAATCTGCATACGCTCCATGTTTTCATGCGCTTCTTGCTTTTGGCTTTTGCTGTAAAAAGGTCGAAATCCCATTCGTCCCTGAAAGCCGGAATATACGATTTCTTCGACAGAAGCCGGAAAATCTTTTTGCGCCTGACTTTGCTGCGGAAGATATCCCACCTCATTTTTCTTTAATCCGTCTTCAAACGATACGGTGCCGGAGATTGGTTGCAGTAAACCAAGAATGGTTTTCATAAGCGTTGTTTTTCCGGAGCCGTTCTCCCCTACAATACATAAATAATCTCCCTTTCCCACTTCAAAACTAACATTCGACAAAACCTCACATCCTTCATATCCGACTGCGAGATTTCGACCGATTATATATGACATATCGCACCTCTCATCTTTCTTTCAGATTAATCATATATCAGTGCCTGCTTTAACACTTCAAGATTGCTTTTCATAATTGCAAGATAAGTTGCGCCGTTTTCCACATCCTCTGATGTGGTTGCCTGCATGGAATCCAATGTCAGGATTTCCTGATTCTTATCCTTTGTATTATCCACGATTGTCTGGGCGATTTTTCCATCTGCGCTTTCAATCTGCAGCACTGCATTCAAGCCAAGTTCATCCACCTTCTGTGCCAGGAATGTAATGGTTTCAAAGCTGGCTTCCGTCTCTGCTGAACATCCAACAAATGCGGCATAATAGTTCAGCTGATAATCATCAACAAGATAGCGGAACGGGAAACGATCTCCAAACAATATGGTATCGAAAGTTCCTTCTTTCACCGCATTTTCATATTCCCGGTCCAATGCATCCAATTCTTTTACATAGGCGGATGCGTTTGTCTGATAAAGGGCTGCATTTTCGGAATCAATTTTTGCAAGTCCATCGGCGATTGCCTGAACCAATTCTTTAGAGTTCTTTAAAGAAAGCCATACGTGTTCATCATATTCTACTTCTTCTTCGCCTTCTTCCCCCTCTTCAGCTTCTTCCTCGCCTTCCATTCCTTCAACGAGTTCTTCTGCTTTGACTGTTTCTCCAAGTACTTCCATTAAGTTGATGACGACCATTTCTTTATTTGTTGATTCAGCCAATGCGTCTTCCACCCATTCGTCTGATTCTCCTCCGACATAGATGAACATATCGCAGTCTGCGATTTTGATCACATCATCCGCGGTCGGCTGGAAGCTGTGCAGGTCGACTCCGTTGTCTAGAAGCATGGTCACTTCAACATTGTCATTTCCTTTGGTCAACTGAGTTACCCAATCATATTCCGGGAAAATAGTGGTTACAACAGAGATTGCATCTTCTGATGTTGATGGCTTAGTGGCTTTGCCTGATTCTGCCCCTGTGCTGTTGCTCTTGCATCCTGCTGTGAGACATACGACGGCTGTCATTGCTGTAAGTAACGATATTAATTTTTTCATGATTTTCCTCCAAAATTGTACAGTTATGTCCTATTTTTGCGCGCAAAAAGGGCGCACTTTCTCCTGCAGTTTTGGGTTAATCAATCATTTAGTCTTACTTTTTGGGAAATTAGAGACATGTTGCAAACAGTCAGTTCGAAGCCTTCTCTTTGCGTAGAGATGACTTTGATGATTGCGCAGATTGCGACAGTGATTGCAAGTGCGGTGCCGATCTGTTTGACGTTGTTGATACATTGATCGATGGTGGCGCAAATTGGGCAGTTTTGCTCATGGCAATGGGTTTTATGTTCTGCGTGTTTGGCCACATAGAATACGGAAAAGAGCATCACAAATGAGACAGCAATTGCTGTCAACCATGCCAATGTGCATTTCACATTGCGTTGTTTCTTCATAGCATGCTCTCCTTCCTGACTGCACTACTGCAATCCATGCCATTTTAATCGTACTCCGCCCATTTGTCAAACCCTCACAAGCCAAATGTCCACTCCGGATTCCGCCCCCGCCACCCAGCCACTGTGACATTTGCCATGTGCAGGCTCCTGCACTTTCAGGATACAGATTTTGTGCAACCACAGCCACATCCCTCTTCCCGCACAAAATCGGGGCTCGCTGCGCAAAAATTGCCCAAGCAAGTGTTTCGCTTCTAACACCGAATTTTTCTCCGGGTCACGAGGGCGCTATTTCTTACCCTCCCAGATGGCATATCACCCGTGCTCGGCTCCATGGCCGAAAAGTCAGCAGGGCTAGTTTTCTCC
>SVFB01000065.1 GCA_015057085.1 Lachnospiraceae bacterium
AGTGTTATTGTATATTGAAGCGCGTTCGCTGTGTTTGTTGCTGTAACACTTCCGTTATTGACACTGTACATATCTGCCATCTGGAATGTCAAATCCGCTTCCACTCCGTTAGTTGTCAATTTGCCGGAACCTGAAACATTAAAAGCACTATAGTCCTTATAGAAAACAATCGTGGTTGCGTCATTGTTTGCCGTATATGTAACCGAATCTTCAGGCACTTCCGGTTCTTCAGGCACTTCCGGTTCTACAGGCTTTTGTTGATATTTATCAATATCAATACCAAGTTTTTTTGCCTGAGCCTTTGTCATTGTAAACACAGCAAGTGGTTCTGTGCTACCGAGAAGATCCATTGCAATGGTTAATTGATTATTTGTCTTTGAAACTGTAAAGGCTACATCAAATTCACCTGCAGCTGATGCTGCCATATCGTGAAGGGCGGTTATCTTCAATTTTGCATTTGCTAATGACAACGAATTATCCTTAGCTACATAATCGGCAGTTTTGTTGCTTAACTGATATGAAGTCAATTCCAGTCCGGCATATACTGTTTTACCATCAATACTGAATTTTGATGTGGATGTATCGAAGGTTAAATTGATTCCATTATCAGCGGAAAGTGTTATTGTATTGTCTGTATCACTTGGCTTATCTTTGTCATCTTTATCGTCTTTATCGTCTTTGCCGCCTTTGTCGTCTTTGCCGCCTTTGTCGTGTTTGTCATCTTTTGCATCTTTTTCATCAGATGGTGTTTCACCTTTAAGACCATAGTTTTCTTTTATCTTTTCAATATCGGCAGCGGAAAGTTTAACAGAACCTATAGTATTGTTTTGATCATTAGCATAAACGATAAATGTTACTTTATAACCTTTTCCGTCTGCTTTACAGCTTGTTTTATTAGGTGCACCAAAACTGAGATCATATCCGGACATTACAGCTGAACAGGAAACCTCTTGATTCGTTTTAATAGTTAGTTTACCTTTTTTGTCAATAGTATATTCGTCCGTTACGCTAACACTTACATTTGCACCATTAACATCAATAGTTCCTGTTTCTTTGTACTGACCGTTACTGTAAAAAGTAATCTGATAATTGCCATTTGAGAAACGAATAGGTTTTGCTGAAGAATCAACTGACTGCTGTGAAGGAGCTTTGTCGCTATTTTGTTTTTCCGAAGTTTGTGTTGCTTCTTTTGTTGATGGTTCAATAACGGTTTCACCGGTTATTCCCATAACGCCAATCTTTTCTGCATCTGCTTTTCCGATTTTGAAAACAGCTGCTTCGATGGTCCCTTTATCTGTCTGAATCGTAAACCTTATTTCTAACAGACCGTCCACTACCTTAACCGTACATTTTGTAGGGGTCTTAACATCGGTTTGTCCGTACTGTTTAAAAATATCTGCGTTAAGCAAACCTTCGGTATCAGACGAAAGAATCAACTCTCCGTCTTTAACGGAATATTTATCAGTTAATTCCAAACTATAGTTAACTGTTAATCCATCTCCGCTTTGTGTGAATTTTGCTAATAGTTTAAAGGTGCCGTCAGGGAAGAACGCTATACGGTTACCGCCGCTCTCTACGGTTAATAAAGCACCGCTTGCATCAAGCGTGGGTTCCTCCGTTTCTGTCTCTTCTGCTTCTTGGTGCTCAACATCATTCTCCCAGGACTCGCCGGTAATTCCTTTAATACCAAGTTTATCTGCCTGCTCCTTGCCTAATTCGAAGTGAGCCAATTCAAAGGTGCTTGCTTCATTACTTGCCTCTAAATGGACAATCTGCATACCATTTTCAATTGGGCTGGTAATATCGCCATCCATATCAAATTGGCCAAAAGTACTGAATACAGCCACCTTAGGATTCTCCTCATTTAACACTAATTTGCCGTCGGTAACAGCATATGTGCCCTGAGTTTCATAATCAAACACATGTCCCTCCACTTCTACATCGCCTTGGATTTGATATGTGTTGTCAGGATTAAACACAATTGTGTCACCGTTTTGGCTGACGGAAACTACCGCGCCATTCGTGTCAATCTTCGTTCGATTCTTGTTTTTGTTAGCGAATGTTACTACTGCAAATACAGAACCTGCTATAGCAATAGCAACAACTAACACTAGTATCAAAATTTTCTTCCCCTTGGTCATCATCTAAAACCTCCTGTGTTAGATTTGTTGTTTTTTACTAAACGACATTCCTTCATATACAATATATTAAACTCATATATCTAAAAAAATGCGATTTATTTTGCAGTCAAACAGGTAGTTATTGACATTTGCAAAAATCATTGTTATTTTTGCACAAACAAAAAAGCCCGCTATAATGCGGGCAAATAATTCTATTACTCTTTTTCTTTGTTTTGTTCGAACTTATGATTCTTTCTGTATTGTCCAGGCGTTATTCCGTACAGTTGTTGGAAACTACGGATGAACTGCCGTGTGTCTTGATAACCAACTGCGTCACAAATGTATTCCAGTTTCCAATTCTTGTCTCTCAGTAATGACGCTGCTTTCTGTAATTTGAACTTTTTAAGAGCTTGCGTAAAAGTTATTCCGGTCTGTTGGTGAAACATACGGCTAAAGTATGCTTCGTTATAACAAAAATGATCTGCCACGGATTTTAACGAAATGCTTTGATAGTTTTCATACATATAGTTTAATATTTCATTTATTTTCTTGTCCCGTATTGGACCTCCAACAAGTATTTGCATACCGTTACGGTAGGTTTGAAATATATATGTAAACAAAGCACTAAACAAGGATTCGCATAACTCATTCCAATAAGGTAACTTTTTCTTTTGCTGGTCATACAGCGAAAGAAGAATATTCTGTATTGTCGAATCGACTTCACATTCAAACAACAGAGGATAAACTAATGACACCATATTGGGAATATGCAATCCTAATAAATAGTCACCTTTCAGTTTGACCGTAAGTGCAACTGCATTATCCACTGCGACCAGTTTATGTTTTACCATTGTCGGAATTATGACAATGCTACCTTCTTTTTGAATATATAATTCGTTATCGATCCAGTGTTGGCACTCACCGGTAAAAACAAACGACATTTCAAAAAACTCATGAAAATGTTCAGGTAACTCCACATATCGTAAAAGCTGCTCCACTTCAAAATCACTATTCTCAGGTAAAAAAATCTCTGTAGAAAGACCGCTCCGGTGAAACTGTTCTTTTAAATCTTTCTCGATTATTTCTTGTTCTTTTAGTGCTGAAGGCAAATATAATTCATCTAATGAATCTAAGTGTACACCATACCGAATCAAATAGAGCAATTGCGCATGGTTTAAAAACTTTCCTTTGCTGAAGAAATGCTTTTTTGCAAGGAGTTCATATTCATTAAGTCTATCTATCTCCTGAAACAATTGATGATAATCAGCCATAACACCCCTCCTGATAATTAACCAATATTACATCATATACAGGTAAATTTCAACCGCTTTCTATCCGAAAAAGTGTCATTTTCTGTTTCCGTTTTCGGCAAACGCGTAAGGTATAAAAAACCACCTCGCTGTGATGATATCACTGTGCGAGGTGGTTTTATATTATACGATATAAAATGATCAAAACTTAGATTCATAATCCGGATCAACCAATTTAATCATCACCACAAATACATTTCCAAATTCTTCAGAATGAATAAATCTTCCGTGATCACGTACCATACGTACGGTTCCGTCCTTTTGGATAATACGATAGTCCACATGATCCACATCATTGTCTGATGTAATCTGGTTGGAAATATCTCCCTCCACATTCATCAAATCATCCGGATGAACCATTCCCTTAAAGGAATTATTTACATGCTGTTTAAATTCCTCTGCAGAAGCGCATCCATACATCTCTACGACTTTGGAATTGAAGAAAATTAAATTTTCATCCTCATCTGCGTGATATACGAAGAAGCCACATGGAAGTGTTTCCGCAACCTCTGTAAATACCACTGAAATAATATTATCTCCAATTGAAATGCCTTTGCGCTGTCCGCGTCTTCGGTCATTAAACCGCTTTTCATAATAGTGGCGCTTTTCAGTGTACATACGCTTATCTACCACCACCATATGCTGCTCTAAATTTCTTGCTTCCTCAAGCCACAAACTTCCTACAGCCGCAGACTCTTCTTCCGTCCAACGGGAATTGAGACGATTGACCTTATCATTAAAGGTTTCCTCGCTCGGATCATGCGTCAGCACTGCAAATTCATCTCCGCCTACGCGATAGATATCTGCAGTCACAAATACAGATCGAATAATTCCTGCAATATGAACAATCAAACGATCCCCGGCCTCGTGTCCGAAGTTATCATTGATGCTCTTTAATCCATTGATATCCACAAATACGATTCCTAATGTAACCGGTTCATGTTCCGACTGCGCCTCTAACCGATGGAGGCTGTCATAGAATGCTTTACGATTTTGGAATCCAGTCAAAGAGTCAATATAATTCGCTTCCTCCAGGGACTCGATAATCGACAGTAAACCGTTGATTCTCGCAGAATCTCCTTCCGAATCGGATTCACTTCTGATTGCTTGCGCAATCGCACTCTTATTCAAGACATCGCCAATCTGCTCAGCGATATTTACCTTATCCGTGATATAGCGCTCATATTTTTCCTTTGAAAGCGGCTTCGAAAAATAATATCCCTGAATAAAATCACAACCTAAATTGCGCAAGGTATAAAACTGTTCTTCAGTTTCGGCGCCCTCAGCCACAGTCTTAAATCCCATCTTATGAGCCAGCTTAATGATATTTTCGATTACAACTTTGTTGATTTCGATGGAACGCACAAAACTGATATCGAGTTTGATGACATCCAACGGGAAGGTTGCAAGCATACCCAATGAAGAATAACCGGCTCCAAAATCATCCATTTCGATGAGGAATCCGTTCTGCTGAAGCTTGCGAATCTGCTCAATAATGAGGCCTGTATTTTCTGCATAAAGCGACTCTGTAACCTCCATATGAATCAATGAATGGCTAATTCCATAATCATCAATTTTCTTCATCTGGCGATCAATCCAGCCCTCTTCCAGATAGTCTCTTCTTGACACATTGACGGAAATCGGCACCACCGGCACACCCCTATCCTGCCAATCACGAATATCCTTGCAGACCTGATCCATCACAAAGCTATCCAATTCTGTGATGAATCCGTTGCGTTCAAACAACGGTACAAATTTATCCGGCGGCATAAATCCAAATTCCGGATGCTGCCAGCGAATCAAAGCTTCTGCACCTGCGATTTCTCCGCTGATACTTTCATGCTTTGGCTGATAATATACTTTAAATTGCTGCTCTCTCAGAGCCTTTTCCATAGATTCCTGGATTCGCTGCTCATTGAGCATCTGTTCGCGCATGCGCTCCTCATAAAAAGCAACATTCTTATGATATACACCCTTTACTTCGCGAATTGCAAGAAATGCGCGGTCACAGCTTCGCACAATTTCAATATTGCGATCGATTGGAGCATATACACCAATTTTTGCCACCTGATGTGGAATCGGCGCATGCTGGAAAACCACATGAGAAATCTGCTCAATTCGATCAATCGTATTTTTCGCATCATTATCAAATAAAACTACAAACTGATCACCACTGAAACGACCTGCAATACCGCCTTTGATCACCTTGCGCACCTTAGCTCCGATATATGCCAGGAATTCATCGCACAGCTGCTCTCCATATTGACTGTTTGTCGCTTTAAAATTCTCAATATTAAATCCCAAAATGGCATAATCCGTATCCGGATTATTGTCCACAATTTCTCTGGCATAGCGCAGAAATGCCTGCTTGGTGAATAAACCTGTCAGCTCATCCGTCTCCATCTCCATCAAGGCGCTGGAAGCCTCCTCGAGATTGATGATATTCTTGATACGAATCAATGCTTCAGCCGGATTATATGGCTTACTTAAGAAATCCGTCGCCCCGAGTTCTAAACATTTCAGTTCTTCTTCCTCGCTGAAATTACCGGTGATTACGATGACCGGAATAGAGCTAAAGGACTTGTCCGCCTTTATGATTTTCAGGAACTCATAACCGTCCATAATTGGCATCAAAATATCCAACACAATAACGGAGACCCTCGGATTATTTCTTAAAAGAGTTAATCCTTCTTCTCCGTCACCTGCCTGCAAAACGTTATAATCGTCTTTTAATTTGTTCGCCAATATCGTACGACTGATTTTGTCATCTTCGATTACCAAAATACTGCGTTTCGGTTCCATGCAAGTCTCCAATTTCTGTCACATAGATTTTACATAAATCATTATATTAAATTTACCACATGTACTTCATTTTGAAAAGACTTACAAGATTTGGAAGTGGCAATTTTTTGTGAAATTTATAAGCATTGAACTTCTTTTGTTGCCACAATGTTTACACCTGTTTGGCAAACATTTTCCAAAACCACATCTCCGATTGCCACCGGCGCCGTCAGTTTCACATTTTTCAAAGCCTCAGTCACATCAAAGATCATGCTCTTTGGTATATCCGATGCGGTTTTGCATGAAACAACAGGAGCGGTTCCGCCCTCCACACGAACAGAAGATGTCACTATTCTGGTGGGATTTGTCACTTCTTTTCTGGCATATGCATCTCCTCTCGGGCAGGTATTTCCGGTAACAGAGACCACTTCATCATGATCTTTTTGTATAGTCAGACTACATCCGAGCGGGCAACCAATACATGTTAATTCAATTTTTTCCATTCTCTTCTCCTCCTATGCATTTGGTTCAATCGCGATGCGAATCTTTTGAATGCTATGATCTGCAATCTGCTCTTTTTTTAGAATAATTTGTTCCATTTCTCCCGGCGCCATAACAGGTCGCTTTCTACGGGCAATTTCTGTATCGTCTAAATAAGTTACGATTGCGCAGTCACGATACACATCTCCCACGCGGAAACGAACGGTCAATTGGTCCGCCATATATTCCGGTCGAATAAAAGACGGAACCGTATAGCGCACACCGCCTTCTCGGCAAATGTCGATAGTTTTACCGGACTCCTCGTGCGCGTTTGGCAGATGATTCTTTTGCAGAATATATTCTGCGGCATTCTTTCCTGCCACTGCTGCCTCCTGAGAAACATAATCTACCAAATCATGTACATGAAGCACATTACCGCAGGCAAAGATGCCATCCACACTCGTTTCAAGGCTTTCGTTTACCACCGGTCCTGATGTAATATTAGACAATTCCACTCCGGCTGTTCTTGATAATTCATTCTCCGGAAGCAATCCGCAAGAAAGCAATAATGTATCACAGGTATATCTTTCCTCTGTTCCCGGAATCGGTTTACGATCTGCCCCAACCCTGGCAATCGTAATCGCTTCCACGCGCTCTTTTCCTTCGATATCCACTACTGTATGAGATAGCTTTAACGGGATATCAAAATCGTTTAAACACTGCACGATATTTCGTTTTAATCCTCCGGAATATGGCATCAATTCCGCCACAACCTTAACTTTAGCGCCCTCTAATGTCATACGGCGCGCCATAATCAATCCGATATCTCCGGATCCTAAAATCACCACTTCTTTTCCCGGCATCAAGCCTTCCATGTTTACAAGCCTCTGCGCCGTTCCGGCAGAATAAATGCCTGCAGGACGATATCCTGGAATATTCAAAGCTCCACGGCTTCTCTCTCGACATCCCATTGCCAAAACCACTGCTTTTGCCTGAATTTGAAACATCCCATCTTCGGAATTCATTGCAGTGACAATCTTTTCCGGAGAAATATCCATCACCATGGTATTTAATTTATATTCGATTTGTTTTTCACAAACCTGTTTTGCAAAGCGGGCAGCATACTCTGGGCCGGTCAGCTCCTCTTTGAACGTATGAAGACCGAATCCATTGTGAATACACTGATTTAATATTCCGCCTAATTCCTTATCGCGCTCGATGATAAGCATATCGGTTATGCCTGCATCATATGCTGCAATGGCAGCTGCCATTCCTGCCGGGCCGCCTCCGACAATTACCAAATCATATTTCTTCATAATCCTAGATCTCCTTATTTCTTCCTACGATAAACCGACTGTTTCCGCCGTTCTTTTTCACATCTCCCATCGCAAGCGGTAATTCTCTTGCAAGGATATCCATCGTTTTCGGCGAGCAAAATCCGGCCTGACATCTGCCCATGCCGGCGCGTGTTCTGCGCTTAATCCCATCTAAGCTTCTCGCTCCAAGTGGTCTGTGAATCGCATCTAAGATTTCTCCTTCCGAAATCATCTCGCATCTGCAAATAATATTTCCATAAGCAGGATTCTCACGAATCAAGGCATTTCTCTCTTCAATGGTTTTATCCGCCATATGGATGATGCCTTTTCTTTTTGCTTTAAAATTCTCCTTTGGCAAGAGCGCTAGTTTTTCGGCAATTTCCTTTGCAAGCGCTTCTCCAATTGCCGGTGCGGAAGACAATCCCGGTGATTCAATTCCGGCTGCATTGTAGAAATTTGGTGCATCAGCAGCCTCTCCGATGATGAAATCATCGCCCTCTTCGTGCGCACGCAAACCTGCAAATCCGGTAATAACCTGACGCAGCGGCAAATCCTTTACGGACAAAGCCGCAGCTTTCGGAAGATAATCCACAGCTTCCGCCGTCGTATTCACCGCCTCTTTATCTTCCACATCCGTTGCAGTTGGTCCAACCAAAAGATTTCCATGAACCGTCGGTGTCACCAACACACCTTTTCCCATCGCACTCGGAAGCTGAAAAATAGTATGAGAAACATGATTGCCTGCGGTTTTATCCAAAAGCATATATTCACCTTTTCGCGCTGTAATATGCAATTGATTCCGGCTGACTTGATTGTTGATTACATCTGCATAAACACCTGCCGCATTCACAATGGCTCTGGCCTTTTGCACCTCTTTTACGGTAGTTCCATCCATAGCTGTATGAATCAGACAAACATCATATCCATCATCTGTTTTTTGAATGCAATCTACTGCTGTTTCCAACTGAAATTCCACGCCGTTTTCATAAGCATTTTCCGCAAATGCCATCGTCATCTCAAACGGACAGACAATTGCACCTGTCGGAGCATACAGTGCATCTACCACATCATCCGCAAGATTCGGTTCCATTTTCAGCAATTCTTCACGTTCCACAAGACGCACATCCGGCACATTGTTTTGCTTTGCCCGCTCCAACAATGTCTCAAGTCCGGCTCTGTCCTGTCCCTTTGTCCGCACAACCAGCGAACCATTTCTTACAAATGAAATATCCAGATCCTTTGCCAATTCATCCATCATTTCATTTCCGCGTACATTATATTTGGCTTTTAAAGTTCCCGGAATCGCATCAAATCCTGCATGGATAATCGCACTATTTGCCTTTGAAGTGCCTTCGCATACATCGCTTGCTGCATCCGCCACACAGATTTTCCCCTGATATTTAGATAATTCTCTTGCAATGGCGCAGCCTGTGACACCTGCACCAATGATGATTACATCATACATGTCATTCTCCTTCCTTTCACCAAAAAAACGAGAGCAAATGAAATAGGCGAATCATCTTCGCCTCTACCATTTACTCTCGTCTCTTTGGTCATCTTTTAAGTTAATTTCAGTATATCACCCAATTCTCTGTGCATCAAGTCAAACTTTATGTTACACTCATTGTTATGAATATTATAAACATTGAAAATCTAACCAAGTCCTTTACGGACCATTTATTATTTGAAAATGCATCATTCTTCGTGCAAGAGTACGAAAAAGTTGGAATTGTGGGCATCAACGGCACCGGAAAATCTACCTTGCTAAAGATAATTGCCGGGGAAGAAGAACCTGATGAAGGATCCGTCATCAAGGCCAACCATATCATTATCAGTTATCTGCCGCAAAATCCATCCTTCGATGATTCAAAAAGCATTCAGGAGAATATTCTCCTGCAAACTGAAAATGAGACTGAAGCCATCACGATTCTTACCAAATTAAATATCACGGATTTGACACAGATTGTAGGGAATCTTTCCGGTGGACAGCGCAAGAAAATTGCACTTGCCATTGCCTTATCCCATCCTGCCGACCTGTTGATTTTAGATGAACCTACCAACCATCTGGATTACGGTATGATTGAATGGTTGCAAACCTATCTGAACAACTATCGCGGCACTGTCATTATGGTTACCCACGACCGCTACTTTTTAGATGAAGTTTGCAATCGCATCGTAGAAATCGATTTAGGTCATATATACAGCTACGACACCAACTATTCCGGATTCCTGGAACGCAAAACAGCAAGAGAAGAAAGTCAGCGTTCTTCTGAACAAAAGCGCCAAAATATTCTGCGCAGAGAAATTGCATGGATTCGCCGCGGCGCCAGAGCTCGCTCCACCAAGCAAAAGGCGCATATTCAAAGATATGAGGCATTGCGTGATCAGGAGGCGCCTGTTTTAAAGGAGCAGTTACAAATGTCCTCCATTGCATCCCGCATGGGACGAACCACAGTGGAACTACATGATATCTGTAAAGGCTATGAAGGCAAAGAGCTGATTTCGCACTTTGAATATGTATTTTTGAAAAACGACCGCATCGGCTTTATTGGAAACAATGGCTGCGGCAAAACCACCTTGATGAAGATGATTGCCGGTGTCGAATCTCCGGACTCCGGAACCGTCACCGTAGGACAAACCATAAGTCTTGGATATTTCCATCAGGAAATCGCCTGGATGGATCCTGAAGAACGAGTCATCGATTATATCAAGGAGACCGGTGAATATATTCCAACTGCGGATGGCAAAATATCTGCCTCAAATATGTTAGAGCGCTTTTTGTTTACCCCGGACCAGCAGTACAGTCCCATCGGAAAACTTTCCGGCGGTGAAAAAAGACGTCTTGCGCTTTTAAACATTCTAATGGCCAACCCGAACTTTTTGATTTTGGATGAGCCGACGAATGACCTTGATACAGAAACCCTGGCGATATTGGAAGATTATCTGGAATTTTTCCCGGGTATTGTGGTGACGGTCTCCCACGACCGCCATTTCTTAGATCGCGTGGTGAAACGGATTTTCGCCTTTGAATCAGATGGCATCCATCAATACGAAGGCGGTTATACCGATTATCTGCAAAAGGCAGCCATTCCTTTCTGGGATCAAGGTTCCGACAGCTCGTTTGAGCGCAGTTCACGCACTGATAATACTAATTCACAAAAAGACGCTCGTTCCACTTGGAAAAAGCACGATCAGAAGCCAAAATTTACTTATCAGGAACAAAGGGAATATGAGACAATCGAAGATGATATTGCCTCATTGGAAGCGCAGATTGAAGCGCTTGATCGAGATATTGCAGCAAATGCTTCTTCCTATGGCAAATTAACAGAACTTACTGCCCAAAAAGATGCATTGGAAGAAGACCTGCTCAACAAATTACAGCGATGGGAATATCTGGAAGAACTGGCTGAGCAAATCGAGCAGGCCAAGTAATACGGCCTAAATCGATTTGACTGAGTCACGTTCTAACAGCGTACCCTTATATAATATCTGGTGTTCACTTAATGTTTCACCATCAATGGCTTTCATCAATTCTTTGATGGAAGCCTTTACCATATCTTCTACCGGTTGCTCTACCGTGGTCATAGAAGGATGATAATACTTTGTCATTTCCAATCCATCGAATCCCACAATGGAATAGTCCTCCGGTATTTTTTTCCCGGATTCGTAAATCGCCTTATATACACCCATTGCCATATTATCTGATACGGCAAAAATTGCGGTGCAATCCGTCTGATCCTCTACCAGGCTCTTGCCCAAAATATATCCGTTTTCCATCGAATATGCCTTATCTCGCACTGCTGAATAGCGAATCAGGCTCTCGTCTAAAGGAATTCCATGCGCCTTTAAAGCATCCTTATATCCCTCTAAACGCAAACGTCCAACCGAATGATCCGGCGCTGTAAAGATTGCGATTTTCTTATGGCCTTTTTTGATGAGATATTCTACCGCCTTGCGGCTCTCTTCCCGGTCATCAATGGTAATGGAGCATCCGCCAATGAGCTTTCCCGGTTCAACTGCACCGGTACAACGTACATACGGTACCCCAAGCGGAACCATCACATCATCGGTGTTTTCCACATGACCGCCGCCTAAGAAAATGATACCCTTTAGCTTCTTTTCCTTGATCAATTCTGCCGCAATTGCAATCTCATCCTGATTTTCACCTACTGCGTGAAAAATAAAAGAATATTCAATCTTATTTAATTCTTCTTCGAACTTATGCAACATACCCTGGAAAAATTGGTTATCGATACCCTTGATCAAAAGTGCAATGGTATTGGTATCCAGCATTTTTAAATTGCGGGCGCTATTGTTCGGCACAAAATTGTATTCTGCAATCTTTTCAAGAATGCGTGCCTTTGTTTCTTTATTGATTCCACTGTCATTATTAATTGCACGGGATACTGTGCTCGTGCTGACTCCGCAGATTTTCGCAATGTCTTTGATTGTAAATGCGCTCATATCCAATCCTTCCGCCAACTTGCGTGACCTTTTCGTATTTGATTGCAAAGAAGTTTTCGCAATCGTTAAAATTATAAACCAGAAAAAGCGGTTCTGCAAGAAACTTAACAGATTCCGCAGGACCGCTTTTTGATTAGAAGAAATTATAATCTTCCATATATTTTTGTGCTCTTTAATATTTTTTTCGCAAGTGCTTTGCTGAGCTGTGGTTTTGTATAGCGCCATCTCCAATTTCCACCTAAAGTCGATGGAATATTGATGCGTGCTTCATCGCCAAGTCCCATATAATCCTGAAGCGGGATAATACACCAATCTGCAACACTGCTTTGAGCCAAACGAATTAAGGTTTCCGGAATCTCTTCTTTTGTGAGATTTGGATTTCCTACATAATCGCGAATATTTTGAATCTCATATTTCTGAATTTGATTCACCCAACCCACCAAGGTCGCATTGTCATGTGTTCCGGTATATACTACGCAATTGGAATTATAGAAAAACGGTAAATACTCGGACAAATCTGCTGAGCTGCTGGAATCTCTGGAATCAAAAGCAAACTCAAGCACCTTCATATTCGGATATCCGCTATCATTCACAAGCTTGCGCACAGTATCTGTGATGAATCCCAAATCCTCCGCAATGATATTGGTATTCGGACATGCCTTTTGGATTGCTGAGAACAGCTTCATGCCCGGTCCCTTCTTCCAAGTACCGAATTCTGCGGTCTCATCCTTTGCCGGAATCGAATAATATTCATCAAAACCACGGAAGTGATCGATGCGAATTACATCATATAATTCGCAGCACTTTTTGATGCGGCGAATCCACCAATCATATCCGGTGGCAGCATGTGTCTTCCAGTCATAAAGCGGATTTCCCCACAACTGACCAGTCACTGCAAATGCATCAGGTGGACAGCCGGCTACCGCCTTCGGTTTGCCCTTCTTATCCATCTGGAACATCTCCGGATGCGCCCAAACATCAGAACTGTCAAAGGCCACATAAATCGGAATATCACCGATGATTTCGATGCCCTTTTCGTTTGCATAATTCTTTAGCGCAGACCATTGACGATCAAATTCAAACTGTAAGAATTTATAAAACTCAACCTGCTCTGCCAGCTTCGCCTGATATTCCTTCATGGCTTTTTCTTCGCGCAGTCGAATATCATTCGGCCATTCGGAAAAGCTCACGCCACCGAAGGAATCCTTGATTGCCATAAATAGCGCATAGTCATTGATCCAATACTCATTTGCCTTACAGAATTTCGCAAAATCCGAATCCTCGGCAATATTGCTTTTCTTGTAAGCTTGAAACAGAATCGGGAAGCGGTTCTGATACAGCTTCGCATAATCAATATCCGTTTCATCATCGCCAAAATCAAGACGATCCAAAGCTCCTTTTGAAATCAATTTTCGATTTACCAGATCCTGCAAATCAATAAAGTACGGATTGCCCGCAAAAGTTGAAAACGATTGGTAAGGAGAATCTCCATAACTAGTCGGTCCCAATGGTAGAATCTGCCAATACTTTTGTCCCGCTTCGCTCAAAAAGTCCACAAAGCGGTATGCTTCTTTTGAAAAACATCCGATTCCGTACTTTCCCGGAAGACTAAAGACCGGTAATAAAATTCCACTTGCTCTCATAATTTCTCCTTTAGTATAAATATTGTCAGCAAATCGTTACCCTTTAACAGCACCTGCCGCAACACCTTTGATAATATATTTTTGACATATCAAATAAAATGCTATGACAGGAATAATACTAAGCACAATCAGAGCCATTATCGCACCTAAATCCACTTGGCCGTAGCTTCCCTGCAAATATTGAATATGAATCGGAATCGTCATATATTTGGTTCGATCCAAAACCAAATACGGAAGCAAATAATCATTCCAAATCCACATAATTTCCAAAATTGCTACAGAAATCAAAGTCGGCTTCAACATCGGAAGAACCACCACAAAGAATGTGCGAATCGGTCCGCAGCCGTCAATCTCAGCAGCCTCTTCAATTTCCAGCGGAAGAGTTTTCACAAATCCGGCCAGCATAAATGTCGCCATTCCTGCGCCAAATCCAAGATAGACAATCGGAATGGTCCACGGTGTATTCAGCTTAAGCGAATCTGCAACCTTTGCCAATGGAAACATAACCATCTGAAATGGCACAACCATTGAAAATACAAATAAGTAATAGCAGACACGACAGAATACTGAATCTACTCGAATTATATACCATGCAGCCATAGATGTGCAAAGTAAAATCAAAAACGTGCCTAAAACAGTAATCAAAAAACTATAGCTTACGGATTTCAGGAAAGGATAATTTCCAAATGTAAATCCTTTGATATAGTTTGCCAACTTTACAAACATCTCTTCTGTCGGCCAAGCGAAAGTATCTGTCTTAACAAATGTATTGGCCTTAAAAGAGTTTAATAGCACTACCAAAACCGGAAGAATCCAGCAGATGGACAGCACTGCAAAAAATATAGAAAGAATTGTCTTTCCCACCTTTGTCTTGTTCATTACTGCTGTACCTCCTTTCTTCTTGTGACTCTAAGCTGAATCAAAGAGATTCCTGCAACAAGGATAAAGAATAGTACAGCCTTCGCCTGTGCCGTACCCCTGGCATTGGCATTCTGACCATAGAAGGTATTGTAAATATTTAAAGCCAGCATCTCGGTGGTCTTAACAATGGTTCCGCCTTCTTTGAAAACAAAAGGCTGTCCGCCGGTCAATGCCAGGTTTTGGTCAAATAATTTAAATCCGTTTGTCAATGAAAGGAACAGACAAACAGTGACAGAACTCATCACATTCGGAATAATCACGCGGAATAAAGTCTGCATGCTTCCGGCACCATCAATCCTGGCTGCCTCCAGCATATCCTCCGAAATCGCCTGAAGTCCTGCAATATAGATAATCATCATATATCCGATTTGCTGCCAGCACATCAGAATAATCAATCCCCAGAAACCATACTTGGTCTCCATCAGGATACTCGTATTATATTTGCTTAGAATACCATTGAAGATCATGCTCCAGATATATCCAAGCACAATTCCTCCGATGAGGTTTGGCATAAAGAATGCGGTACGAAACAGATTCGAACCCTTAATGCCCAAAGTCAGTGCATAAGCAATGAAAAATGCAATCACATTAATCAATACAACCGATACCACAGCAAACAGTGCGGTATACCAAAATGCATGTACAAAAGAAGCATCATGAAATGCTTTTACATAATTTTCAAAACCAATGAATTCTGCATCACTGGTCGTTGTAAACTTACAAAGAGACAAATAAACTCCCTGACAAAACGGATAAACAAATCCGATGATAAATGAAGCAAGGGTCGGGATTAAAAACAGGATGCAGCACTTTTTGATAGAATTACGCATCATATTGGAATTGGTGCCCGAGCCATGAGATTTTTTGTTTTTTGCCATCTTTCGGCTCCCTTCACGAAATCAGGGCAGGCCATACAACCTGCCCTGACTGCTAATAATTTCTAAAGCAAATAAATTACTGATTTGCAGCCTGATACTGTGTAGCCCATCCGTCAACGAATGCAGTTACAACATCATCCCAACTTCCGCCTGCATCATAATTGTTTAATGCAGCTACAACACCAGCTCTCCACTCGTCAACGTTTGGAGTGTAATTGAATGTCCAGCCTACAGAATACTTTCCTTCATCCATAAGAGCTTGTGCATCCTTAAAGAATACGTTTGCATTTTCTGCGGCACCCTTGTATGGGATTTCACCAAACTCTTTTGCCATCAACTGAGTTCCAGCATCGCTGGTTACCATCCAGTACATAAAATCAAGTGTTGCCTGAATATCTTCTTCGGAAGCCTTTGCATTAACTGCCCAGCAGTTCTCTGTTCCTGAGCAAAGTCCCTGATTTTCTTCGCCTTCTACACCGGTGTAAATTGGAATCATCTGCAATTCTTCATCGGCATACTTTTCGCTAAGGTTTGCATACTCCCAAGAACCATTCTGATAGAAGACTGCTTCGCCATTTAAGAATTCAGCTTCTGCATCATATCCGCCGGTTGCAAGAGTTGTCTTATCATATGCGGTATCTGTTGTATAAAGATCCCAGATATTTTTGTAGTTATCAAGGTAGGTTCCCTTGATTGTAGCAGGACACTCTGTCCACTTATCATCCTGTTCTTCATAGTAAAGAGGAAGGTTTGCAAGATGTCCTGAGAATCTCCATGAAGAAGAATCATCCATTCCTGAAGATGTAAATGCATCAAATCCAAGTTCAGATGCTCTTGCATGAATATCATCAGCGACTTTCTTAAGGGAGTCGAAGTTGGTGATATCTGTGGTTTCGTATCCTGCCTTAGCAAGGAGTGTTTTATTAACAATTAATCCGAAAGTTTCATAGCAATATCCAATAGAACATGCCTTTCCGGACTCGTCATACAATGTAAAATCATCGGTCGTCAATTCGTTATAAACATCGGTTCCTTTTAAATCGTAGCAATAGTCGCCCCAGGTTCCTACACCTGCCTGATTGCCGACAACGAATAATGTTGGAGCCTCAGTCTTGTCCATTTCTGCAGTTAATGTTGAGCTGTAAGTTCCGGATGCTGCTGTGACCACTTTCACCTCTACACCGGTCTCTTCTTTGTAGGTCTTTGCAATTTCCTGCAATGCCTCATCTGCTTCCGGCTTGAAGTTTAACCAATAAACAGATCCTGTCTCACTGCCCTTTGATGTATCTGTGCTCTTTCCACCACAGCCTGCAAGAAGTCCTGCGGTCATCGCTGCACATAACATCACACTGACAAATTTCTTTTTCATAGTAAATTCCCTCCTTTATGTGTTTAAAAACCATGAAAACAATTTTTGCCTCGTCAGATTTATCAAAAAATCAAGAAATGGTTTTCCAGTTACGATGCCATCATATTCCAATGATGACATCAAACTGAAAAATGGACTAACGAGGATTTGGAGACGAAGTCCGTTTGTCATTCCTTCTCCATTTTTGCGGATTGCCGATTTCCATATGCAAAATGGGATTGCGATGACCTTTTCGGTATCGTTATCGGGAACGTTTCCGGTATCGTTTCCAAGTCTGATGTTATCACCATTCTACAGCAAATACAACCCCGCTTTTTTATTTCGTAAAAATCACACAATTTCTCAGGATTCAAATTAGTGATTTTTTCTAATGTAAAATTCTTATTTTCTTATTATTTCTTGTTTTTCTTTTTATATGAAACGCATATAATAATACATAAGGGAGGACTTTCATATGACGACATTCAGCTTATGCATGATTGTGCGAAACGAAGAAGCCGTTTTATCCAGATGTCTTGATTCTTTAAAAGATTTGATGGATGAAATCATCATCGTAGATACCGGCTCAACTGATGGGACAAAAGAAATTGCCGCAAAATATACAGATTTCATCTATGACTATACATGGATTGATGATTTTGCAGCTGCAAGAAATTTTGCATTTGAGAAAGCACATTGCGATTATATCTATTCTGCAGATGCAGATGAAGTATTAGATGCAGTGAATCAAAAACGCCTTGCAATGCTCAAAAAAGCGATGCTTCCGGAAATTGAGATTGTGCAAATGCATTATTTGACCCAGGAGAAAGATCGCACAACACAAAATTTTGCAGATGAATATCGTCCAAAATTATTCAAGCGATTGCGAACCTTCACCTGGATTCATCCGGTGCATGAGACTGTCCGGCTAAATCCTGTGGTTTTTGACAGCGATATTGAGATTCTGCATCTGCCACAGTCCAAACATAGCAAACGCGATTTTACAATTTTCACCAAGGTCTACGAGAAAGATGGGACTCTTCCCCCGGAGCTTTTTCATATGTATGCCCGAGAGCTATTTATATGCGGTACTCCTGAAGATTTCTCTGATGCAAGAGTCATCGCACAAAACATATTCGAGAGCAACGCCGAAAAAGAGGATTGGGATATCCTGCAAGAAGCTCTTTGCATCCTCTCCCATTGCTATTATTTGCAAA
Source organism: Lachnospiraceae bacterium (assembly GCA_015057085.1). Taxonomy (GTDB): domain Bacteria; phylum Bacillota; class Clostridia; order Lachnospirales; family Lachnospiraceae; genus Roseburia. Next base: position 18,479 of record SVFB01000065.1, read on the forward strand.
ATGATTCGGCTACATTTTTCAATTTTGCATTTAAGGCCCTTCATGATTTTCCATGCTCCGAGATTTGCTATGACATCGGTATGCATTTCGAGGAAATCGGGGATATCAAAGAAGCCTGCTATTGGTATGAGACAGCTTTAAATGAAGCAACTGCAGCAATTGATGCACGCACCGGAGATGATTGGCCTCGTGCCCGTCTCTCAAAACTGAAAAAGAATCTATAATTGCTATGAAAAAATATAGGAGGAGTTAATATGCTACAAAAATTAAAAGATCACTTTGTCAGCTACAATGAAGATGGGGATATGTGCATTACACTGTTTCCAAGTATTGCAGATATCATCATCATCGTATTGGCAATTGTTGCCCTTGTGGAATTTATCATCATCCGTAAAAAGAAGAAATAAAAAAAATTGAGGTGAGCTTCGCTCACCTCCATTCTTTTTTATTCTGCATGTTGGCTTATTCCCAAACCGGCTTCTGCCTGCGCTGCACTTTCCGCTTCCAGCCCCACATAATAGGCTGTCAATTCCGAAAAATCATTGGTAATTCTGTCATAAACATATTGACCGCTCTCCATATCCGTACAAGTCAACATAATATCATTCGAGAAATTCATTTCCACAAAATCCTGTTGCTCGTAGGTACGAATATACTCTTCATCTGTCATATAATAATCCGGTGCACCAAATGCATGCAACATTTCATGCGCATAAACCGCCGGCGGATTCTGACAACCATAATCCACATTGTACAAAAAGACCACTTCGTATGGATATTCCATTCCTTCATACCAATTTCTGGTACAAGAGACTGCATCCGTTGATGTATCGGTATTCATGAAAGCAAAAAATATGACATTATCCGCCAGATATTTCTCTTTCAATTTCTCCACATTCACATTTGACTCAATGTAGTCCCAAATCGCATATTCGTCAGCCGAATCAAGATCCTCCAAATCGCCCTCTATTTCCGCAAAGCTGCAGAGGTCTTCATTTGCTTGAAAATCAGTAATAAAACCGGCCTTCTGTCCATAAGTAGTTGCTGCATCAGACAAATAATCTCCTGCGATTTTCAGATAGGAACGAATTTCGGAAATCGTTTGCTGATCTTCCTCTGAATTTTCGTCCCAAGCGTAAACGGAATCGCTGGCAAAAATAGAATAGACCAAAGTCGTGCCCAGCATTTTTTCCGCGCTTCCATGGAGATGTTCCATCGTAAGTTGCTGCTGTGTTTCAATTTGCAGAGTCTCATTTTTCTGAGTTTCGGTATCCTGCGCTTGATTCGTAGCCGGACTTTCGGGTAGTCCTTCACAGGCGCTGATATGAACCGAAAACAACAGTATGCTCATGTACAACGCCGATATTTTTAATCTTCGGTTCATAGGATTCCCCCGCTATTGCCAATTAGTCAAGTTTGAATTTATGTACTTCATTGGAAAGTGTAACAGATACTTCACTGCTTGATCCGGCCTCGTTTCCAATTTCGTTCATGGATGTAACCATCTCACTTGATTTATTTGCCACATTTGTAACACCTTGAGCACTTTCCTCAACAGCCATATTTACAGCAGATGTTGCATCCTTAATATTGTCGATTCTCTGCTGTACTTCCTCACTGATTGCAGCAAACTCTTGCATCATTGCCACAAGCTGCTCCGCATTATTTTGATTTTCAGTGCTTGCTTCCACAAGTTCCTCATATCCGGTCATTGCTGTGGTATGCATAAATTCAATCATCATCTCTGCCTGATTTGCAAGTTCTTCAACTGTTTGAATGACAGAGGCACTAACCTTTTGAATTTCAGCAGCGGCCTGTGCAGAATTCTGTGCCAGATTTCCGATTTCATTTGCTACAACCGCAAATCCTTTTCCGGCTTCTCCGGCGCGTGCAGCTTCGATGGAAGCATTTAATGAAAGCAGATTTGTCTGCTCGGTGATACTCAAAATATTCTCGGTCAAAATATTGATTTGCTCCACATCTTTGGATTTTTCGATGTGCTCACGAACACTCTCACCAAGAGAGAGCACCTTAAGCTCTGCCTCTTGTCTGTCTGTCTGAGCCTTCTGCTCGGTTTGCTCAGCTGCATTTCTGAATCGTTCTGTGAAATTGCGACCATCCTGCGCCTTTTCGCTGATATCAGTAATCGCACGATAAATATTTCCGATATCCTCATTGATTTCATTTAAAGAAGCGGAAGTTTCTTCCATTGCAGCGCTGATTTCTTCCATCGTAGCAGATACTTCCGTTGCATTTAACTGTGCCTGATTCAAATTACCGGAAATGTTTGATGAAGTATCCCTGAGAATATGTGAATTATGGCGAATATTCTTCATGATTCCCGACATAAAGCCAAGCAAGTCATTGATATTCGTAGCCATTAACTCCGTCTCATCACCGGTCTTGATGTCCAGTCTTTGCGTCAAATCGCCTTCATTATGAACTAAATCATATAACTTTCCATTTACCACTCTCAAATTCTTAATAATAGAATTGATGATGATAACCAAAAGCAATAAACCGACAACCAATCCAATTGCGGTAATTCCAAAAGCCTGATATTCCAAAAGCTTTGTCTGTTTTGTGATTCCGGTTGCGTTATAATCGCATCCAATCACTCCAACCACCTTTCCAACCGCATTTTTAATCGGAGCGTATGCTGTAATTAAATCTCCGTCTTCAGTGTGATCAATATAAGGCTGGCTTAATGGCGTTCCGTCAAAAACAGTTTTAATTTCTTCATATGTTATAAAATCTATAACAGTGCCAATCTTACTTTCGCCCTCGCCATCGACTCCATAATACAATTCACTTCCATCCGTGTAAATTGTATATAAAAATTCGACATCAAACTGTTCCTGCAAAGACTGCATTGAACGAAGCAGGATTTGATATCCTGTTCCATTTTCTCCTCCCGGCTCTAAATTAGCCAATGCATCTCCGTCGAGTGACATCGCAATTGCTTCTGCAACTGCTTCTGCTTTCTCTGCCCCCAATTTAATCATATAGTGCTTGGAAGCTCGAAATGTGGTAATGGTTAGCACGGAGCAAACCACAATCATTACCAAAGCAACAGGAATCATAATTTTAGGCATGATTCCAAGTTTGCGCGTTTTTACACGCACAACCTTCGTTTTCTTTGAATTAGTCATAATTCTTTTTCTCCTTCATTTCATTCCCTGAACAAAAACAACACTATTACTATAGTACCACTTTTTGTTTTTCGCACAATCCCAAGGATTTTTATTTGTGAAAATAGAACAAAAAAGCGGTCTTCCTTTTGTGGAAGCCGCTTTATCTCATTTGATGATCAATCCGATATATCAATATCCGGTGAAATAATAATATCATAATCCGGATATATTTCATTTAATTCCTTTTGCAATTGTGCCATTCCCTCGCGCGGTGTAATATCAAATGAAAATACCACATCAAAACGCATTTTCTTCTCCTCCAAATCCACATAGAATCCATGAACCTGAAGTGCCCAATCGTGAGATACCACTGTCTTCGTCACAGTATTTCGAATTGCAGAGATTTTGTCATTTCCTGTGTTAAAGGAATAGACACCCACACCAATCAACGCAACGCCTGTTTCTTTGAATACTTTTTCTTCCACACGGCGTGTCAACACATCTACCTCATTAACCGTCATTGTATCCGGCAACTCCAGATGAACTGATGCGTAATTTCTGTTCGGGCCATAATTGTTGATGACCAGATCATATGCACCCCGTACCTCAGGCTCTTCGTTTAACATACGCTTAATCTTTAAGGTAACTTCTTTATCTGCACGCTTTCCTAAAATATCATCGACGGTTTCCATCATCATTTCAATTCCAGATTTGATGATAATAATGGAAATCAAAGCACCCACATAAGCTTCCAAAGAAACTCCACTTACCATATATACAATCGCAGAAGCCAATACTGATGCCGATAAAATAGCATCAAACAGCGCATCGGATCCTGATGCAACCAGCGAATTGGAATGCACACGTTTTCCTGTGGATTTCACAAATAGACCAAGTCCTATCTTCACCAAAATTGCCACTGCAATAATGATAAGCATCACACTTTTATATTCTGCTGCCTCCGGATGAATAATCTTTTTTACAGATTCCACCATTGAAGTAAGACCGGCATATAGTACGATGGCAGATACCACCATAGCGCTTAAATATTCAATGCGACCATAGCCCATCGGATGCTTCTTATCCGGCTTTTTTCCTGACAAAATTGTACCGATAATTGTGATTGCAGATGAAAGGGAATCAGACAAATTGTTGACTGCATCGAGGGTGATTGCAATGGAATTTGAAAAAATACCAATTGCAGCCTTGAAGCCTGCCAAAAATAAATTTGCTATGATTCCGATAATGCTGGTTCTAATAATCGTTTTATTTCTGCTTTCCGCCTGATCAATCGCCATAAATACCCCTTTCAAAACAAAAAGTACGTTATAATCATATATCTTTATGATTATAACGTACTTTCATGTATTTTTCTATGATTGTTGCCTATTTCTATGCCGCTATCATAGTTTAAGCCTTTGTCTTAATTTTCTTCACAGATGACCAACCGGCATAATAATTGGTCTTTCCGACTTTTTTATATGCACGCACGCGCACATAATAAGTTTTGTTTCCAGTCAAAGATTTGATTGTCTTTGATACAGTCGATGCGCCCGATACTTTTACTGTTTTCGCATTTTCAAAAGATTTATTTGTTGAATACTGAATCTGATAACCGGTTACACCGGAAATCTTGCTCCATGTTGCCTTGATTGTCTTTGATGACGGACTGCTTACAGCGCTGATTTTTGTAGAAGATACAAAGACAATTTTCTTTGTATTGCTGTTTTTCGTTTTATATCCGTTATAGGACTTTACATAATAAGTGTAAGTTTTGCCGTTCTTTGCAGTCTTGTCCGTATAGGTAACGGTTGAATTTCCATTTACGGTGCCAATCTTTTTATATTCACCGGAAGAAAGCTTTCGATAAATCACATATGATGTAGCACCTGATGCCTTCGCCCATGTCAGCTTTACCCCGGATGAGGTATTCACTACAGATTTAAGTTTCGGAGCACTGACTGATTTATTTGCTGCAACCGGTGAAGCAGCACTTGCAAACTTAAATGAATAAACCACATCACCCTCATAATCCTCAATTATTTCTGATGCAGTTGCCTTAACATAATAATAATATTTTGCAGAAGACGATGTAGCTGTTGTATCTGTATAAGATGTTGTCTTGCTGCTTAAAGTTTTAATCTTCTTATAGCTACCGGAATTAGTCTTTCGATAGAGCACATAATGTTCAGCACCTGTAACCTTTGACCAAGTCAGTTTGAAACCCTTGCTTGCCTTTTTCATGCTAAGGGATGGAGTCTTAAATCGATATACCGTATAGGGAGCAATATCAAAAATTCCCCCATTGGCCAGCACACCGGTTTGCGGTGTAGTAATCGCTTCACCATCATCTGTCATCGGTACAACATAATAAGTATAATAATAATTTGTTTTCACATTTGTATCCAGATAGCTGGTTTTTGATATTGGAATTAAATCTCCCAAGCTTTCATCATCATCATCTAAATCATAATCATCTAAGCAGAGCTCGCCCTTTGATGTTATATATGATATAGATGCCGAATTTCCCAAAATATCCTTGAATTCAACCTTTGAAATGATATAGCCATCGCAAGCGGAAGCTGTACACTTATTCCATGATAATTTAATACCCTTATCAACATTTTCCACTTTAAAACTAAATGACAAATCAACCATCGAAGCTGAGGTTTCGGTAGCCTTTGTCACCTGCGGCTGCACGATAATTGTTGCAAATACCATCACAAGTGCCAAAAAAGCACATGCGACACGTTTTAATACTATTTTTTTCATCACACTCTCCCTATTGTTTTATATGATTTTTCCTTTTTCCTCACATATTATATACATGAAAAAAACAGGAAACAATCCGACCAAATCCCTATTTATCTCAGTCGGATAAGACCCCTTCCTCTAAGCGAAGCGAAGGTAGGGGTAATAACAAACTGGTCTCAGTCGGGGTTACAATCTCCTACTGAGAAAAACGCTCCGCGAGGATGCGCACGGATTCGGACAGGAATTTGTCTGCTGACCATTCTCCCTCTCTGGAAATGATTGGTCAGCAATTTTTCCTTTTTCGCCTTCTTCTGCTGACCGCTCTCCGGCTTGAACAAAGATTGGTCAGCAACTTTTCTTTTTCCGCCTTATTCTGCTGACCGTTCTCCCCGACTTGAAAAGATTGGTCAGCAATTTTTCCCTTTTATCCTGTTTCTGCTGACCGCTCTCCCTGACCGACGGTAACGTCTATATAATGGTGTAAATTCAAATAATTATTTAAAAGAGCCAAAGGCTCAACCTTTAGGTATAATAGAA
>SVFB01000066.1 GCA_015057085.1 Lachnospiraceae bacterium
AAATATCGGCCCGGATACCCCGGAGAAGAAAAATTCGGTAATAGAAGAAGCGAAACACGTTGGTGCAATTTTCGCAGCAAGACCTTGTGCGGGAAGAGGGAATGTTGGCGTGGTTGCAAAACAAAATCCGTCAATAAAGTGCATGGAGCCTGCACAAATCATAAACTACAAAGACCTGTTGCTGATCGAAATGCTTCAAATGTGGACTTATGACTCTATTTTAGACTACATTTGAACACGCGCAAATTTTTTCTTACCACGTCTCACAATCATTCCTTCACCTGCGAAGGCTTCTTTGGTGTAACGTGTTTGCACATCTGTCACTTTTGCATCATCGACGGATACGCCACCCTGCTGTACATTACGTCTTGCTTCAGCGCGTGATTCACAAAGGCCGGCGCTGACAAGTACGCCGAGGATGTCGATTTCGCCATCGCGGAAATCTTCATCTTTTAACTGAACTGTAGGCATGTTGGCGAGGTTTCCGCTACCTGCGAACAATGCGTGAGATGCTTCGCGCGCTTTTACAGCCTCTTCCTCGCTGTGAACCAGCTTGGTCAACTCGAAGGCGAGAATTTCTTTTGCTTCATTCAGCTGTGCGCCTTCCCAATGATCCATCTCATCGATTTGCTCTAACGGAAGGAAGGTCAGCATGCGGATGCACTTCAGGACATCTGCATCTGCCACATTTCTCCAGTACTGGAAGAACTCGAACGGTGTAGTCTTGTTTGGATCAAGCCAAACAGCACCGGACTGAGTCTTGCCCATCTTCTTACCTTCAGAATTCAGAAGCAGATTGATGGTCATAGCATATGCATCTTTTCCTAACTTACGGCGAATCAATTCGGTACCGCCAAGCATGTTGGACCACTGATCATCACCGCCAAACTGCATGTTGCAACCATACTTTTGGAATAATGTGTAGAAGTCGAAGGACTGCATAATCATGTAGTTAAACTCAAGGAAGGAAAGACCCTTCTCCATTCTCTGTTTGTAGCACTCTGCGGTTAACATACGGTTTACTGAGAAATGAGCGCCGACTTCGCGGAGCAACTGCACATAATTTAAATCCATTAACCAATCTGCATTGTTTACCAGAAGGGCTTTTCCTTCAGAAAAATCAATGAATTTGCTCATCTGCTTCTTGAAGCATTCCACGTTGTGGTTGATGGTTTCGGTTGTCATCATCTGACGCATATCAGAACGTCCTGACGGATCGCCAATTTGAGCAGTACCGCCACCAATCAAAACAACCGGTTTATTTCCTGCCATCTGTAAACGCTTCATCAAGCAAAGCGCCATAAAGTGGCCGACATGAAGAGAGTCTGCGGTCGGATCGAAACCGATGTAAAAGGTTGCCTTTCCGTTGTTGACCAACTCTCTGATTTCTTTTTCGTCTGTTACCTGGGCAATCAGGCCACGGGCAACTAACTCTTCGTAAATTTCCATGATGATATCTCCTCGTATCAATTAATTATTTGTATTTGTTTCAACATTTTAATCTAAAAGTGTAAGTTCCTTGTAGAACTCAGCATAGTCTGTACGTTTTTCCTTGGTGAAGGCGATTGCTGTACGAGGATGCTGATTCAAAAGTCCAGTCATCAAATACTGAAGATCGTATCCCCAGACATTGCCTTCTTCGCGAAGTTTAGTCATATATTTTTCGATGAATTTGAAAACTTCAAATTCTTTGTATTTCGGATTCTTCAAAAATCCAAGCAAAAGTTCCATCTGGCAGTTTCCTGCGCCACGGCCCATACCTGCGTAAGTTGCATCCAGATAGTCAACGCCATCGCCAACACACTCAATTGTATTTGCGAAAGCAAGCTGCTGATTATTGTGCGCATGAATACCAAGCTTCTTATTGTATTTATCAGCGAATTCTCCGTAGACGGAGCATACGCGAGCAAGTGATTCCGGATAAAATGCGCCAAAGCTGTCAACCAGATAAATGACATCGGCTGCTGATTTGCCGATGATATCCAAAGCAACGCGAATATCAGCCTCCTGGCAATTGGAAAGAGCCATAATATTACAGCTGACTTCATAGCCTTTGTTCTTTGCATCTTCGATGATTTCAACAGCTGCAGGAATTTGATGTACATAGCAGGCAACCCGCACGAGATCAATCGGGCTGTCGGAGCGCGGACGAATGTCCTGACGGAAATTACATCTTCCTACATCAGCCATTACAGCGACTTTTACACCGTTTTCCTTTTCTCCGACGATATTATAAATGTCGTCATCATTGCAGAATTTCCAAGGTCCGAACTTGTCTACATCAAACATTTCTTTGTCTGCTTTGTAGCCAAATTCCATGTAGTCCACACCGGCTTTGCCATTTGTGGCATACAATGCACGGACAAATTCTTCGGTGAAGAAGAAGTCGTTTACCAGTCCCCCATCTCGTAATGTAGCATCAACTACGCGAATGTCAGGACGGAAGTTCATCAAGTTTGAGAGTTCTTTCATTTTTTGTCCTTTCGAAATACAACAAAGCCCCCTCATCCTATATTATAAGGACGAGGGGGCTATTATCTCGCGTTACCACCTTATTTTGTATATTGCTCACACAATATACCTCAGTAAGTACCATAGCAAAAGCTATGAGACTCGGGCGTTTGTCACGCGCGCCACTGCGTTGCAGCCTACTTAATGAAAGTAAAATCCTATAAATTGGTTACCTCAAAGTTCAGTGCACAGCTCCGGGAGGTATTCCCAATATGCTTCCCATGCGCCTCTCATCAACCGGCAACTTTCTGTATGATTCACAATAAAGGTACTTGTTCCCTTCAAAGCCTTTAAAATATTAACTTAAGCGAAATTATATAATGATAAAATTGGATTGTCAACTGCAATTTACAGATTCAATGCCCTGACATCGCGCAAAATATCTTCATAAGGGCGGTCTTTTCCGAATAGCACCGTCGTGCCCAATACGAAACCATCCACGCCCTTTGGCGCAAATTCTAATATCTTGTCGGCGCTGCAGGCTCCGTCCCAATAGAGTTGAAATTGCATTTCATCCTTTAATTTCACCAAACGTTCAATTTTCTGACCGACATAAGGCAGATACATCTGACCTGCATTACCCGGGTTTACAGACATGACCAGAACTTTATCCACGATGCGAAGCATTTCCATGACCGTCTCGATACTGGTGCCGGGATTAATTGCAATTCCGGGAATCTGGCCTGCATTGATAATCTTTTGCAAGGTGGTGGATGGATGATATTCTGCCTCCGGATGGATATAAATAGTATCACCTTTGTGTAGACTTTTCGTGAATAGATCTATATGCGTATTCGGATGTTCAATCATCAAATGGACATCTAATGGTTTCTCGGTTGCTGAACGGATATAGCGCAGATCGTTTAACGACATGGCATAATTCGGCACATAACGTCCATCCATAATATCAATATGAAAAGAATCAATTCCGGCATTTTCCAAACGTCGAACTTCATCCTCCAAATGCCCAAAATCTGCACACATCATAGATGCGGTTAACTCAAAATCCATAGAGAGCCTCCATATATATAATAGGAAATCATCATTTGTGTATTATTTTACCACTTTAGAGCGACAATATTAAGAGAATCTTAATTTTATATTTGCAAATTGCGTGGTAAAATAGGCGTATGGGTAAATTTGCAATGATATTATCCGGTGGATTAGGCACTCGGATGGGGGGAGATACCCCGAAACAATATGTTCAGGTAAATGGCAAGATGGTTGTCTCTTCAACTATGGAAACCATTGCGCAGTGCGACTTAAAGGGGCTGGTCCTGGTGGCGGCCGATGAGTGGCGCGATATTTTGATGGAAGAGTGGATTGCAATCGGGGCAAAGCAAATTTCATTTGCCTTTGCAGATCCGGGAGCAAATCGTCAATGTTCCATAAGGAATGCGCTGATAGAACTATCTAGGATGGGTGCTTTGCCGGAAGATGTCGTATTGATACAGGATGCGGCACGCCCAAATACGAAATTAGAACTGATACAGACAATCTTTGCAGTCTTTGATGAAGATACGCAAGGGGCGGTGGAAGCGGTTGTTCCCGTTATCCCCATGAAGGATACGGTATATTTCAGCGCAGATGGCGCGATGCTGACAGAAAGATTGGACCGCAGTAAAGTGCTTGCCGGACAGGCGCCGGAGGCATTCCGGTTTGGATTGTATCAAAAGGCAACTGAGGATTTAATGCCGCATCGGATATTGGAAATCAACGGAAGTGCTGAACCGGCTCTAATCGCAGGGATGAGAGTGCAAACCGTTATGGGTGACGAATCGAATTATAAGATTACCACAAAAGAAGATTTGGAGAGATGGAAGAATGAATGCGAAAGGATACGTCCTTGAGGGGATTGATCAGTTAAATTACAAAGAGTTTGAACTTCGACCATTAAAGCCGGGGGAGGCTTTGGTAGATGTGCAGGCGGCCGGAATTTGCGGGTCGGATATTCCACGCATTTTTATCACAGGAACCTATCACTTTCCAACCATTCCCGGGCACGAATTTGCCGGAAGAGTGGTCGATGTTTACGAGGGCGAGGATTCCGGCTGGATTGGAAAACGTGTAGGCGTGTTTCCACTGATCCCATGTAAAGAATGTGAGCCATGCCATGAGCAGAAGTATGAAATGTGTGAGCATTACAGCTATCTGGGTTCTCGCACAGATGGCGGGTTTGCAGAATATTGCATTGTTCCAATCTGGAATCTGATTGAATTACCGGAGAATGTGGACTATGACCAAGCCGCAATGATGGAGCCTGCAGCAGTTGCACTTCATGCTGTGCGCAGACTGGGATTGGATCCGCTGGAAAGCAATCCACCGACTTCGGATTTGAAAGTACTTGTGATGGGCCTTGGTACAATTGGAGGAATCATTGCGCAGTGGCTTTCTTTATGCAAGATTAAGAATGTGGTTGCCACAGGACATCACTTAGAACAGGGAGATTTGATGTGGTTGACTGCAGATGAGAATTACCGTTTCATCAAGACTGCAGGATACACAAGCGCGATAGATGCGGCAAAGGAAGTCGGAGAAACGCTGGAGGAGAATTCCTTTGATATGATATTAGACTGTGTGAATACCCCGGATTCCCTGCAGGATGCGCTACGCCTTATAAAGCCGGCAGGAAAGATCGTTGAAGTCGGTAATCCAAAGGGAGATATGCATTTGCAAAAGGATATTTATTGGAAGATTCTTCGAAAGCAGGTTGTGTTGACAGGAACCTGGAATTCATCCTATTGTCACCAGACAACAGATGATTGGAATGTGGTAGCTTCATATTTGTCTCAAGGAAAGCTACAATTAACTCCGCTGATTACACACAGAATGCAGTTTGAAGAGTTGGGAAAAGGCCTTGAGATTATGCGTAATCGCGCGGATTTTTGTAATAAAGTTATGATTCAAAAGTGATCGTTACAATTTGTTCATAATTTTATAATTGGATGGGTTTTACTGTCGTTTTTCATAAATATTACACATTGTTTTTGTGTACTTTTTTTATTAATATAAGATGGTTCACAATAGAAAGCTTAGGTTTTAGCGGCATATATAAATGGAGGTTCTGAAAGTAAAAATGAAGAAACTTAATGAAGAAATGCCAAAATCAAATAATAAATTAAAAACAATCGGACAAAGTTGCAAAAAAGGATTTTTCGCATTTGGCAGATTCTTATTTGTAAAAAAAGAAAAAGAACATTCGGAAACTTATAATAAAGTGATTGGCTTTTTGAACCGTTATTCGGTTCTTTTCCACATCGCTTTATCTTTACTGATTGTATTGACAGTGGAATTGATTTCGAGAAGAAGTTTCTCAAGTGCCATGAACTTTATCAGCATTCATCCGCTTGCATATCTGTACAATTCTTTCATTGTATTTGCATCGTTGATGATTGTGTATTTGTTCCGCAGAAGAGGATTCTTCCGTGTGTTGATTACATCATTCTGGGTTTTGTTGGGTATTATCAATGGTTGTATTCTTTCAAACCGTGTAACACCTTTTACATATACAGATTTAAAATGTATCAATGATCTTTTGTCCATGACAAATACAAGCTATTTTACTGCGCAGCAGGCAACCATGGTTGTAATTGGTTTTATTGTATTTGCAGTATTGATGGTAGCTCTGTTTTTAAAGGGACCTCGTTATCAGGGAAAGAAGCATCCGGTTGCATATCCGATCGGTGTGCTTGCAGTTTTGTTCCTTGGAATCCCGCTTGTGACAAATGCAGTGACCAGCACTCACGTGGTTGATACATATTTCTACAATATTGCTCAGGGTTACGAAGATAACGGATTTATCTACAGCTTCTCTTCAAGCGTGGTAAACCGTGGTATGAGTAAGCCGGAAGATTATTCAGAAGAAGCAGTTGCAGAAATCGAAACTGAAGTACAGGAGAATGTCGAAGAGACAAATTCTTCAAATCCAAATATTATTTGTATTTTATTAGAGAGTTTTGTGGATCCGGATGAGTTGGTAAATATCAGCACAAACGAAGATCCGGTTAGCTATTATCATTATCTTGAGGACAACTACTCTCATGGTTATTTGACTGTACCGGTTGTAGGTGCAGGAACTGCAAATACTGAGTTCGAAATCTTAACCGGAATGAGCATGCAGTATTTCGGAACAGGTGAGTATCCTTATAAGACCATTTTGAAATCAACCGATTGCGAGTCTGTCGCATCGGATTTGGCAGCAATTGGATATAGCACTCATGTAGTACATAACAATGGCGGTAATTTCTACAGCCGTGCCAATGCTTTCTCAATGATGGGATTTGATACCTTCACCAGTAAGGAATTGATGAATATTACCGAGTATACGCCAAATGGCAACTGGGCAAGCGATGATATTCTGGTTTCAGAAACCATTAAGGCATTGGATTCTACTGATACAACAGACTTTGTATATACCATCACAGTTGGAACTCATGGTGATTATCCGAAGGAAGCAATTCTTGAGAATCCGATTTATACAGTTACCGGCGCAGAGACAGAAGAATCCACAAACCAGTGGACTTACTATATGAATCAGATTCATGAGATGGATTTGTTTATCCAGAATTTGATTACAGAATTAGAGCAGCGCGACGAAGATACCATCGTTGTAATGTTCGGTGATCACTTGCCAACCATGGGTCTCGAAGATGATGACACTGTTGCAGGCGACATCTATAAGACAAAGTATCAGACATGGAACAATATGGGACTCGATAACGAGGAAACAGACCTTTATGCTTATCAGCTTCTGGCAGAAATTACAGATTCTGTAGGAATTCATGAGGGAACCGTATTGACCTACCACCAGACAGAATTGGCCAGCAATGAGGCAATTACAGATCAGGAGACCTATCTTGCAGGTCTAGAGATGCTTCAGTATGATTTGCTTTATGGTTCACGCTATGCATATGACGGAGAGGATCTCTATCCGGCATCTGATTTGGTAATGGGAATTGATGAGCTTGTAATTGACGGCGTTAAAAGCTATGATTTGACAAATACCGCATTGATTACAGGTGAGGCATTTACACCTTGGACAAGGGTATATGTAAATGGTGATCGTATCAATTGCACTTTGGTAAACGAAAATACCATCCGCGTGAATTTAGATGACCTGGAGGATGGAGATACCATTCAGTTAAGAATCTATGGTTCTTCGAATACACTGTTCCGTGAATCAGAAGAGTGGGTTTATGAGGATCCATTCAGCACTGAGACTGAGGAAACAGAAGCGGCCGAAACAAGCGAACAGTAAATATTGCATATAAAAAAGATGAATCGACAGTTGCCGATTCATCTTTTTTTTGTGTGTAGAGGCGAAGGGATATGTATAGGCATTGATGAATTTATAACTTGAAGTCTGATAAGTTGTGATATAATATCTTCTCATAAGGGGCAACAAGGAGAAGAATCATGACTATATTAATCGTGGACGACGAGAGCTTAACACGGGAAGGCTTGATTGCGTCGGTGGATTGGACTTCATTGGGGATTGATGAAATCTATCAGGCAGACGATGGACAATCAGGCCTTGCCATGGCAAAAGAGCATCAACCGGATATCGTACTTTGCGATATTCGTATGCCACGCATGACAGGAATCGAGATGCTAGAGCAAATTGAAGGATTCCAGCCGGATGTGGTGGCTATTTTTATGAGTGGATACTCAGATAAAGAATATCTAAAGGCCGCTATTCAATTAAAGGCCATCAATTATATCGAAAAACCCATCGAGATTTTGGAGATGCAGCAGACATTGCAAAAAGCAGTGGAGCAGTGCGCGCGGCAAAGGCTTCTGCGCAATTCCGAGGGACAGATGGATTCTCAAACTGCAGCGCAGCTTGCGTATCGGTTCACTATGCCTTATGCGGCACACAAGGGACCGATTGAAGGTTTGGTGCGCCAGTATCATGCAAATAACGGGAAACAGAAATTCAAATATATCACTACTTTCATTGTGAAATTGCAATCGGTTCCGGAGGACCCACAGATTTTAAAAGAAATCGAAGAAGCTTTACAGGGATACCTTCTTCCGATGCATTTGAATGTCATCTATACAGAAAAGCGAGTGTATCATATTATTTTTCATGTATTTGGAGAACTTACACCAAATGAGGGAACGCGCACGATGATCGCGGAGCAGATTGCCAAGTTATTCCGCGGCTGCGGCGCCTTCTATATCGCTGTCGGAGATACGGTCGAAGGAATTGCGAATGTATATCATTCTTATGAGAGTGCTGTTATTTATCTACAGGATAGTTTCTTCTTTGAACCGGGCAAAATTCTGACCAGGCAAACAATTGAAGAGTGCAAGGATATCGATCAAAGCAAGGTAAAAGATGCGATTGCAAAAATCAAATCTGCGGTAGAAGACAAGGGAGAGGAAGCTACCATATCGCTGTTGGAGAAAATCCCTGAGCTGTTTATCGGGAGAAGAGGATTATTACAGAATCAGGCAAAAGCGATTTACTATGAGCTATTTTTGAATCTGTATAATGTGCGTGTTGCAAAGCAAATGATTCCTGATTTCGCATTAGAAAATCAAGAAAACATTATGGATATCATGGACAACTGCTTTTCTTATATGCAGATGCATCGAATTCTGGTGGAGAAAACCGAAGCATACTTTGCAGATATCAAAGAAAATAGTTCCGAAAATCCAACGGTATCCATCATTCGCGAATTTATTGCTTCTAATTACGGAGATGCAAATCTCTCGGTGAAGAGCATTAGTGAATATGCAAATTTATCGGTTTCATATGCCTGTACCCTGTTTAAGAATGAGACAGGGACAACCTTAAACCAATACATTACAGATTTCAGAATGCGAAAAGCGAAGCAATTATTGGCAGACCCACGCAATAAGGTGAACGAAGTATCGGAGCGAATAGGATATAATGACGGCAATTATTTTGCAAAGAGTTTTAGAAAATTTACAGGATTATCCCCGTCTGAATACCGAGAGCAGGTGATTCGAACATGAGAATGCCTGCAAAATTAAGAAGTCTACACCTACAAACAAAAATTCTGATCTGTATTGTGGTTGCTGCGATGCTTCCGCTTTTTACCATAGCAGTACTTTTCTACGGCCGTTTTTATGATATGGTGATTTCGGATACAGTGCAGGATGAGCAGCAGTTGACGGCATCACTGATTCCGAAAATTGAAAGTGAAATCAATGCCATCAACAATGCGATGAACCAGATTGAAGAGTCTAGGTTATATGCCGAATTGTTTAATTCGGCCGGAGTGAGCAATATTAATTCCACTTTCACCTCTGATGCAGGGGCAGAATTCGACCAATTGGTTAAGCAAATTAAGGAAGAAACCGAAATTACAGATGTGCGGATATATACCACACTTCCGAAGGATCATCAGGTTTATCAAAGTCAATACGGAAGCAAATATCTTGCCCCTGAATCGGAAATTAAATCTACTTATTGGCACGGTATTTTCAGCGCATCCAATTTGGGAGAGTTGTATTGCCCGAAGTTTTATTTAGGCGCTCACGAGATTGAAGAATATAATGATTGTGCTTATGTCATCAGGAGAACGATGTTTGTAAACAATGATTTTCACACTTGTTATATCGCACTGTATTATCCTTCAGAAATATATGAGGATGTTCTGTCAAAGTCGATTACGGTAGACAATTCGGTATCATATATTTTGAATAAGCGAGAGGCTGTGATTGCCACAACAAATTCAGCGCTGTCTGGAATGTATCATTTGGATTACTATGATATTCAGGATATGCTAATGGCATCAAACAGTTTTATCAAGCAGGATGTCAGCGGTGGAAGTGTGTATGCAGCGTTCTACTATTTAGAAGAAACAGATTGGTTTGTAGTAACTGTGCTGCCGGAGAAAAGCCTCCTGGCAATTGCAAATGATACAATCATTAAATTTATATTAATCTGTTTGCTTTCGCTATTGCTTGGAATCGTAATCGCAATGTCAATTGCACATTCGATTACCCGCCGAATTTATAAGTTATCAAAGCAAATGGAGTTGGCAGATGCCGGACGACCGGAACCTTTACCGGATCCGCATACAAAAGATGAAGTCGGAAAGCTGATTGCATCCTACAACAATATGACGCAGGAAATCACCACGTTGATGAAGGAGCAAAAGGAAACCGCGGAAGCCTTGCGATTAGCAGAATATAATTCTCTTCAAGCGCAAATTAACCCGCACTTTCTGTACAATACAATGGATATGATTCATTGGATGTCTCTTCAGGGAAGAAATGATGAAGTCAGCGAAGTTGTGCAAAGTCTATCTCGTTTTTATAAGCTGACGCTGAGCAGGCGAAAAGATTATAGCACGATTGAAAATGAATTAGAGCATGCGCAAGTGTATATTCAGTTGATGAATAAGCGCTACGGAGACAAGATTGATTTTGTGATTGATGTTCCGGATGATTTGACACAATATCGTATTCCGAAACTGACATTTCAGCCGATTTTGGAAAATGCAATTTTGCATGGAATATTGGAGAAACAGGATAAGTCCGGAACCATTGTGCTAACAGCATGGGAAGAAGATGATGATATCATTATTCTGATTTCTGATGATGGAGTGGGAATGGACGAAAACAAAATCAAGCAAATCCTTTCTGACGAGATTGTCCACGAGCGAAAGGGAAGCAATATTGCGATTTATAATATTCATAACCGGATGCGCTTGCTGTATGGGGATGGATATGGCCTGGAATATTCCGGCGAACCGGGAAAAGGCTGTGAAGTTACAATCAGAATTCCAAAGCAAATTCAAAATAAAAACGAAAAATAATCCTTATTTTGACGAAAATCTAAGATGCCCTTAGCACTTGAAAAGTAAGTAAAATCAAGTGTTAAGGGCAATTTTTGTGACTAAAGTACCAAGGAAAAATTTACCCCTCATCAAAATATTTTACCGTTTAGTAAACCACGCCCGAATCTTATTATAGAATTGTGAAAAGGATATATGAAAGGAGGAGGAGACGTGTCTGAATACGTATTGGAGCTGAAGGGGATTACAAAAATCTTCCCAGGTGTAAAAGCATTGAATAACGTACAGTTTCAGCTGAAAAAGGGCGAGATTCACGCGTTAATGGGAGAAAACGGAGCAGGCAAGTCGACCTTCATCAAAGTGATTACGGGAGTACATCATGCTGAAGAAGGCGAGATGTATTTAAACGGCGAGAAGGTAGATTTCAAGGGACCGTCAGATGCACAGGCTGCAGGAATCGCAGCGGTTTATCAGCATCCGACAAGTTACCCGGATTTAAGCGTAACAGAAAACATCTTTATGAATCATGAAATCAAGAAAGGTGGAATTCTGCAGTGGAAAGAGATGAACAAAGAGGCTCAGGGCTATCTTGATCAGCTGGAGGCAGATTTTAAGCCGACTGCAGAAATGGGAACACTTTCTGTTGCACAGCAGCAAATGGTTGAAATTGCAAAAGCGATTTCCACTCATGCAAGAATTATCATACTTGATGAGCCGACAGCATCGCTGACAGCAAATGAATCAGAGAAGTTATATAAGATTGTGGAGAAATTAAGAGACGATGGAGTATCCATCATCTTTATCTCTCACAGATTCGAAGATATGTATCGTCTGGCAACACGTGTTACGGTTTTCAGAGATTCTCAGTATATCGGAACCTACAATGTAGACGAAATTACAAATGCGGATTTGATTAAGGCCATGGTTGGTCGCGAGATTTCCGATATGTATCCGAAGGAATATGTGGAGCCCGGCAAGGAAGTTCTTCGTATCGAAAACTTTAGTCGTGTGGGATTCTTTAAGGATGTAAACCTAAATGTACGAGCCGGAGAAATCGTAGGTCTGACCGGATTGGTTGGAGCAGGAAGAACTGAAGTGATGGAAGCAGTTTGTGGCATCACAGGAAAATCCAGCGGAGATGTTTATATCGACGGCCAGAAAGTGGAAATCAAAAACCCTACCGAGGCCGCAGAAAAAGGTTTGATTCTTCTTCCGGAAGACAGACAGAAAACCGGCTTGATTATGAGTTGGGGATTGGGAAGAAATGTAACTCTTCCAATCATCAAAAAATTGAGAAATGGACTTTTTATCAACGAGAAAAAGGAGCGTGAACTCAGCAAGCAGTTCCTGGAGGAAGTCGATACAAAGGCAGTGACAATCTTTGATCCTGCAAGTTCACTTTCCGGAGGAAACCAACAGAAGGTCGTTGTAGCAAAGGCATTGGCACAGGACAATATGAAGGTTGTCATCATGGATGAGCCGACCAAGGGTGTGGATGTCGGAGCAAAAGCAGAAATCTATGCGATTATGAGTGATTTGGCAAAGCAGGGTTATGCAATTATAATGATTTCTTCCGAAATGCCGGAAATCTTAGGAATGGCAGATAGAATTTATGTGATGTGTAACGGAAGAGTGACCGGAGAGTTAAACGCAGCAGAGGCTTCACAGGAGATTATTTTGGAGCACTCAATGGAAAAATCTGAGAAGAAGGAGGAAGTGGTATCATGAAGATGCGTGAATTAAGTCTGATCTTTGTACTGGTTCTCCTGATCGCAGTCGTAAGTATTATTAACCCGGCGTTCTTTACAATCGAAAACTTATTGGAGGTATTAAAGAACAATGTCGTAACTTTGATTCCGACGCTTGGAATGTTAATGGTATTGTTGATCGGCGGAATCGATATTTCCATTGCTTCTACAATGGCTTTGGCCGGAATGGCAGTTGGATTGTTATTTAAGTACAATATGATTTCAAGCACATTCCTTGGAATCGTGATTGCATTAGCAATCGGAGCTGTTTGTGGATTGTTGATGGGTGTAATCATCGGATTGGGAAATGTACCGCCGATTATCGCCACCATGGGTGGTATGTATATCTTCAGAGCACTTGCATATTTGGTAGGAAACAGCCAGTGGGCAGGCGCTGAAGCACTTGGAACTTATAAGGAATTTGCATTAAAGGATATCCTTGGTGTGAATGTCACAATTTGGATTACGATTTTATGTTATATCATTTTCTTTATCCTTCTTAAATGGACCAAGTTTGGCCGCAATATTTACGCAGTCGGAAGCAATGCAGAAGCTGCAGAAATTTCCGGTATTAAAGTGGCTCGTGTAAAAATCGCCGTTTACACGATCATGGGTCTCCTTTGTGGACTGACCGGAGCATTGAACACTTCTATCTATGCTTCCGCGCAGCCAAACAGTTTGACAGGAAAAGAAATGGATGTAATTGCTGCCTGTGTTATTGGTGGTGTAAGTATGAGTGGTGGTAGAGGATCTGTCGGAGGCGCCTTACTTGGTGGTCTTGTTCTGGCAGTCATTGCAAAAGCACTTCCACTGGTTCATATTCCTTCAATCGCACAGAATACAATTAAAGGTGTATTAATCGTCGTGGTTATTATCGTAAACGTATTAACGCAGCGTGCTATGAACAGGCGTGCGCTCGCTAGAAGGGAGATGTAATCATGGCAGGAAAATCAGGTAGAACGATAAATGCCACACCGCAGAATGTGTGGAAGAAAAGATTAATCAGCTGGGAAGGCGTATTGGTAGTCATCCTGGTGGCAGTACTCATACTTTGCAGAGCAATGTCTGCAAATTATACATTCGAAAATGTACTTCGTGAAATGCCAAAATATTTATCGGAAATGTTTTTGATGCTTCCGATGGCATTCATCCTCATGATGGGTGAGATTGATATTTCTGTAGGTTCTATAGTATGTTTGTCCGGTACGTTAGGATGCTTTGCTGTGAATGCAGGCTTACCTTTCCCGGTGGCACTTTTGATTATGCTTGGATCAGGAATTATCTGTGGCGCAATCAATGGATTGATTATCGTCATGTTCCCGGAACTCCCATCCATGATTGTTACTTTGGGAACACAGATTATCTTCAGAGGAATTGCCGAGATTATGCTTGGCGGCGGCGGTAGTATTTCCGCAACAAATGCAGATGGATTCCGTGCAATCGGAAAGAGCATCGGCAATATCCCAATGGTATTTTTCTTAGTTGTAATCGCAAGTGTAATCTTTGTATTGATTTCAACCAAGATGAAGTTCGGACGTGAATTGATGGCAATCGGAAGCAATCGTTTGACCGCATTCTATTCCGGAGTAAAGGTAAAGAAAGTTCTCTTTATTACTTATGTTACAATGGGAGCGTTCTCCGCATTGTGTGCAATCTTCTTTACCGCAGCAACCTACGGTGCAAATACCACAACCGGTAAGGGATTCGAGATGGATGCCATTGCGATGGCTGTCTTCGGTGGAATTTCTTCCACAGGTGGTAAGGGTAAGATGATTGGTGGAATCATTTCCGCTTTCGTAATCATCTGTCTGAGAATCGGACTGGGACAAAAGAATATGAATTCTCAGTTGATTCTTTTAATCATTGGTGTACTCTTAATCGGAGCGGTTGTATTGCCAAATATTTCGGCGATGATTACCGCAAAGAAAAAGAAAGCATCCGTATAACAGGTATCAAGCGGCGGGGTGCCGCAGGGTATATACAAACTATATTTTCTTAAGGGAGGAAAAAACATGAAAAAGAAAGTTTTAAGTGTACTTCTTTGCGCAGCAATGGCTACCACAATGTTAGCAGCATGTGGCGGCGGTAGTGGATCAACCGGAGATACCGGATCCTCAGGTGGCTCTTCCGATAGTGGAAAGAAGCAGTATGCAATCGTTCCTAAGAGTGCCGGAAACCCATACAATGAGAAGGAAGTAGAGGGATTCCAGACAATCATCGAAGCAAACGGTGGCGAGTGCGTTGTAAACTATCCACAGGAAGCAACAGCTGATGCGCAGATTACAGTTATCAACTCTCTGATTTCACAGAATGTAGCAAGTATCGCAGTTGCAGCAAACGACGAGAATGCGCTTCAGTCAGTTCTTGAAGATGCAATGTCAAAGGGAATCAAGGTTTCTTGTCTCGATTCTTCTGTAAACAAGGATAGCCGTCAGACTTTCGCAAATCAGGCCGGTGTAAACGAAGTTGCTCAGGCACTTTGCGATGCAGTTCTTGATATCTCAGGTGGTTCAGGAGATTGGGCAATCCTTTCTGCTTCTTCTCAGGCTACAAACCAGAACGCATGGATTGAAGCAATGAAGTCTATTATGGAAAACGATTCTAAGTATGCAGATTTGAACTTGGTTGAAGTTGCATACGGAGATGATGAGACCCAGAAGTCTACAGACCAGACACAGGCATTATTGACAAACTATCCAAATCTTAAAGTAATCTGCGCTCCTACCACTGTAGGTATTGCAGCAGCTGCTAAGGTTGTACAGGATGCCGGTTCTTCTGTTCTTGTAACAGGATTAGGACTTCCATCAGAAATGGCTGAATACATTGGAACATCTGCAGACGGAAAGTCTTGCCCATATATGTTCTTATGGAATCCAATTGATCTTGGAAAGCTTTCTGCTTACATCTCACTTGCACTTGTAGACGGAACCATTACCGGAGCAGTTGGTGATACATTCGAAGCAAAAGAACTTGGAACAACTTACACCATTACTGAAGCAGCAGATGGTGGTACAGAAGTTATCCTTGGAGCACCATTCGCCTTCACACCGGACAATATTGCAGAGTGGAAGGACGTATACTAAAATAGGCCATTGATGTATCATTCATCAATTATATGAAAACTCTCAAATCTAAAATACGCTCGGCTATGCCGGGCGTATTTTTTCTGATTGACAAGCTTCAACTTTGTTTGCAAAACATAGGGGTGGCGTGTATAATTTATTTATATGTGTAAGGCATAAGTATAGTGATCGGAGTTTTTTACAATGGCAAAAATAACAAAATTTCCAGGGCCTAGAGCGAAGAAGCCGGTGGACCCGAATGCAACGATAAATGTGAAGAATCCAAAGGTGGAAGAAATGATGGCGACTTATACGGCAGAGAAGACGCCACAGAATCTGAACAACCTGATGGAGGAACTGGTGAAGGCGCGTGTTTTAATTCCTTCAAAGCTGAATGAGCAAAAGCAACCGATGCCGCTGGCGATTAAGAATAAGGACGGTCAAATCTTTATCCCGATTTATACAGAAAAGGAGCAGATTCCAAAGGAGCCGAAGGCCGAGGCAGTGATGAATATGCCTTTCCCGATTGTGGCCGAGGTTGCAATCAAGAACCCTGAGGGCGCCGGCGTGGTGGTAAATCCGTTTAGCAATAATCTGATAATCAAGACACCATTGTTAGAGCGTGTGGTTGAAGTGGAGAAGGCAAAGCGCGAGGGAAAGCCGATTCCACCGGGAAAACAGGTTAAGCAGGTGAAGTTGACTGAGCAGCAGTATGTTTTATTCGAGCGCAATCGTTATGAATTTGGATTCCTGCCAAGCAAATTTTTCGAGAATACCGCAGAATTTGTAGATGTGCTCTGCGATAGAAAAGAAGAATATTTAGACGAATTATACGAAGAGAGCTATCAGCAGAAGAGGATGTATCCGTATCTGCCTGAGGAGTTTTCCGTGATGGCGCTTGATGTAAAAGAAAATGTGTTGGCAGTCCGTGTGGATATGCCATCCCGAGATATGGGCGTGCCAAGTTGCTATCGCGTTTATTTCGTATATGATAAAAAAGAAAAAAGTGCGCGTTACTTCACCATTGAGAAGGGCAAAGAAGGAAATCTTCTCGGAGAAGTTACAGCAGATAAGAAACATGTTTCGCATGGAGAAGCACCTGTTGAAGGAGCAGAATTACAAACCATTCTTGATATGATGTAAATACATCGAGAACAGGAATCTGGAAAGGATAAATGATTATGAAAGAACTAATGAAACGGATCAGGGCGGACTATTTGCTTTCCTCCCTTTTAACAATTGCATTGGGGATTTTCTTCATTGCACATCCGAAGGCGACCTTTTCTGCAGTGGGACTTTTGGTTGCTGTTATTTTAATCATCATCGGAGTCATTTATATCAGTGGTTCAATTTTGAATCTGGGAACCAGCGGATTTTCGGTATTTGTGGGCGGAGTACTTTTGCTGATTGGAATTTGGATTTTAATTCAGCCTGCAATTGTGATGGCACTTGTTCCGATTATATTGGGGGTTCTGTTATTTTGGCATGGAATCCGCGGAATGAAAAGTGCGGTTGATGCAAAGGGATATGGTTATGAACGATGGTATATCGGATTTATCACCAGCGTTATTTCAATCGTATTTGGTATCTTTTTTGTGGTCAATGCTTTTGGCGTATTGGAATTTGCTACGATTGTATTTGGAATCGGATTGATATTTAATGGAATTTCCAATATCTTCTGTGTAGGAACAGAATCGCATTATCATCGTCAATATGATAAGAACCATCCAATCGATGTGGATTTTATCGAAGATAGAGACAGATAAGGATTGGCAGTAAACGTTATGCGACAAATGGAATTTAAGATGGAGCGTCCGGGATTAACCAAACCCGGTGAGCATCTAAAGATAACGGAGAGCAAACTTCCGACTTCATATTATTATACAATTGAACATGCGATTGCAATGTCCGGAAATTATGAAGTGAGTCAGCGACTCAAGAGTCGAGAAGGAGTAGTGGTCGATGTACGAGAAACAGAAAAAGGCTACTACGTGATAATGGAATTTGATGAATAATAAACAAGATATTGAGGAGGCTTTGATTGTCAGCTTTAAGGAGTTGGCAGTTGAACGTCCAATCGAGAAAATCACAATTAAAGAAATTACGGATCGGGCAGGAGTTATCCGCCCGACCTTTTATAATCATTTTCAGGATAAGTTTGAGCTGATGGAGCGGATTATTACAAAGGAGTTATTGCTACCGACGAAGCCACTGATTTCTGCAGGAATGTTTAAGGAAAGTTTGACCTTACTTTTCACCAACCTGGCAAAAGATAAGGGGTATTATTCCAGAGCGGTCAATTTAGATGGTCCAATGACATTTCATCAAATCGCAATGAATGCAGTTCGACAATTCTTCCTGGAGGTGTTAAAGGAGCTGACATCAGGTAAGACGCCAAAGTATATTTGGCTCTCTCCGGAGGTGATGTCTACTTTCTATGCGCAGGCGATGGTATTTGCGGCAGAGGAATGGATCAAAACCGGAATGACCTTAGAACCGGGGGAGATGGCAGAGGCCTATGATTATATTATGTCACGCTCCTTTAACGATATCATTAACGAGATGTAGTATCTCCACAATATTTCAAATCTGTAAATCAAAGATATACAAATCGATGGATTTGTATATCAATCAAAACACATCCCATTTTTTGCATATTCATTTTCTTTTTCGAGGCTGATAAAGTAACAACCAAGAAAAAGAAAGTGAGTGATTATGTATGATTAAATTTGGAAAGGCAGTTGTAAAACTCCGCGTGCCGATTTTGATATTGGCAATTGCATTGCTGATTCCATCGGCAATCGGATATTTCAACACCAGAGTCAACTACGATATTCTTTCTTATCTTCCGGAGGATATCGAAACTATGGAAGGCCAGGACATTCTCTTAGATGAGTTTGGAACCGGCGCATTCTCCTTCGTCGTCATTGAAGGAATGGAAGACAAAGAAGTGGAAAACATCGCAGATCAGATTGATGATGTGGACCATGTAAAGAAAGTCCTTTGGTATGGATCCGTTGCAGATTTATCGATTCCAAGGGAAATGCTTCCAACCAATCTATATGAATTCTTTAACAATGCAGACGCGGATTCGCAGCTGATGGCAGTCATCTACGACGATTCAATGGCATCAGATGAGACCATGTCAGCGCTGGATCAGATTGATACCATTGTCAATGATCAGTGCCATGTCAGCGGTATGGCATCCGTCATTCGAGATATCAAGAATTTATCCGAAAAAGAAACCCCAATTTATGTAATTATTGCGGTTATTTTATCGCTGGTCATCTTGATGCTGACAATGGATTCGGCCTTTGTTCCGATTCTGTTTTTGCTCAGTATCGGAATGGCAATTGTGTATAACATGGGAACAAACATCTTTAAAGGTGAAATCTCTTATGTGACACAGGCGCTTGCAGCAGTACTTCAGCTGGGTGTAACCATGGATTATTCTATTTTCCTTTGGCACAGTTACGAAGAACAGCAGATTCGTTTCAATGGAGATAAGAAGCGCGCTATGGCACATGCGATTTCCAATACCATCACATCAGTTGTGGGAAGTTCCATCACCACGGTGGCCGGCTTTATCGCACTTTGCTTTATGAGCTTTACATTGGGACTCGACCTTGGAATTGTTATGGCAAAGGGCGTTGTATTCGGCGTTATCGGATGTATAACCATTTTGCCTTCTATGATTTTGATTTGCGACAAGCTTGTGGAAAAGACGAAGCACAGAGTCATCATCCCGGATTTGGGTGGAATAGCAAATTGGATTACCAAACATTATCCGATCTTTATCGTGTTATTCCTTTTGATTTTAGGACCGGCAATTTATGGATATACGCATACGGATGTGTATTATGATTTGGCAGGCTCGCTGCCGGATTCACTTGCCAGCCGTCAGGCGGATGCAACCCTGCAGGCCCAGTACGAGATGGGAGCAACGCATATCATTTTGGCCGATGCAGACCTCTCCGAAAAAGAAGCAAACGACATGGTGGCAGAAATCGAAAGCGTGGATGGCGTGAAAAACGTATTGTCGCTGGATAAGTTTTTAGGAGGAACCATTCCTGAAGAAATTCTCCCATCAGAGATTCGGGAAGTCTTTAAGAACGGCAACTATCAGATGATGCTTGTATCAAACGAATATGCAATCGCATCAGACGAGGTGAACGATCAGATAGAAGAATTAAACAAAATTGTAAAAGAATATGACAGCAATGCCATGGTTATTGGAGAAGCTCCATGTACCAAAGACTTAATCGAGATTACCAATACCGACTTTGCACGCGTCAGCGCTGTGTCAATCGGTGCAATCTTTATCATCATCCTGCTGGTATTTAAATCTATCAGTTTGCCGATTATCCTGGTATCTGTAATTGAGTTTGCAATCTTTATCAATATGGGAATTCCGGCATACACAGGAACGGTACTTCCGTTTATCGCATCCATCGTCATCGGAACCATTCAGCTGGGTGCTACTGTGGACTATGCAATTTTGATGACCAATAAATATAAGAAGAATCGCTACAACGGAATGGAGAAACAACCTGCAATTGCAGCTGCTTTAAAGAGCTCAATTCAATCCATTATGGTTAGTGCGTTTGCATTCTTTGCGGCAACCTTTGGTGTTGGAATCTATTCTGATATCGATATGATTTCATCATTGTGTATCTTGATGGCCCGCGGCGCAATCATCAGTATGTTCGTCGTAATCTTTGTCCTGCCATCTATGTTTATGGTATTTGACAAAGTGATTATCCACACGAGTATAGGATTCAAAAATAAATCAAAGGTAAAGAATACACAGGACGTGGCAGTTGTAGGAAAGTGAGGAATATAGATATGAAGTTTCAGGAATTAAAAGACAAAATGAAAGATAAATTTATGATTACCATTAGCGCAGGCGTGTTGGTATTCTCTTTGGTCGTAACCGGTGTAAGCTGCACTGTATACGCAGCCAAAAATCATACTGATGCAAAGACAAAGACGGAAAGCACCACGGATGATGATGTGGATACGGATGCCTTGATCGATGATATCTTAGGAACAAGTAGTGTGAGCGAAAAAGAAATCGGAAAAGAAGAGACCGTATATTTGATTTCAGATGCGAACGGATCTGTTCAGCAGACCATTGTGTCAGATCACCTTGTAAATGAAGATCAAAAAGATACACTAGATGATAAGAGTAATTTGACAGATATCGAAAATGTAAAGGGCGACGAAACCTTCACCGAAAGCAATGGAACTTTGACCTGGAATGCACAGGGCAATGATATTTATTATCAGGGAACCACAACTGAAGAGGCACCGGTGAGCCAGAAAGTGACTTATTATCTGGATGGAAAAGAAATTTCACCGGAGGATCTGGCCGGTAAAAGTGGAAAGGTGACAATTCGATTTGACTATACAAATAATACTTCCTATACCGAGACCATTGATGGTGAGGAAGTGACGGTAAACGTTCCGTTTGCAGCAATCAGTGCAGTGTTGCTCAATGATGGCTTCTCCAATGTGGAAGTGACAAATGGTAAGCTTGTGGATACCGGAAGCAGCAAGATGGTTGTGGGATATGCGGTTCCGGGATTAACAGAAAGCCTTCAATTAGAAGAGAGCGATTTAGAAGATATTAACATTCCGGAATATGTTGAGATTACAGCGGATGTCGAGAATTTTTCTATGAATGTTGCAATGACGGTTGTGGCAAATGCTGGAAATTTTGTATCTACCGGTGATGTCTCTTTGGACAGCATTGATGATTTAATTAATACATTAAGCGATGCAAGCACAAAGCTTGAGGATGGTTCTTCGGATTTGGCTGAAGGAATGGATAGTCTGGTGAGCGGTCTCGAGGATTACACAGAGGGCGCAAGCAAACTGAATGATGGTTTATCCAGCTTAAAGTCCGGCAGCAGTAGTTTGGCTTCAGGTGTGACACAATTAGATACAGGAGCAGACAATCTTTGTACCGGATTAAAAGAGTTGAAAAAAGGAGCCGGCACATTATCCAACGGACTGACAGATTTGAGCGATGGAGCTGATTCATTATCCAGTGGATTAACAACGCTAAGTAATGGCGCAGATGCTTTAAACGAAGGTCTTTCTACCTTAAATGGTTACTCTGAGAACATTCAGACTTTGATGACAATGGGCGTGCAATCCATTTTGGATCAGGTCAACACGGCGGGCGCAAGTTTCTTCCAGATTGTGGCAGCTGCTTCACAGAATGCAGAATATGCAACTGTAACAACCGATAATGTTGCAGCAGTGACAGAATATGTGGCAGGAAATCAGCAGACTCTAATTGGAGCGCTTATGACCTATGGCGGAATGGACCAGGCAACTGCAACTGCAACCTATCAGCAGATGGTTACTTACTTAACACAGGCAGCACAGGGATTAACCCTGGCAAATTCTGTTCCTACTTCTTTGGAATCTCTTAGCGAAGGCGCTGCAACTTTAGCAGAAGGTGCGCAGACCGCGGAGGAAGGTGCCGCAAAATTGGCAACAGGAGCCGACAATGCCGAATCCGGAGCACTTGCATTGGCAAAGGGTGCAAAATCAGCTTATAAGGGTTCCAAAAAGCTTGCAGAAGGAACACAATCTTTGGCAGATGCGGTTCCAACCTTAACAAGCGGAATCAAGGCTTTGGTAGATGGTTCTCAGAAACTTGTATCAAACAATGATGCACTTTTAGATGGCGCACATAAGCTGGCAGAGGGCTCAGAAACCTTAGCAGAGGGAATGACCACATTTAATGAAGAAGGAATCGATAAAATCGTAGAAGCCTATAATGGTGATGTGACTGCATTGGTAAATCGGATTCAGGCTGTGAAGAATGCCGCAGATTCCTATGGTGCATTTACAGATGCTGCAGAAGGCGTCAATACAAGTGTGAAATTCATTTATAAATTGGCAGAAATCGAAGCAAAATAAAGAGAGAGGATTCTAAGGAAGCATGAGCTGGGTGGAAAATGTGCTGATTGTGGCAGGCATCTCGCTGGACTTGTTTGCAAATATGGAATGCCAGGGATCTCTGGTGGCGAAAGTAAATAAAAAGCATCTGACGCTGATTTGCCTGATTGTGGGAATGTGGCAGTTGGCAGCGCTATTCATCGGATATTTCTTTGCGAACCTTTTGTTGACAAAGCAAAAGATTACAGATGATTTCTTTGTTGGAGAGCTGATTGCAATTATCATCTTCCTCGGGCTGGGATGTCGCTTGATTGTAAAGGCAATCAAGAATGAGCGCATTCAGGAACATCTTGAAACAAAGCTGGGCTACAAGCGGTTTGTACAGATGGCATCCTTGACGAGTATGTATACCGTATTGGCAGGAATTGCCTTTGCATTTTTTGGAACCGATATGTTTATGGTATTAATCATGATTCTGGGATTTAGTATCATCTTTGTCGTTTCCGGAATGTATGTGGGTTATCACTATGGATTTGAGGGCAAAGGAAAAGCTTATGCTGTAGGGACGATACTGCTCTGGGCGGCAGGTGTGGATTTGATTGTTCGCATGGTTTTACAATATGCAAAATAGAATCATATATTATCACATAAGTAGAGGGCAACCGAACTTTGGTCGGTTGTCCTTTATTTAGTGCTTGCGAACTGTGTGTGATAGTGTTATAAAAAGATAGTAAAATCAATGATTTGAAAGGAATAGATTATGATTCTTGCACTTGATGTTGGAAATACAAATATTACATGCGGCGTATTTGACGATGAGGAATTGAAAGCTTCTTTCCGTGTGACAACCAAGATTCCACGTACTTCAGACGAGTACGCAATTGTTTTGGAGGAATTATTGGAGAAAAACGAGATTGAAACAGAAGATATCGAAGATGCAATCATCTGCTCCGTTGTTCCAAATATTATGCATTCATTAGAGAGTGCTTTAATCAAATATTTTGATATTTATCCTTTGGTTGTGGAGGCCGGAATCAAGACCGGAATTCGAATTGTAACTCCAAATCCACAGCAAATCGGAGCCGACCGTATTGCGGATGCGGTTGGTGCTTATGAATTATATGGTGGCCCTGTCATCGTAATCGATTTTGGTACTGCTACCACTTATGATTTCGTAGATGAAAATGGCGCATTTCTTGGAGGCGTGACAGCACCGGGATTGCGTATTTCCGCAAAGGCTCTCTGGGAGGATGCGGCAAAGCTTCCTGAGGTGGAGATTAAGAAGCCGGAGACGGTACTTGGAAAAGAGACCATTCACAGTATGCAATCCGGATTGGTTTACGGTCAAATCGGACAGACCGAATATTTGATTGACCGAATTCGCAAAGAAACCGGCATCGAGGATGCGAAAGTCGTGGTGACCGGTGGACTGGGTCGTATTATTTCAGAAGGAACGCATAAAGTAGATGTGTATGATCCGAATTTGACTTTAAAGGGAATCAATCTGGTTTATAAGAAGCAAAAGCGTAAAGTCAGAAAGTAGCTTGCATTCTGATAGAGTGGCTAGTATAATGTGATTGCAAACTTTGTTATAAATTTATCAAGTATGTGACACTGACCGCATTTGCGGAGGTGAACACAAAAACGTGCGATTTATGAAACACAAAGGTTGTAAAATAAAAATGCACTGTATTCCAAAATGGAAACGGTAGTAGGAGGAAAAATTAATATGGATACGACAAGAAATCAGTCAGACACACGTGTGACAAAGAGCACCAGAAAGGGGAACATCACCTTTATGGTAGAGCTTGCATTGCTTATAGCAATTGAGCTTATCATGATTATGACACCTCTTGGATACTTACAGGTAGGATTGGTACAGATATCCTTCCTTGCAGTTCCGGTGGCAATCGGAGCAGTGGTACTTGGACCGACAGCCGGAGTAGTACTTGGCCTTGTATTTGGTATTTCAAGTTTGCTTCAGCCATCAGGTATGGCAATGCTTGGCGTGATTCCGGTACAGAGCGCAGTACTTGCAATTGTGCCTCGTCTCTTTGTTGGTTTGGTACCTGGATTAGTATTTATGGGATTGAGCAAGACAAAGATGCCTAAGCCGGTGAGTGTTTCTATCTCATGCCTGCTTGCTCCATTGACAAACTCAATTCTTTATTGCGCATTTATGGTTATCTTTGTAGGCGACTATATGGCAACCATTAATCCGGCATTTGAGTACATGGCTCAGTTTGGATTCTGGAAGTGCTATGGAATCTTGCTTGCAGGTTTGATGTTAAACATCGTACTTGAAGCTTTTGCAGGATTGATAGTAGCATCTGCAGTCAGCAACGTGCTGTTACATACTGTAAACAAGTCTAGATAAATGAAAAGGCGGACCAGTTAAGTCCGCCTTTGTTATGATATAGGAAATAATTCGGAGTAATGATGAGATGAAAGAAATCAATATTATGGAAATCGGGGGATTTTCCATTGGACAGGAAGAGGATTTAAAGGGAATTACGGGTTGTACAGTAATGCTGTTTGATGAGGCGGCACCTGCGGGGGTAGATGTGCGTGGCGGTGGTCCGGCTTCGCGCGAAACTCCATTACTGAACCCGGTGGCAGCATGTGAAGCTGTCCATGCGATTCTATTGAGTGGCGGATCTGCCTTCGGTTTGGATGCTGCCGGTGGCGTGATGCAATATTTAGAAGAGCGAAATATTGGATTTGATGTGGGAATTACAAAAGTTCCGCTTGTGGTGCAATCATGCATTTTTGATCTGATGCCAGGGGATTATAAGGCAAGACCGGATGCAAAAATGGCATATCGTGCCTGCGAAAAGGCAAGCAAGAAGCCGATTTTGGAAGGAAGCCATGGCGCAGGATGTGGTGCAACCGTTGGGAAATACCATAATCCAATGTCCTGCATGAAGGGCGGAATTGGAACTTATGCTGTGGAAGAAAATGGTATCAAAGTAGGTGCAATCGTAGCAGTAAATGCAGTTGGGGACATTTATGATATTGATACAAACGAAGAGTTGGCAGGCGCATTGGACGAAAACGGAAAACTCTTCCGGGATGAGACACAGTATTTTAAAGATGCGGCTTCCGCAGCGGAACTATTTAGTGGTAATACTACAATTGGGATTATCGTCACAAATGCGAAGCTGGAGAAAACAGCCTTGAATAAAGTAGCATCTATGGCGCATAATGGTTATGGAAGAGCAATTCGCCCGGTACATACCATGGGCGACGGAGATAGCATCTATGCAGCTTCTGTCGGAAATGAAGTTGCAGATGTAAATCTGGTTGGACCAATGGCGGCTTATGTAATGGGAAAAGCGATCGGAAAAGCTGTCACAGAAGCAACCTCTCTTGGTGGCGTGAAAGCCATGAGAGATATGAGCGAGACTTGAAAAAATCATAGGATGATAAAAGCTTAATTGGATTCGTCAAGAGATAAGACAAGTAGGGTAAGGAAAAGATTATGTTAAAAGGAAAGTGTGTTGTAATAGGCGTAACAGGCAGCATTGCCGCATATAAGATTGCAAATCTGGCTTCTGCACTTGTAAAACTACATGCAGATGTAAACGTGATTATGACAAAGAACGCAACGAATTTTATCAATCCAATTACATTTGAAACATTAACGGGAAATAAATGTTTGGTTGATACCTTTGATCGTAATTTCCAGTTTCAGGTAGAGCATGTATCATTAGCTAAGCGCGCAGATATCTTTTTGGTGGCACCGGCTTCTGCAAATGTGATTGGAAAGATGGCAAACGGAATCGCGGATGATATGCTTACAACCACAATTCTTGCTGCGAAATGTCCGAAATTGATTTCGCCGGCAATGAATACCAACATGTACGAGAATCCGATTGTACAGGACAATATTAAAAAGTTATCCGATTACGGATTCGAAATCATAAATCCTGCCAGCGGATATCTTGCTTGTGGAGATACCGGAGCCGGTAAAATGCCGGAGCCGGAGACCTTACTTTCTTATATTCTGCAGACAATCGCATTTCAAAAAGATATGTCCGGAAAGAGAGTATTGATTACTGCCGGTCCAACACAGGAAAAAATCGATCCTGTACGTTATATCACCAATCATTCTACAGGAAAGATGGGATATGAACTTGCGATTCATTGTGCAAGACGAGGTGCGAAGGTGACATTGGTTGCCGGACCAACTGCACTCGAGGATCCATTGTTTGTGGAGACTGTTCATGTGATTTCTGCAGCAGAAATGGCGGATGCAGTAAAGTCTCGTTTCGAAGAAGAAGACATTGTGATTATGCCGGCTGCAGTGGCGGATTATCGTCCAATCAATCCGGCGGATGAAAAAATCAAAAAAGACCAAAGCGATGCCAACGGAAATGTCATCGCGTTGGAGAGAACAGAAGATATCCTTATGTCACTTGGTAAAATTAAGCGTAAAGATCAATTCTTGTGTGGATTTTCCATGGAAACAGAGAATATGCTGGAAAACTCCAGAACAAAATTATCTAAGAAAAATGCTGATATGATTGTAGCAAATAATCTGCGCACGAAAGGTGCTGGATTTGGAACTGATACAAATGTAGTAACTTTGATTACAGCAGATGCATGCAGGGAACTCGAACTCATGAGCAAAGCTGATGTGGCAGCTGCAATTATGGACGAGATTTTAGCAAGTTTAACTCAGTCGGAGTACAAGCTCCGACTGAGTTAAACGCTCCGCGAGGATGCGCACGGATTCGGACAGGAATTTGTCTGCTGAAGCAGACCCGAATCCGGCGCGCAAGACTCGCAAGCGAGTCTTGACTAGATACATCGTGATTATATAGGACTTAAGTACTTGATTTTCGAGCCAAACCGTTATATAGTTAAATAACAGACATGTGGAAAAACAAATGCCCAAAGGGCAGAAAAACGGTGAGGTGAAAAGGATGTACGAATTCGATCATCAACCGCAATATCCTGTGGATTTGATTGCGCAAAGGGACGAAAAACTAAAGATATCCAGCAGTGTAATCAAGAGTTGGAATGTACGATTTGTGGATGCGGAGGGAGATTTTCCGGAGGAAGATATTGCTGAAAATGTCGGGGGAGATTTTCAGAATGATACCTCAGCAGAAACGGTGGCAGAACCTGAATTGACACCGGAGCAGGAAGAAGCCATTCGAAGTGCCAATGAAATCTTTGCTCGACTTGAGGCGGAAAAGGCAGCCGACGAGGCTGCAAAGCAGGCAGAGATAGAAGCAGCCCTAGCCGCACAAGATGATTCAAATTATAATGCTAGTACAAATTCATATTCCGGGGCTTATGGAACCGGACCGGTTAGTGAAGAAACCGCAGCACAGGCAGCCAGCATATTGGCGGAGAAAAAAGATGCAATGGCGGATTTGATTTCGGATATACAAAAAGGCAGTTGAGAATTACTCAACTGTCTTTTTTTTGCCGTGCGCCGCATCGCAGACATAAGTCCACCTCCAAACACTTTCATCAGCAACAGGTCTTCGAACTTCTTCGCTTGTGCAGGCTCCGCCACTTACTCAGTACGGATTTTGGCAACCACAGCCACATCCCTCTTCCCGCACAAAATCGGGGCTCGCTGCGCTAAAATTGCCCAAGCAAGTGTTTCGCTTCTAACACCGAATTTTTCTCCGGGACACGAGGGCGCTATTTCTTACTGCCTCGAATGA
>SVFB01000067.1 GCA_015057085.1 Lachnospiraceae bacterium
CCCTTCACTTTGCAAGAATATTTTGGTTTTCATATATGCAAAAGCTCGCATCCTGATAGACATGTGTCTTTTGAATGCCTGTACAATTTTGAAAAAAGTTTTATGGTTGGCGGACACCAAAAACTGTCGTATATGTACTTCTCATCTAAAGGATCCCCGGGTGAATCGGAGTGAACTTAGTGAAATAAAAATGAGTTTGGATGTATATAGGCATGCGCCGCCACTTCATAAACCTTTTTCAAAATGGTTCATTCATCAAAAGACACATGTGTGATGCTCGCCTTTTGCATATTGAAAACCTAAAATATTCGCAAAATTGTGAAGGGGGGTACCGGGTTTATGGGCTGAGGATGTTTATCATAATACAGACTGTGAATGGTAACTTTGTTTGAAAATTAGTACTAGCCAAGTATCATATAATGTGATATAATGCCTTGGAATGCGCGGGTGAACTGTGCCCATAAGCAAAGATATATAGATAGGAGAATCAGAAAATGAGCGTTAAGGTTGAAAATCTTGAGCACAACATGGCGAAGCTTACGATTGAAGTTTCTGCAGAGGAATTAGAGAAAGCGTTAGACTATTCTTATAAGAGACAAAAGAACCAAATCAGCGTTCCTGGATTCCGTAAGGGAAAAGTTCCGAGAGCAATGGTAGAGAAGATGTATGGTGCAGCAGTCTTTTATGAGGATGCAGCAAATAAATTAATGCAGGACAATTATCCTGCAGCAGTAGATGAGAGCGGTCTTGATATTGTATCTCGTCCTACTGTTGATGTAACACAGATCGAAAAGGGTAAGCCTTTCATCTTTACTGCAGAAGTTGCAGTTCGTCCGGAAGTAACCCTTGGAAAATATATGGGTGTAACAGTTACAAAGGCAGATACAACTGTATCTGACGAAGAAGTTGCTGAAGCACTTGAGCAGGAGCGCAACAACAACGCTCGTACCATCACTGTAACAGATCGCGCTGCACAGATGGGTGACACCGCTGTCATCGACTTCGAAGGATTTGTTGATGGTGTTGCATTCGAAGGCGGAAAGGGTGAGAATCATTCATTAGAGCTTGGTTCACACAGCTTTATCGATACTTTCGAAGATCAGATCGTAGGAAAGAATGTCGGAGATGAATTTGATGTTAATGTAACTTTCCCGGAGCAGTATCAGGCAGCTGATTTAGCAGGAAAGCCTGCTACATTCAAGGTTAAGGTAAATGAAATCAAGGCAAAGGAACTTCCTGAGTTAAATGATGAATTTGCATCTGATGTTTCTGAATTTGAAACCCTTGAAGAGTACAAGGCTGATGTTAAGACAAAGCTTGAGAATAATAAAAAGAATAGCGTAAGAAAAGATCAGGAAGACGAAGCAATCCAGAAGATCATCGACAAGTCAAAGATGGATATTCCGGAAGCTATGATCGAGACTCAGTGTGAGTCTATGGTAGATGAGTTCGCTCAGCGTCTTGCACAGAGTGGTCTTTCTCTTGAGCAGTATATGCAGTTCTCCGGACAGACTATGGAGCAGTTCAAAGAGCAGGTTCGTCCGGAAGCGGTAACTCGTATCCAGAGTTCTCTTGTATTAGAGCAGATTGCAAAGGAAGAGAATATCGAAGTAACCGAAGCTGATGTAGATGCAGAAATCGAAAAGATGGCAACTATGTACGGTATGGAAGTAGACAAGTTAAAGGAATACATGGGAGATGCCGAGAAGGAATCCATGAAGAAAGAAATTGCACTGTCCAAGGCTGCTGACCTGATCATGGAGAATGTTAAGGAACGCGCAAAGCCGAAGAAGAAAGCTGCAGATGCAGAGGAGTCAACTGAAGAATAATCTTTCGGATATGAACAGATCTTATAGACTGGCGCAGATTATCTGTGCCGGTCTTTATCTGATTTTATGGGCATGAAAAATAAACGAAAATTTTTAAAAATTTTAACGAACAGTTTATTTTCATTGTATCCAATTCGATATATAATAATATGTAATGTAAGTAGTAGGAGGTAAATGAAATGAGTTTAGTCCCTTATATCGTTGAACAGACCGGTCGTGGTGAGAGAAGCTATGACATTTATTCGCGTCTGTTAAAAGATCGTATCATCTTCCTTGGGGAAGAAGTAAATGAGACAACTGCCAGCCTTGTAGTTGCGCAGTTATTATTCCTTGAATCAGAGGATCCTGGAAAGGATATTCATCTTTATATCAATTCACCGGGTGGTATGGTAACCGCAGGAATGGCAATCTATGATACAATGCAATATATCAAGTGTGATGTATCTACAATTTGTATCGGACTTGCAGCATCTATGGGTGCATTCCTTTTGGCCGGTGGCGCAAAGGGTAAGCGTTTTGCACTTCCAAATGCTGAGATTATGATTCATCAGCCAAGCGGTGGAGCAAAAGGTCAGGCAACTGAAATCGAAATCGCAGCAGAGAATATCTTAAAAACCAAAAAGCGTTTAAATGAAATCCTTGCTGAGAATACAGGTAAGCCTTATGAGACAGTAGCAGCCGACACAGAGCGCGATCATTATATGAGTGCTCAGGAAGCATTGGAATACGGTTTGGTAGATCAGGTAATCACCAGCCGCGCATAGGAGAAAATATGGCAGGAAAGAAAAATGATGAGGAACTTGTATTTTGTTCCTTCTGTGGAAAAAATCAGCATCAGGTAGGACGCATGATTTCCGGACCGGGCGGAGCTTTCATTTGCGATGAGTGTATTGATATTTGCAATGAAATCATCGAAGAAGAAATGGGTGGCTTCAAGCCGGAAGATGATAAGGACAAATCAGGCGAGATTAACCTGTTAAAGCCGGAAGCGCTAAAGGCATTTCTGGATGACTTTGTCATTGGTCAGGATCAGGCAAAGAAGGTTTTATCTGTTGCAGTATACAATCACTATAAGCGAGTGCTCGCAGGACCAAGTACAGATGTGGAACTTCAAAAGAGTAACATCCTGATGCTCGGACCAACCGGTTCAGGTAAGACACTTCTTGCACAAACTTTAGCAAGAGTATTGAATGTTCCGTTTGCAATCGCAGATGCAACCACTTTAACCGAGGCCGGATATGTGGGTGAAGATGTTGAAAATATTCTTCTTAAACTGATTCAGGCAGCGGATTATGATGTGGAACGCGCAGAGCATGGTATTGTCTATATCGATGAAATCGATAAGATTACAAAGAAATCCGAGAACGTATCCATCACCAGAGATGTATCAGGAGAAGGCGTTCAGCAGGCACTTCTTAAAATCTTAGAGGGAACTATGGCTTCCGTACCTCCTCAGGGTGGTCGTAAGCATCCTCAGCAGGAATTGATTCCAATCGATACAACCAATATCTTATTCATCTGTGGCGGAGCTTTCGATGGCTTAGAGAAGATTATTGAGAAACGTATGGATCAAAAGTCCATCGGTTTTATGGGCGAAGTCAAGGTGAAGGACGAGATGAATGTGGGCGAGGCTTTCAAGCATGCGCTTCCTCAGGATTTCGTTAAATTTGGTTTGATTCCGGAATTCATCGGTCGTGTGCCGATTACAGTTTCATTGGATGCCCTGGATCGAGATGCCCTGGTAAGAATTCTTCGTGAGCCGAAGAACTCACTGGTAAAGCAGTACACCAAGCTGTTTGAATTAGACGGCGTTGGATTGGAATTTACAGATGATGCCATCTATGCAATCGCAGATAAGGCATTGGAGAGAAAGACCGGAGCACGTGGACTTCGAGCAATCATGGAAGGTGTTATGCTTGACCTGATGTATCGGATTCCATCCGACGAATCCATTTCACATGTGGAAATTACTGCGGATACAGTGGAAGAAAACCTTAAGATTGAAGGCGATAAAACGGAAGAAATTCCTTCCATCGAGGATCATGAGTCTGAATCTAAAAAAGGAAAATCTTCTAAGGCAGCCTCATAGATGATATCAATATGACTCGCAAAGTGTTTTGTTACAAAAGCGCAATGCGAGTCTTTTTTGAATAGTAAGGTAGAGTATGATTATGGAAAAAACAAAAGAAATGATGACACTTCCCACGGTAGCGCTTCGCGGTATGACAATTTTGCCGGGAATGATTGCACATTTTGATATTTCAAGGGAACGCTCTTTGCGTGCTGTGGAAGTGGCAATGGAAAACAGTCGCAGGATCTTTATTGTGACACAGATGGATCCGGATGTGGAAAATCCGACGGTGCAGGATTTGTATACGGTTGGTTTATATGCTGAAGTCAAGCAAGTCATCCGCATGCAGAATAATGTCGTCCGTGTCTTAATTAATGGCCTTGAGCGCGCGAGCATATTTGCTTTTACAGGAAATCCGGATTTCTTAGAGGCAAAGATTCTGTTAGAAGAAGACTATATGGAAGAGGATCTCCCAAAAGAGGCCCAGCTTGCTATGGTAGAAAGCATTCAGGAAACCTTTATGAAGTATGCTGATACCAATCACAGAGTAGGACAGGAGCGCAAACGCAGAGTCAAGGAAATCAGCGATTTATCGCAGTTGATTGACTATATCGGTAACTCTCTTCCTGTGGATTTTCCGGAGAAGCAAAAGATTCTCGAGGCAATTTCTTTGACAGCACGTTATGAGGCACTTTTGACACTCCTGTTTCAGGAAACAGAAGTAAGCGCCTACAAAGAGGAGTTTCAAAAGAAGGTCAAAGAGCGCGTGGACAAGCATCAAAAGGAATATGTGCTCAGAGAGCAGATGGCGCAGATTCGTGAGGAACTTGGCACCAATGACGGAGAGTCCGAAATTGATGAGTATCGCGAGAAAACAGAAAATCTTCAAGCTTCTGAAGAAGTGAAAGCACGACTTCGAAAAGAAATCAAACGTTTGGAGAGTTTGAATGATAATTCTTCTGAAAGTGCGGTTTCGCGAGGATATATTGAAACATTGCTGGAACTTCCTTGGGATGCAGCAACTGTGGATCGAAAGGATTTAAAATACGCCCAGGATATTCTTGAAGAGGACCATTATGGATTAAAGGATGTCAAAGAGCGTGTGTTAGAATTCTTGGCAGTGCGCAATCTAACATCAAAGGGAGATGCACCGATTATCTGTCTTGTGGGACCGCCGGGATGCGGTAAGACATCGATTGCGCATTCCATTGCGCGGGCAGTGGGAAAGGAATATGTGCGCATCAGTCTTGGCGGCGTGCATGATGAGGCAGAAATCCGTGGTCATCGAAAGACTTATGTCGGAGCGATGCCGGGACGTATCATCGAAGGCCTCAAGCAGGCAAAGGTGAAAAATCCGTTGATGCTTTTGGATGAGATCGATAAGGTTTCCTCTGATCATAGAGGCGATGTATCTGCTGCGCTGCTTGAAGTCCTGGATTCTGAACAAAATTCCAGATTTAGAGACCATTATGTGGAATTGACTGTGGATTTGTCGGATGTTTTGTTTATTGCTACTGCCAATGATCGAAACAGCATTCCAAGACCGCTTTGGGATCGTATGGAAATCATAGAAATCCCAGGATATACTGCAAATGAGAAATTCCATATCGGACGCAATTATCTGGTGGGAAAGCAACTTGAGAAAAACGGTTTGAATGCAAAGCAGTTAACCTTTAACGATAAGGCACTTAAAGATATTATTTCCGGATATACCAGGGAAGCCGGCGTGCGAGAATTGGAGCGTAAAATCGGTTCTGTCTGCAGAAAGGCTGCCAGAAAGGTTTATGAAGGAGATTCCAAGAAAATCACCATCACCGGAGCAAATTTAAAGGAATATTTAGGACCGGTAAAATTTTTGCCGGAGAAAAAGAATAAAAAGGCAGAAATCGGCATTGTACGTGGCTTGGCATGGACGGCTGTCGGCGGTGTGACTTTGGAAGTGGAAGTCAATGTGCTTCCGGGAAAAGGCAATTTGCTTTTGACAGGTAAACTAGGAGATGTAATGAAAGAATCCGCACAGACTGCTTTGTCTTATGTGCGCTCCATTGCACCGAAGTATCATATTCAGGCTGACTTTTTCGAATGTCATGATATTCATATTCATATTCCGGAAGGTGCCACACCGAAGGACGGTCCGTCGGCCGGTGTTACATTGACCTGTGCGTTGCTTTCCGCAATCACAGAAATTCCTGTGCGAAGCGATATCGCAATGACAGGAGAGGTGACTTTGCGTGGCCGCGTGTTGCCAATCGGCGGATTAAAAGAAAAACTGCTTGCTGCAAATATGGCCGGAATGAAAACAGTATGCATTCCGAAAGAAAACAATCGTAATCTCGAAGAGATTGACGAGGAAATCACCGAAGGACTTGAAATCATCCTGACAGAGCATGTATCAGAAAATATTGACCTTGCCTTTGTGAAAACGAAGACCAAAAAATAAAGGAGATATTATGTGGGCGAATGAAAGCGTGTTTTATCAAATTTATCCGCTGGGATTTTGTGGGGCTCCATTTGAAAATGATGGAGTTTTGACCAATCGTATTGCAAAAGTAATCGAATGGATTCCACATCTTAAAAAGCTTGGTGTGAATGCAATTTATTTTTCACCGATTTTTGAGTCGGATACCCATGGATATAATACAAGAGATTATACCAAAATCGATACCAGACTTGGCACAAATGCAGATTTTAAAGCAGTCTGTGATGCGCTTCATGCAGCAGGAATCAGAGTGGTTTTGGACGGCGTCTTTAATCATGTAGGCAGAGGCTTCTTTGCCTTTGAAGATGTGAGACAAAACCGTGAGAATTCAAAGTATCTCGGCTGGTTTCACCGCATCGATTTCGGCGGAAATACCGAATACAATGATGGATTTTGGTATGAGGGCTGGGAAGGCTACAACAATATGGTGAAGCTGAATCTGCAAAATGAGGAAGTGGTTTCCTATCTCCTTTCTGCAGTGCAGGGCTGGATCGAAGAATTTGATATCGACGGTCTGCGTCTGGATGTAGCCTATAGTCTCAATCATGATTTTATACGCCGTTTGCGCAGTCACTGCGATGGTTTAAAGGATGACTTCTTTTTGGTAGGAGAAATGCTTCATGGTGATTATAATCAGTTGACCGGAGAGGGCATGCTTCATTCCGTAACGAATTATGAGTGCTACAAGGGATTATATTCCAGCTTTAATTCGATGAATATGTTTGAAATCAATCATTCCCTGTTGCGACAGTTTGGCC
Organism: Lachnospiraceae bacterium; assembly: GCA_015057085.1. Taxonomy (GTDB): domain Bacteria; phylum Bacillota; class Clostridia; order Lachnospirales; family Lachnospiraceae; genus Roseburia. The sequence continues at coordinate 7,138 of SVFB01000067.1, forward strand.
CGGAACAATGGACCTTGTACAAAGGGAAGCATCTGCTTTGCTTCGCGGATAATCATGATGTGGAGCGAGTGGCAAGTATTCTAAACAATGAGCATCATCTGAAGCCGCTTTATACAATTTTATTTGGAATGCCGGGAATTCCATGTATATATTACGGAAGTGAGTGGGGAATCAAAGGCCAAAAAGGAAATGATGACAAAGACATTCGCCCTTGTTTAAATGCTCCGGAATGGAATGATTTGACAGATCATATAGCAAAACTTGCAAGTGTAAAGCGCAAATCAAAGGCACTCAATTACGGAGATTTTCATTCGATTGTATTGACAAATGGCGCTTGCGTATTTCTTCGCCGTTTTGAAGACGAATGTGTCTATGTATGTGTCAATGCGACAGACCAGTCTTTTTGGGCAGGATTAGATGCAGGTTGTGGGGCGCTTACAAATCTATTGACAAATGAGGAAATCACATGGGCCGGAGGTTTCGAGATGGAACCTTACGGATGCTATGTACTTAGCAATATCAGAGGAAAGGACCGGGGTTGTGAGTAAGCAAGATTGGAAGCCGGGGAATATGCTATATCCATTGCCGGCGGTTATGGTAAGTGTGGCTGGGAAAGAAGAAGGCGATCCTGCAAATATTATCACGGTGGCCTGGGCCGGAACCATTTGTACCAATCCGGCGATGGTTTCGATTTCTGTTCGCCCGAGCCGCTATTCGTATGATTTAATTAAGAAACATGGAGAGTTTGTCATCAATCTGACAACGAAAGAGCTGGTGAAGGCTTGCGATATCTGTGGCGTAAAAAGCGGTCGCGATGTGGATAAGTTTAAGGAATGTAATCTCACACCTTGCGCACTTTCGCATTGCAGCGCCCCTGCAATTGAGGAGAGCCCTGTCAATATCGGATGCCGCGTGAAGCAGGTCTTAGAATTGGGCAGTCATCACATGTTTATCTGCGAAGTGACAGGTGTAACAGTGGATGAGCGCTATATGGACGAAACCGGAAAGTTTGAACTAAATGATGCAGAACTGGTGACATATTCCCACGGAGAATATTTTTCACTGGGAGAAAAACTTGGCAGTTTTGGTTATTCCGTGCGCAAAAAGAAAAAGAAGAGTGGACGGAAGTAAAGAGGTTACCATTCACAGCATATATGAAAACCAAAATATTCTTGCAAAGTGAAGGGGGGTACCGGGGCTATGGGCTGAGGATGTTTATCATAATACAGACTGTGAATGGTAACGTAAAGAGAATCCTATTGACAAAAAAATATCAATATAGTACTATATTTATGTTGTTTTTGTTAAAAAATTATCAAATCAGGAGGGTTCTAAAATGACCGAATTCAAGAATTTGAAGTTAACTGTAGAAGACGAAATCGCAGTACTTGCTATTTCTCGCCCGGCAGCATTAAATGCTTTAAACACCGAAACTTTAAAGGAATTAACCGTTGCTTTGAATGAAATCGAAGTAAGAGATGATGTAAAAGTTTTAATTTTGACAGGTGGTCCTGACAAGAAGGATAACCCATATAAGTCATTTGTTGCAGGTGCAGATATTTCTGAGATGGTAAACTTCACAGCTCCGGAAGCAAGAGCATTTGGTACGACTGCAGCAGCTCCATTCTTTAAGTTATCAGAGATGCGTCAAGTTACAATCGCAGCTGTAAACGGATTTGCACTTGGCGGTGGATGTGAAATCGCTATGGCATGTGATATTCGTATCGCAGCAGACAATGCAATCTTTGGACAGCCTGAGACAGGACTTGGAATCATTCCTGGATTTGGTGGAACACAGAGACTTGCTCGTTTGATCGGAATGGGTCGTGCAAAGGAATTAATCTTCACATGTGATAACATTGATGCACAGGAAGCATACAGAATCGGTCTTGTAAATAAGGTTGTAGCTAAGGAAGAATTAATGGATTCTGCAAAGGCTATGGCAAAGAAGATTGCATCTAAGGGAAGCTATGCAGTATCTCTTGCAAAGGCTGCAATCAATAACGGATATGACATGGATATCAAGAATGCTGTAGAGAGCGAAGCAAACCTCTTCGGTGTTGTAAATGATACACATGACAAGAAAGAAGGAATGGGAGCATTCCTTGAGAAGAGACAGGCAACTTTGACTGATTTCTAAAGATATAGAAATTGTAATTTATTCAAACCATGATCCCCGGCAGGCTTTGCCGGGGATTTTTTGTATAATAGGAAAACTTATTAACTTGATGAAGCTCCGCTTTAAGGTTAAAATGAAAAAGGATTATATAGATGGAGAATAGAAAATGAAACGAAGCGGAAAGATTTCGCGGATGCTGATGCCGGCTTTACTGATATCGCTTGGCTTAAGCGGATGTGGAACCACCATGTATCAAAAAATGTTAGAGGACAATGACAGACCGGAAGAAATCGATACGGAGTCGGAAGCCGAGACAGAAACACAAGCTGCGGCGGAGGAAGTGGAAAGCTATCAATTTCAGTTGATTTGTGCAGGAACCATAGATTTGTCTGAAGATGCTACTAACATGGATACCTATCGTTTTTATGAAAGCAATTTAAGCCAATGCATTTCAGAAACCTTTCGAAACACAATGAAAGCTGCAGATCTTTGTATTGCAAATGTTCAAAACGCAGAGGCAAACGAGATCACAGAAGAGTTGGGGATTGATTTTGATATTCAACAGGTCGGGGAAAAGTCTTTTTCATTGATAGAATCAGATTCGCCGGAAAACGGAGATATTACAGAAACCATAGCTCAAATTGCTGAGGCATCGGAAACAGTTGATTTTGTCGTGGTTTATGTAAATTGGGATTCAGAAGGCGGATATGAAATTCGCGATACACAAACAGAAATTGCACATGCATATATTGATGCCGGTGCAGATGCGGTAATCGGAACGGATTCCTATGTGGTACAGGGAATCGAAATCTATGAGAAGAAGCCTATTTGCTACAGTCTCGGGAATTTCTGGAGTGATGCGAAAAGCGGAGATACTATGCTTTTGTCCCTTACATTTAGCGGGACGGATGAAGAAGCGAACAGTGTGAAAATACAAATACTGCCGGGGATCAGAGCCGGTGGACGAAGCGCATATCTGAATAAAGCAGATGAGCAGCTGGAGTTTTTTGAGAAGATTGCAGCCCGTTCCATCAATGTGGAGATTGATGAAAACGGATATGCATACGAGAGGGAATCAAGATGACGAATGCGATGACAGTCATTGTATCAGAACTGTGTTTTGCTGCAATTACAGCTATATTTACGCTGACAATGGTGATCGTCGGTAAATTTAATACGCGGATTAATCTTCGCGCTGCAGCATTGGAGAGCATGGTTTCTGTGTTGATGCTGACACATGCGGTAGGAATGCTAATCAGTGGAACTGAGGGGATATTGCCGGCAATTTTTCTGCGTATAATCATATTTATTCATTTTGCAATCAGTTATTTGGCGGTTTGCGAATTCAATGCTTACGTCTGGACTTCTCTTGAAATTGGCGGAGCACAAAAGGCCAAGCCGGGAATCATGTGGGTGTATGTGATTTGTACCATCGTCATGGGATTATTGATTGTGAGTCAGTGGACCGGATGGTTTTATTATTTCGATGAACATAATACAATGTTCTACGGCAAACTGATTTTGGTATCACCAGCGATGGCTGTCATGGGACTTGTGGTGGACTGGATATTGGTGATTGTATACCGAAAATATCTTGCAAGAGGAATGTTTATCAAGCTGTCGCTGCTTGTAATATTTCCGATAATTGGAGCTGCTTTGGAAAGCTGTTTTCAGAATATGCCATTTGTCAATTTGATGCTGACTGTGGATGGAATATTGGCCTTTGTGGCGACACAGCAGGAGACAGCAAGTTATATTCGTATGCAACAGAAGGAATTGTATGAAACGCAGGTCAGCACGTTGCGTTCTCAGATTGCACCGCATTTCTTGTTCAACTGTCTAAGTACGATTCGTTATTTGTGCAAAATCGATCCGAAACAGGCTTCTGAGGCAGTTATCGATTTGTCATTTTATCTGAGAGGAAATATGGATGCGCTAGACCAGCTGAATTGTATTCCTTTTGAGCGCGAAGTGGAGCATACCAAGTATTATCTTGCTTTGGAAGCCAGACGGTTTGAAGAAAAAATTAATGTGGAATACGATTTGCAAGTCCAGAACTTTATGATTCCGCCGTTGACATTGCAACCGATGGTTGAAAATGCTGTAAAGTACGGAATTGCTCCAAAAGAGGAAGGCGGAACAATCTGGATTTCGACAAAGGAAAAAGGGGAAATGGTGGAGCTTATGATCAAAGACAACGGGGTGGGATTTGATCAGAAGCAAAAAGTAGATGATGGTCGCTCACACCTGGGAATTGCGAATGTGCGCAAGCGTGTGCAGCTGATGAGCCATGGCTCGCTTTCGGTAAAAAGCGAACCTGGCGTAGGAACCATAGTTAAGGTACTGGTTCCACAGGGAGGGAAGTATTATGAGGATTTTAGTGGTTGATGATGAAAAAGCGCAAATGAGCTTATTGATGGAAGAGCTAAAAGAACTAGAACCTGATTCGGAAATTCATGGTTTTTCCAAGCCTAAGGAGGCGCTTGCCTTTGCTGAAACAAATGAAATTGACGTGGCCTTTTTGGATATTCAAATGACACAAATCGATGGAATTACCTTGGCAAAGGAATTAAAGAAACTAAAGCCAACAGTTAATATTATTTTTGCGACCGCATTTGGAGATTATGCATTTGATGCCATGAGTATGCATGCAAGTGGCTATATTATGAAGCCGGTTTCTGCAAAGCAAATCAAAAATGAATTGGAGAATTTGCGTTATCCCATGTCGGCACCGGCCGGAAATGGAATCCGAGTGGTTACTTTCGGACCCTTTGATATTTTTGTTAATGGAGAATCTGTCCACTTCGGTCGTGCAAAGTCCAAGGAATTATTGGCATATCTGGTGGATCGTAGAGGCGCCGGCGTGACAAAGAAGGAATTGGCGGCAGTTATTTTTGAGGATCGGGAATATTCCAGAAGCACACAGGACTATATCAATAAGATTCTAAGAGAAGTGGAGAAATCCTTAAAAGCAGTAAATGCATCTGAAATGTTTATTAAGAAGATGAATTATTACGCGGTGGATACCTCAAAGTTTACCTGCGATATGTATGACTATATGGATGGAAAACCTGAGGCTTTAAATGCCTTCCGCGGAGAATATATGACTCAGTACAGCTGGGCGGAAGATTCAATCGGAGAATTTTTATAATGGATTATGCAACAGCGGAAAAATGGATGAAAGAAAATACCGGTTTGGCACAGATTTTGTGCGACTGGTTTGATGAAAATGCCAGGGTTTTGCCCTGGCGTTCTTCTGCTAGCCCATATCATGTTTGGATATCTGAGATTATGCTTCAACAAACACGTGTGGAGGCTGTTAAGCGCTATTTTGAGCGGTTTACGGCAGAATTGCCGGATGTGAAAGCATTGGCAGAATGCCCAGAGGATGAATATCTAAAATTGTGGGAAGGACTTGGTTACTACAGTCGGGTCAGAAACCTTCATGCCGCAGCAGTTCAGGTAATGGATGAATATGGCGGAGAATTGCCATCGGAATACGAACAGCTCCTGAAATTAAAGGGGATTGGAAGCTATACTGCAGGCGCGATTTCTTCGATTGCATTCGGAAAGCCTGCCCCGGCAGTGGATGGGAATGTGCTTCGGGTGTTGATGCGTCTGTTGAAATGTGAATGGGATATAGCGCAGGCAGATACCAAAAAGAAGGTTGAGAAGATGCTTGATGCCTGGTTACGGGCAGATGGGATGAAACCGGGGAATTTAAATCAGGCATTGATGGAACTTGGCGCGCTGGTATGTGTGCCAAATGGAGCTCCCCATTGCGAGGAATGCCCTTGGAATCAGTTTTGCGAAACAAGACGAGAACAGGATTGGGAAGCAATTCCTGTGAAGACACAAAAAAAGCCGCGCAAAATCGAAGAGATGACGGTTTTTGTATTGCAAAACCAGGAGGGAATCTATTTTCGGAAGCGTCCGGCAAAAGGGCTTTTGGCAGGCTTGTATGAATTCCCGAATGTAAAAGGCTTATTAGATCAAAAGCAGGCTTTGGCAGAGGCAGAGAAAATGGGTGTAAAACCAATCCGAATTCGCAGAATTGATGATGCAAAGCATATCTTTACACATATTGAGTGGCATATGATCGGCTATGAGATTTTAGTGGAGAGCGAAGCCAATGAGGAGATGCTTTATGTGGATATCGAAACTGCGCGAGAGCACTTTGCGATTCCTTCTGCTTTTTCGGCCTATAAAAAGTATATTGGCGTATAAAAAAACCGATATTCTTTTGAATACCGGTTTTTTTATGAAAAAGATATATGAAAAAGAAAAATGTTATTTTTGGGAGGACCTCGCACCCTTTACGGATGCGGGGGTATGAAAAAGAAAAAGTTAATTTCTGTTTACAATACATATATTAAGATTTAAATGTGAAGTTGTTGTGTTTAATTTTTAAGGAAATTGTAAACAAAATGTGAATAAATTAATAAGACTAAGGTACTAGAAAGTATAGGCTTTGGAACCGATTTTAAGAAAAATCAATTAGAAATTATGAACAAAAAGCATTTCAAACAAAAGCAATTGAAACAAAAATCCAAGATGAAATACGGAGTTGGTGGTATCCTACTTGCTGCTGTCATGGCAGCAGTGTTTGCATTAACCAAAACTCCAAATACAATTAGCTCAGATATAGCAAATCCGAATACAGAAAATTTAGATACAGCTAATTCAGATACAGCAGGTTCGAATTCAGATACAGCAGGTTCGAATTCAGATGTCACAGATTTGGATGTTGCAATTCCGGAATACTCAGGCTGTGCTTTTACAATTGTAAACGACAATCAGCCATATTTTACGGAGGAAGATCTAGAAGCCGATTGGAATTATGAATACTATGGCAATTTAGATACATTAGGACGCTGTACGATTGCGGAAGCTATGGTTTCGAAGGATTCCATGCCGGCGGAGAAACGCGGAGATATTTCTTCTGTGCATCCAACAGGATTTGTAAATCAAAGCTACGGAGATTTGGTGGAGAGCGATTATTTGTATAATCGATGTCATTTGATTGCCTTTTCTCTGGCAGGTGAAAATGATAATGAATGTAATTTGATTACAGGCACCAATTATATGAATCTTCAGGGGATGAATCCTTTTGAAACCTATGTGAGAAATTATTTGAATGATACGGGAAATCATGTATTTTATCGTGTCACTCCAATCTTTGAAGGCGAGAATCTGGTGGCAAGCGGAGTTCTCATGGAGGCGAAGTCCATCGAGGATGACGGGATCTGCTTTTGTATTTATGCCTACAATGTTCAGCCCGGTGTGAGCATTGATTATGCCACAGGTGAAAATGAGCGCAGCAATCTCTATGCAGATTATATTGGAAATACAACCGATTATATTGGCGAGGTTGCAAATGGAAATTTAAAGAGTTATCAAGCGGTGAATCTTATGACAGAAGCGACGGACTATGATTATGTGGTCAATATTAATACAGGGCGTGTTCACAAGAAAAGCTGTGCTTCCGTAGCGGATATTCATTCTACCAACCTCCGTTACTATAAGGGAAACTATGAGGACTTGATCCAAAACGGATACATTCTGTGCAATCGATGTTTCTGAAACCAAAGTCACATTGTGAATCAGATTAAAATACAGTATAATAAACAAGTTGAGAAAACCAACAAATAATTCTAAAGGAGAATTGAGAATAAATGAAATATGATGCAATTATCGTTGGCGCCGGAATTGCCGGTGCAACGGCTGCCAGAATTCTTGCAGAAGAGGGGAATAAAAAGGTCCTTGTGATTGAACGTAGAAGCCATATCGGGGGAAATTGCTTCGACGAATTTGATGATTATGGAATTTTAATCCATACCTATGGTCCTCATATTTTCCATACCGGAGAAGAATCTGTCCGTGAATTTTTGTCACGCTTTACAGAGTGGTATGATTTTGGACACGAAGTAGTGGCAAAAGTTGGAGACCAGCTCATTCCTGTGCCATTTAATTTAAATACACTTCATATGGTATACGATCAGGAAAAAGCAGATCGTTTGGAGAAGAAATTATTAGAAGAATACGGAGGAGGCAGCCGTGTTCCGATTATGAAATTGCGTGAAAATGAAGATCCGGATGTACGCGAAATCGCAGAATATGTTTATCAGAACGTATTCCTTCGCTATACCATGAAACAGTGGGGACAGAAGCCGGAGGATATTTCACCGGAAGTAACCGGTCGTGTTCCGGTTGTAATCTCATATGACAATCGCTATTTTAAGGATAAGTATCAAAGTATGCCGCTTCATGGATATACACCGATGTTTGAGGCAATGTTAGATCATGAGAATATTGAAGTTTGTTTAAATACAGATTGCTCTGAAGTCTTAAAGTTCGAGGATCGCAAAATCTTCTTCAAGGGTGATGAGTTTACCGGAGATGTGATTTATACCGGAGCCATTGATGAATTATTTGATCTTCGTTTTGGCAGACTTCCATACAGAAGCCTGGATTTTAAATTTGAGCATTTAGATCAGGATTCTTTCCAGGGCCATTCCGTTGTCAATTATACAGTTAGTGAAGATTTCACTCGAATTACAGAATTTAAATATCTCACCGGTCAAAAGGATACAAACGGTACTACAATTGTTCGCGAATATCCATTTGCATATACAGGAGCCGAGGGCGAGATTCCATACTATGCAATTTTGAACGAGGATAACGAAAACTTATATAATAAGTACAAGACCATGACAGAGGAGTTTGAGAATTTCCATCTTTTGGGAAGACTTGCAGAATATAAGTATTACAACATTGATGCAATGACATTAAAGGCAATGGAACTTGCTCGTACGTTGATCTAGTTAAGAAGAAATTTGGGAGGAATTAGAAGTGAACATGAAATTATTATCATTTGCCATTCCATGCTATAATTCTGCAGCATATATGGAAAAATGTATCGATTCGATTTTGGTTGGAGGAGACGATATCGAGATTATCATCGTAGATGACGGATCCACAAAGGATAATACTGCAGAAATCGCAGATCGCTATGCTGCGCAATATCCAAATATCGTAAAGGCAATCCACCAGGAAAATGGCGGACATGGCTCTGCTGTAAACACAGGTATGAGAAATGCAACCGGACTTTATTTTAAGGTTGTAGACTCAGATGACTGGGTTGATCCTGTGGCATATAAAAAGATTTTGGACAAGATTCGCAGTTTCGTGGAAAAGGACAAGCTCATCGATATGTTTCTTGCCAACTATGTATATGAGAAGGAAGGTGTGAAGCATAAAAAAGTGATGCGTCAGACCGGATTCCCGACAAACAAAGTCTTTACCTGGAGCGATGTGCGCAGATTCCATAAGGGACATTATATTTTGATGCATTCCGTTATTTACAGAACACAGATGCTTCGCGATTGCAAATTGGAATTGCCAAAGCATACCTTCTATGTAGATAATCTTTATGTATATAAGCCATTGCCATATGTAAAGAGCATGTACTATATGGATGTGGACTTCTATCGTTATTTCATCGGAAGAGACGATCAGTCAGTAAACGAGAAGGTTATGATCAGTCGAATCGATCAGCAGTTGCGCGTCAACAAGATTATGATTGAGGATGTGGATCTTTGGAAGGTGCGTAATATCAAGTGCAGAAAGTATATGTTTAATTACTTAGAGATTATTACCATCGTTTCTACAATCATGCTGATTAAGTCCGGCACAGAAGAAAACTTAAAGAAAAAGAAAGAACTTTGGGAATATATCAAGGATTATGATATCCGCTTATATAAGCAGCTTCGCCGAGGTATCATGGGAACAACCATGAACCTTCCGGGAAAAGGCGGACGCAAGATTTCCATTGCGGCATATCGCATTTCCCAGAAAGTGGTTGGATTTAACTAAAAAGATTTCAAGAAAGCATACTATGGAATGCGCCGCAAAGCAGATTGCTTGCGAAATGCGGAAGGCGTCATTCCGGTATGCTTTTTAAATTGCCGGATATAATGTTCCGGCGAATCATAGCCTGTCGCTTCGGCAATATTTGCCACTGTCATAGTGGTATTTTCTAAAAGATCCTGAGACCGTTCGATGCGGATGGTGCGAAGAATCTCAGTATAATTTTTCCCCGTTAATTCTTTGATCAAACGTGAAGTATATTCACTTGAATAATGAAATTTATCTGCCAGCTCGGAAAGGGTGATATCGCGATAATTATCCTGCAGATATTGCAACAGGGCATAGCGCTGTACATCTGAGCGATTGCGAAAATATGGCATTTCTACAGAGTCTCCGTAATTGCGAACTAACAGATAAAAGTCCAAAAGCAAGGTATTGGTGATGCATTGATAAAAGTATTTCTGATGATTCATGCTTTCGCAATACATATGGATAAATGAATCTCTCAAATAAATATCCGAACCGGAGTGGAAGAGGATATAGTCATTTGCTCTACCCGCGTAAATATTATTTAAAAAGAATGAAGACAGCAGGTTTGGCGTATTCAAAAATACATAAAACATGCTATGTAAGGTATCTCTTCGCAACATGATATTAAAAATGATGCTGTCATCAAACACAGAAATCTTATGCTCGATTTCCGGAGGCACAATGCAAAAGTCGCCGCTTTGCATATGGATGGTTTGACCGGAAATCTCCTGGGTGCAATTACCGTCATAGACATAAACCAACTCAAAAAAGGTATGTGTATGGAGCAGATCCGGACTGTATCGATTATGCTTTTGAACCACAATACTGGCATTATCCGTCAAGTCAAAGAAGAAGGAATCTAAGTATTCTTCCGGTATTGTTTCTTTTACCTCCGGAATCAGAAGATGACGTTTGATCACATCATCAATATCGCAATGATTGATAAATTGATGGATTCTTCCGCTTTGACGAGCCTGGTATTGCTCCTTGTAAAAAAGTTCCTCTTCATTGTATTCATAAATCTTTAGTCTTAAATCCTGGATATTCATCTGATTCTCCTATAAAGTCAAAAGTCATCATAAAATATGATGTATCTTAACATTTCATATCAAAGTAGTCAATATATATGAGCGATTTTGTGAATTATATCTTTCTGACGGAAATCTATAATGAAGTTAACAAACAAACAAGCAGCAAGGGGGCGGCATGAATATGGTTGAACCAATCCTTCAAATGAAAAAAATAACAAAGAAGTTCGGAAGCGTGACTGCATTGTCTGAGGTGGATTTGGAAGTTTATCCGGGAGAGATTCGCGGATTGATCGGCGAAAACGGATCCGGAAAGTCCACAATCTCATCCATTGCAGCAGGGATGCAAAAAGCAAATTCCGGTGAAATGATTTTTAAGAATCACGTCTGGGAGCCGCAGAGCATGATTGATGCTTTGGATAACGGAATCGGAATGGTTGTGCAGGAAAGTGGAACAATTTCAGGTATTACAGTTGGCGAGAGCATCTTCCTCGGCGAACTGGATGCTTTTACCAACCGATTTGGATGGGTAAACAAAAAGGCAATGTTCCAAAAAGCAACAGAGGCAATGGAAGCCATTGGCGTGACAGATATTACAGGCGAAATGCCAATGAGCGCATTGGATTTTCAGACACGCAAACTTGTAGAGATTGCAAAGGTGGTACGCAAGAATCCGAGCATTTTGGTAATAGACGAGACAAGTACCGCATTATCTCATGATGGTCGTGAAATTATGTATCGACTGATTAAAAAGTTCAGAGATGATGGAAAAGCAGTTATTTTCATCTCCCATGACTTAGATGAAATTATGGAGGTCTGTGATACCCTGACCGTGCTTCGAGATGGCAATTTGATTCGTACCTTCACAAAAGAAGAATATGATGCAAATTTGATCCGAACCAGCATGATTGGTCGAGAGTTGAAAGGTGATTATTATCGCAGCGATTTTAAAGCCACCAGCTTAGATGAAATTGCTCTTGAAGCAAAGAATCTGAAATACAAAGAGCAGTTAAAAGATATCTCTCTTCAGCTAAAGAAGGGCGAAATCGTAGGAATCGGCGGATTGGCAGGATGCGGAATGCATGCGCTGGGTAAGGCTTTATTTGGAGCACTGCCTCTCGAAAGTGGAGAAGTGGTAACCGGAACAGGAAAGAAAATCACAGATCCGCATGTGGCAATGAAACAGGAAATCGGATATGTGTCAAAGGACCGTGATACGGAATCACTTAGCTTGACAGCCAGCATTCGAGACAATATTGCAATCGCCGGAATGGATCGTTTCGCAATCGGAGGATTCCTGGTAACAGCACATAAGGAATCAAAATATGTAAAAGAACAGATTGAGAATTTGTCAATTAAGTGTGCGAGTCCAAATCAGTCTGTCAGCCAGCTTTCCGGAGGAAACAAGCAAAAGGTTGTTTTCGGAAAATGGATTGGATGTGGAAGTGAAATCCTGATTCTTGACTGCCCGACCAGAGGTGTGGATATCGGAGTGAAGCAGGCAATGTATCAATTGATGGTACAGCTGAAGAATGAAGGTAAAGCAATTTTGATGATTTCTGAGGAATTACCGGAATTGATTGGAATGAGCGATCGCATCTTTATTATGAAAGATGGCGAAATGAAAATGGAATTTAAGCGCAGCGAAATGTTATCTGATGCGGATATCATCCAATATATGATTTAGGTAGGAGGATTATCGTGAAAGAGAAACGCAATATAGGACAAATGATTACAACAGTGCTTCCGTTTGCAGCACTTGTGGCACTGTTTTTTATCTTCATCGGTGTTGTCAATATGAAGGGTTATCGCCTGGATATGTATTTAAAAATTGCATTTAACGAAGGCGTGGTTTTGGCAGTAGTTGCAACAGGTGCAATCTTTATTTACACACTTGGAACCTTTGATATCAGCCTTGGGGCATCAACTTTGTTTTCCGCAACTATGGGTGTGATGACATACAACAAGACGGAAAACCTCGGACTTATGATTTTGGTAATTTTTGCAGTCGGCATTATTTGTTCGCTTTTCAATTCTGTTTTGGCATCCGTATTTCATATTCCGGCCTTCGTCACCACGGTGGCAATGATGTCGGTACTGACTGCAGTTGCCGCAAAGATTATCACAACGGAAGGTGGCGCATTAGGAGGAATCAGAATTCCAAGCAGCGTGCTAAAACCCTTTGACAGTATGGGATGCAAAATTGCACTTTTGGTTATATTCTTTGCAGTCAGTCTGTTTATGTTTCGCTTTACAAAGGTGGGACGCCGACAGAAATTTATCGGCGGAAATCCTTTATGCGCATACTTAACAGGAATTCGCTATAACAAATATACAATCATTGCCTTTGTGATGGCCGGTATCGGTGTGGGACTCGGAGCGTTTTTGACTTTGGTTTATACACCGTCTGTAACCACGACGACGGCTTCAAGCATCGGAATGAATATCTTTATTGCCATTGTCTTTGGTGGTATGCCGATTTCCGGCGGACCGTTTTCAAAAATCTATGCAGCATTGGTAGGTGGATTTTCTTTTATGCTTTTAAATGACATTTTGGAAATCGTAATCGAAAGCAATGCGGCATATGGCATCACTCAGATTATCAGTGCAGTATTCTTCCTGATTGTCGTTTATCTGACCAGTATGAATTACCGCACCGCAATGTTACCGAGATAATCGAAGCAAAAACTGTATTTAACGCATAAGCGTTAAAGATATATGTTAAAGGAGGAAAAAGATGAAACAAAGAGTTACAAAAGTATTGGGTCTGCTTTTAGCAGGAGTGATGACACTGGGAATGCTTACCGCATGTGGTGGCAAGAACCAAGACACAGAAGGTGGTAAGGATACCTCTTCAGCAAGCAAAGAAACCGTAAAAGTGGGAGTACTTGTCGCTGATGTCAGCGGTGAGGAAGCACAAGGATTCCGTTCATATTATGAAAAGTATATCGCATCAAATTACAATGTAGAATTTACTTACACAGATGCTTTGGAAAGCGCTGAAGATGAAAAATCTGCAATCGAGAAGTTCGCTTCTCAGGGATGCAAGGCAATCATCTCACTTTCAGGAAGTGACAGAGCTCAGCAGATCGAAACCTGTGAGCAGTATGGCGTTTATTATGCAGTTGCTTCAGGTGTATTAGAAGATGAGCAGTTTGAAACTTATAAGGGATATGAGTATTTTGTTGGCCAGGTTGGACCAAGCAATGCAACCGAGTTTGAAGCTGGAAAGGCAATGGGTGAGTTCTTCAAGAACCAGGGAACCAAGACTGTTGCAATCTATGGAGCTTTCATTCCAAATCCAATGCATGTTTATCGTCTTGCAGGAACCATCGTTGGATTAGGTGATACCTATGGTGGAACTGATGATATGAATGGTATCATCGGACAGATTTTTCAGGATCAGACACTTGATTTATCTAAGGTGGAAGGTGATACAGAAGTTGTTGCATATCTTCAGGGATATGGCGATACAACAACAGATGAGTTAAATGCAGCAATCCAGAAGAGTCCGGAAGCATTCCTTTCAGTTGGAATGGCAACCACATTCTTTACTCAGTCTTTGAACGAGGCAGGAATTGCATTCTCTGATATTGATTCTTTCACTCAGGCAAATGGCGATGCAATCGAAAACGGAAAGTTGACCTATCTTGCAGGAAAGTATTCTTCATCCATCGGACCTGTATTTGCACTTGTGATGAATGCAGTAAACGGAAATGTGATTCGCGATGATGAAGGAAATGCAGTATCTATCAGCCAGGGATATCTTGTAGCAACAGATAAGGCTACCTTTGATGAGTATTATGTATCAGACAACGGTGACAGCCCAATCTATGATAAGGCAACATTGGATTCTATCATCGGTGATAATGTAACATATGCAGATGTAAAGGCTCTTGTAGAGTCTAAATAAAGAATTTGGAGGCTACCATTATGAGTACCGCAGGCACAGCAAAAAAAATTGTGGGAACGTTTATCATTCCGGTAATCGTATTCCTGATTTTAGAAGGACTTTGTCTCTCGAAGGGAGAGCATATCATTACAAATGCAAAGAGCTTTGATAATTTTATTGTCTATGTAGCGATTGTGATGATTACGACGATTGCTTTATCAATTAATCTCAATAGCGGAAGATTTGATTTTTCGCTTGGATCAATGGCTGCACTTTCAGCAATCATCGGAGCTAAAATTTCATATGCCATCTTCGGAGGCGGAAAAGGAAGTGCGTTGTGCATGCTTTTGGTTACGATAGTGGCAGGTCTTCTGTTGGGATTGATTTCGGGGAGCATTTATGTGCTCCTCAAGATCCCACCGATCATCACTTCCTTGGGTGTTACTCTGATTTATGAGGGCGTGATGTATACCATTACCGACGGCAAGTATTTGATGACTGAAGTGCAGAATTCTTCCATGGCTGGATTTGTCGGAACCTGGATTTATGCAGCAATTATCATTGTAGTGGTATTGGTATTAACAATTGTCTTGTTTGACCACACTCGGTTTGGTTTTGACTATAATGCGTTAAAGAGTGGGCAGAAAGTATCTGTAAATACAGGAATTAAAGAAGTAAAGAATGCATTGATTTGCTATACAATCTGTGGCGGATTGATGGGACTGGTTGGATTTTTAAATGCGGCCAGAAATACCACAATCAATGGTGGGCAGTTAAACTTTGGATCAATTGCGATCATGTTTACAGCATTCCTTCCAATGTTTATCGGAGGCTATATCAGCCGCTACAGTAATGAAAAGGTTGGATTCCTATTGGCTGCGGTTTGCATGTCGATGTTAAATTCCACCTTCGCAGTATTCTCCAACGAGATTACAGCATCCGTGCAATCCATTATCAATGCAGTCCTTTTGGTTGTATTCCTGATTTACTTAAACAATGAACATCTACTGAGGAAGATTTTTACAAAATGAAGAATGAAAATTTTTTAAAAAAAGCATTAGATCTTTTAAAGCCGCCTACAAAGACATATGTTGAAGTGGCAAAAACAATTGAAATTAAGAAAAAAAATCAATATTATGCAGTTCCTACCACAGATTATGACAGAAGACGACTAAAAAAGGGGGACTCTCTGATTGTCGATTTCGGAAATCATGAGGTGGGATATGCAGACTTTAAATTCAATTATGTGGGAAGCCATCCGGATGCTCCGGCCTGGGTACGTTTTCATTTTGCGGAAACATTACAGGAATTGTTTGAAAATCCGGATGAATATCATGGATGGATCAGCTCTTCCTGGGTTGAAACAGAGCAAATCCATATCGATGTGCTTCCGGTTGAAATGAAGTTGCCGAGACGCTATGCATTCCGTTATATCAAAATCGAAGTGATTGATATTAGCTCAAAGTACGATTTGGTTGTGGAACATGTGGGATGTACCGCAGTGTCCGGTGCAGATGACACCAAATTAAAGCATTATGATTTCGGTGATGCACAGTTGAATCATCTGGATGAAATTGCCTGCAGAACCTTACACAATTGTATGCAGACCGTGTTTGAGGATGGCCCGAAACGCGACAGACGATTATGGATCGGAGATTTGCGTATTCAGGCATTGGCAAATGATTTGACATATGACAATGCGGATATGGTAAAGGCCTGTATCTATCTGTTTGCCGCATTGCCGATGCCGGATGAACGGGTGGGCGCTTGTCTGTTCCTTGATCCGGTTCCGGAGGTGGATGATGTCAGAATGTACGACTATTCGCTGTTCTTTATTCCAATTCTTTGGAATTACTATGAGAAGACGAAAGACATCGAGATGCTTCGCGAGCTGTGGCCGGTGGCATATAAGCAAATTACAATTGCAAAAAAAGAATTGGGAAATGATATGTTGGTTCAGGATTCGGATGAACTGAATTGGTGTTTTGTGGATTGGACATTGAACCTGAATAAGCAGGCATCCGCGCAGGGAATCTTGTTATATGCGCTTTCTGTAGCAATTCATATTGCGCAGGAGTTGGGAGACGTGATGAAGGAAGAGAAACTTGCGGAGCTTTATATGGAATGCCGTCAGGCTGCCAACAATAAATTATGGGATGAAAAAAAGAAATGCTATGTGAGCGGGAAAGATAAACAGGTATCGATTGCATCACAGGTATGGATGATATTGGGAGAAGCTATTGGAGGAGATGCCGCGATTGAATTACTCGAGCGTGTTGAAGCAATGGATGCGGCCGAAGAGATGGTGACACCATATATGTATCATAATTATCTGGATGCCTTGATGCTATTGGGGCAAAAGGAGAAGGCACTGGAGGTTATTCGGTCCTACTGGGGCGGAATGGAAGCACTGGGCGCTGATACATTCTGGGAATTATATAATCCGAAAAAGCCGGATGAATCTCCGTATGGTGGAACGATTGTAAATAGTTATTGTCACGCATGGAGTTGTGGACCTGCATACTTCTTACGTAAATACTTCATGCCAAATGAATAGCGGATAAGGAGACATTATGAAGTTGAAGAATAGCCAAAGAACAAAAAGGCACAATGGCCGAATTGGTACACGCGTTCTGGTGATGGTATGTGTTCTTGCACTGATTTTTGTGGCAACAATCGTATCTAGTTTTGTAACACAGATGAAGGTAAAAGAAGAAAGCCGCAAGATTACTGCACAATACATCCCGGTGTTGGAAAATGTTTGTGATATGCAGACTTGCCTGGAGCGTATCCAAAAATATTTGAATATCATTGCTTTATACGACAATGCAGATGTGCGTGTCGGAATTGAAAGCGCAATGGATGCAGATATTGAAAATGCGAACTCTTTGATGGCGCAGGTTCGAGAATCCGTAACGGATATCAATAATGCTGAAATGCTTGAGAATTATCAGACCTATGAAGATTTTATGAATCAGGCCTTGGATCTGGTTCAACAGATTCGAAACATGGTTGACCAGGGAGATTTTATGAATGCCAATATTGTGTTAGGCACAGATTTCCAAGGGTTGGTGGTTGAAGTGGGCGAGAGTTCAAGTGTAGGTTTTATGGATTCACTTCACTCAGCAATTGATCAGGCATCTTCAAATTACAACAAGGCGTTGAACCAGAGCTTGCTTTTGATGGAAATCATGGGCGCAGCATTCTGTGTTGCTTTTGTTCTCATCTTCCTGATGATTCATAAAACCGTTAGCAAACCGGCTGAGTATGCAAATAAGCAATTGAATCTCATTATAGATGATATCAATACAAACAAGGGCGATTTAACCAATCGTATTGAAATTAAGAGCAATGATGAGATTGGTCGCTTGAGTAGCGGAATCAATGAATTTATTGAAAAGCTGCAGGAGATTATGCAAAACCTTAAGAATGATTCACAGGAAATGGACCGTTCCATTAATCTTATGAATGGGGAAATCACCGCATCAAGTGACAATGTGGACAGTATTGCAAATGTAATGGAGGAGCTGACGGCCCGTATGGAAGAGGTGGCCGCAAGTGTGGAAATCCTTAACAAAAATGCAAAAGAAATTCTCTCATCTGTAGAAAACGTTCAGACGGAATCTACAACAGGAAAAGAGATTTCTGCAAATATTATGGCCCTGGCAATCGGCGTTAAGGAACAGACCGAGGCAAAGAAAAATGCCATCGAAGAAATGATGGAGCAGCGTCGTATCGAATTGACCGAATCCATCGAAGCCAGCCGTCAGGTTGAGCAAATCACCTCTTTGACGGAAGATATCTTAAATATTGCAAGCCAGACAAACTTACTTGCACTCAATGCATCCATTGAAGCTGCAAGGGCAGGAGAAGCCGGAAAAGGATTCTCTGTTGTGGCTGATGAAATCAGAAAGCTTGCGGAAAACAGCACCAATACAGCAAATAACATTCAAAACATCAGCGAGAAAGTTGTCAGTGCGGTAGAAGTATTGATGAACAATTCAAATGATCTTTTGAATTACATGCAGGAGACAATTACGACAGATTACCAAGGCTTTGAGGATGCAACGGATATGTATTCAGAGAAAGCCGCTCGAATTGATACAATCATGGGAGAATTCCATGATAATATGATTCATTTGGAAAACATTATGAGTGAAACCGTTGAAAGTATTTCAAGTGTATCTACGGCCATGTCCGAAAGCACAAACGGAGTCGTCATGGCAACTTCAAATGTTTCCGATATTGTCAATTCTATGGAAGAGATTAAGAGCGGAGCCGGAACCAATCATGAAATTTCGAAGAAATTGCTTGAGGAAGTAAACCGTTTCCAAAAGATATAGATAGATAATTAGATACAGGCGGAAATCCCCCTGAAATTTCCGCCTGAAAATATTTTGTTACCCTCCCTGGCTCCGCTTTTGCGGGGCCCTTTTTCTAGAAATCTAAATTGTGTCCCGACGATACTCTTCCGGGGTAACTCCCAGGTGCTTTTTGAAAAGGCGATAGAAATATTTTTCGTTATCATAGCCGACCTGTTTTGCAATCTGGGCAGTTTTTCTGTCGGTAGAAGAAAGAAGTTCCTGGGCCTTCTTTAGTCGGATATCTGTCAGATATTGATTATAGGAAGTGCCTGTACTTTTCTTGAAAAGGTGGCTGATATAGCTCGGGTTCATATAAAAAAGCGAGGCGATAAAATCCAGACTCAAATTATTATAGTATTTTTCCTGTGTATAAATTTTGATATTTTGAATCACATCTGAGGAGCGGAAACGGCTTTCGTCTTTTAACAAATTGCAGATGTTATTGAAAAAGATTGTGATATAGTTTTGCAGCTCATCAAAAGAGAAAATGTTATTCAAAATATGTATGGAAGTGTTGGATTCCATGGTGGAATTAATGGAAATATAATTCTTTAACATCTGGTAGGCTTCCCGGAATAAATGAATGCAATATGCCTTCATATCGCCCAGACGGAGTGTCGGCACAGATACGCATTGATCGAACAGCTCTGCAATCATCGGCGGAATGACATCGGTTTCCGAATTCTCTACACGGAACATAAATTCCGCCTCCCGGTTCCAAATGACATTGGAGGCATTGTATTCCATTGGCTGGTAAGGAAAAATCTTTCTGGCATCATTGTAGACCATATTATCAATGGAACTGCAGGCGTCCTCATAAGCCAATTTTAAATTCGCACGGGTGCTGCGCAAATCGCCCATTCCGATGATCAGATTTGCTTCGTCCTGTTCCATCGTCTGCAAAAAGGATTTGGCAATATGAACCAGATACTCGGATACATTATTGCTGAAGCTGCGGTTAAAGGAAAAGAGCAGCGCACCCACATTTGAATTGCAGATGTTCGGAACGCAGACACAAAAATCTTCCATATCATTTTCGATGATAAAGGCGATGATACGGTCCAGATTGAGCGCTTTTTCAAATCGTAGCGTAAACAGACTGTAGAGCCGTTCTCCGGTGGTAAGAGACTGGATTCTGCTTGAATGAAAATGATCCATATCAGGGATATAACCAAGGATTGTGGATCGAAGATTTTGGACATCATATTCTAATCGGATGGATTCCTGTTCTTCATTCATTTTCTGGATGCTTTTATTGCGGGAATCCGATTCTTCGATTCTGGCAATCGCAATGTCCATAGCATTGTGCAGTGCTTCTCTCGGAAATGGCTTAAGGATATATTTGCATGCATTTGATTCAATGGCGCGATGCGCATATTCAAAATCCTTATATCCGCTGATGACAATAATCGGGATATCCGGGAGAATTTCACGAATTTTCAGCAGAAATATGCCACCGTCCATTCCAGGCATGTTCATATCTGTGATAATGATGTCGGGCTGGGTTTCCATAATCAGTTTCAAACCGCTTTCGCCGTTTTCGGCAGTACCGACACAGGAAATATCACCCGAATAGGATTCGAGCTTTTTTAATACACCCTGTTGTGTGAGTGGTTCGTCATCGACTACGATATATGTATACATTCAGATACCTCCATTTGACTTTGTCATTTATTGATTGACTTTGATTTGCGGAATGCAGATTGTGACAGTTGTTCCCACATCCTTTTGACTTTCAATCTGTAATCCGTAAATGTTTCCGTAATACAGTCGGATACGGGAGTGAATATTTTTTACCCCGATGCTTTGGTGACTGCGCTTTCCGAATTCCTGCATTTCATCCGGCGCTGCCAAGCGATCCTTTAGTGCATTTAAAGTGGCCTGGTCCATTCCATATCCATCATCCGATACGATCAGAAGCAGACAATCGCCTTCCTGCCGAGCTTTGATATTAATATGTCCAGTGATCAGACAATGTCGAAAACCATGATTAATACAGTTTTCTACAATGGGCTGCAGAATCAGTTTCAATACTTTTGTAGATGCAAGCGCTTCCGGAATATCATAATCAATCGTAAATTTTTCGTGAAAGCGAATCGATTGAATGGATACATAATCTTTCACATGATTGATTTCATCAGACAACGGCACCAGCTCGCTATCGGTTTTGATACTGTAGCGAAACATATTTCCAAGTGCCATGGAAATCGTAGATACCCGAGGGACATCTTCGATTTCGGCAATACTGTTAATGGTCTCTAATGTATTAAATAAAAAGTGTGCATCAATTTGCGCTTCTAAGGCGCGCATTTGCGAATCCAGGGCGATGATTTTGTTTTGATAATCACGCTGAATATATTCATTCAGAGAATCGATGCGGTTGTTGTATTCTGTGTATAGCATCGAGATTTCATCTTTCCAGAGATTTTTCTTCTCTTTAAAAGGAATTTTCTTCAAATGCGTTGTGCGCATATGTCTGGTCAGCCGGGTGATCGGTTTGATCATCCATGCAGACAGCGGATAATACATCAGAAGAACCAAAACCAGCATGCACAGAATAATTCCGAGAAGGAGCATTCGTACATTGGTCAGATTCTTGGTATAGATTCGCAAATCAATCTGCGCATCAATCGTTAAATTGTATGCAGGGATTTCGACTTGCTTTGTGAGAATATACTTGTGATTGCTATGGCTGTCCGTTTTTACGGAATCACTGTTGGAGTAATAAACATTCGAAGGTTTTCCGGTCTCGTGAATACAGATGTTTAACGCGTTTGGAAGGGTGTTGATGGAGCTGAGGTTAAACAATTCCGGGCGGCATGGAATCAAAAGGGTTCCAAGATATTTTCTGGTGGCGACATCATAGAGCGCGGTGGAAAAGAGTACGCAATCCGTGCTGCGAAGGATGAAATCGTACTGCTTAATCGTGCTGATGTTCAGCTTGCCGTGCTTGGTTAAGGTGTCCTGATACCACTGGTCCAAAGTAGGATCGTAATGGTATTTGATATCGATATTATTTCCCCAGCCGAAACTGCTGTTATTTGGCAAAATAATGAAGATGCCATTGATGTTTTTATTTGTAAATAAGAAGTTTTGGCAGATATATTTGATGCTGTCACGACTTTCCTTCAAATCATAGGAAGTGACAGTTGCATTTGAATCGCTGTATTTTTTGATGCCGTCGATAAAGGTATCGCCGGAATCCGTATTGATCTGAAACAGCATACTGGTATCCCGAATATCATTTAAGGAATCTTCGGTTTTGGATGCGGCATTTGATATGATATTGTCCACGATTTGCGATACCTGATTTGAGAACAGCTCGGTATAGCGGATGAAAACATATTGCGCAGTAAATGAAATCATAATCACTGCAAAAATAGAATAGATAATCAAAAATTTAGTTCGTAGTTTCATAATACACCCCAATCAGCGAGTCTTGACAATCTAAAAAAAGTATACTACATAAAAGCAAAAAAGTACACTCGTGAAATGGTAATATTTCATTATCAGATAGAAAGGAGAAAGGTAATGAAAAAGAAATTACTAGCAACACTGTTGGCTGCAACAACACTTGTAGCTGCAACAACAGGATGTGGATCCAATACCGGTGACACATCAAAAACGGGAGGTACCTCATCTGATGAGGATATTACAATCACGATGATGGTTTCAGGCGTGGCTTCAGAAAATGATTTTGAAACAGAGCAGCTGCCTGAACTGATTCATGAGAAGTTCCCAAATGTAACTCTTGAAGTAACAAAACTTCCGGATGACCAGTACTACACAGCATTAAAGACAAAGCTTGCCAGCGGAGAGTGCCCGGACATTATTTTGGTTCAGCCAAAATATGCGGGATCAAATTCAGTTATCGAGTTGGCAAAGGCAGGATATTTGATGGATTTATCAGATCTTTCTTGCCTTGAGAAGACCGGTGATGCTGCAAATGAAGCATTCTCATACGATGGAAAAGTTTATGGTATCGCACAGGGTGTTTCAATCCTTGGAACCTACTACAACAAAAACGTATTCGAAGAGAATGGTCTTAGCGTTCCTACCACATGGGATGAGTTCTTAAACTGCTGTGAAGTTTTAAAGAATGCAGGCATTCAGCCAATCGTAATGGGAGATAAGGATGCATATGTAATGCAGTTTGGTCTTTATCAGATTGCAGCAAACGAAATCTATCCAAATGATGCAACTTATGATGATAAGCTTCGTACAGGTGAAACTAAGTTCACTGATGAAGGAACATGGGATAAGGTTCTTGAAATGTATGGAGAACTTTACGAAAAGGGTTATGTCATTGATTCATCACTTGGACTTGGAGCTGCACAGGGAATTCAGATGTTTGTAGATGGCGAAGCTGCTATGACATTTGATGGTTCATTCAATGCAGCAGCACTTTGCGAGGAAGGTGCAGTATCTTTTGAAAGAGGATATTTCCCACTTCCTGCAACAAACGGAGACACCTATGCTTCTATGGCACCGGGTGCAGGCCCTGCAGTTTATGCAGAAACAAAATATCCTGATCAGGTAAAAGAAATTCTTGAATACTGGTTTGATGGCGAATCACCTGTATATCAGGCATACGCTGATACCGGAAGATTTATCGTAACATATGGATACGGTGCAGATAAGAATGATCCATTGTTTGATTCCTTCCTTGATTTATATAACGAAGGAAAAGCTTGGTACTGGTGTAATCAGGCTTGGCCGGCAGGAACCGAAAACGAGATGGAAGCGTTATTCGGCAGCATGATTGGCGGTCAGGGAACAACAGTTGATGATATTACATCAGGAATGCAGACAATGCTCGAGTCCCTCTTGGAAGAGTAATCTTCCTGAATCATAAGCAAAGGAAAGGCGGGCCTGGCCCGTCTTTTCTTAATCTTTACAGTACCACAGGAGACAAATATGAAAAAAAGTAAAGTACGAGAGAAGTCGTTGGTAATGCCAACGAGAATGTATTGGTTTGCGGTGCCGGCCCTCATTTTGTTTGTAGTATTTTGGGTGTATCCGGTATTTCAAATGTTTTATTACAGTATTACCAATTTTAATGGTGTAAATTATGATTATGATTTTGTTGGAGTAAGGAACTTTCAGTCGATTGTGAAAGATGGTTCGTTGGTTAATGGAATCAAGAATACATTTATCTATACCATCATCATTGTAGTGATCAGCAACGTTGTCGGACTGGCACTTGCATTACTGCTGAACCTGAAATTAAAGGGGAAGTCCATCTTCAGAACGCTGGTTTATTTGCCGGCATTATTTAGTCCGATTGTCGTTGGCTTTATCTGGTCATATGTATATATGCCGGGTTCCGGAATGCTTTCATCCATCATTGAATTGTTTGGAATGGATGGAACAAAATTAAATCTTTTGGGAGATTTCGGTAAAGCATTATATGCGATTACAGCGGTTGATATTTGGAAAAATGTAGGAACCACAATGATCATTTATCTTGCCGGATTGCAAACCATCGATGACAGCTTGCTTGAAGCCGGAAAGATTGACGGCTGCAACGAATGGAAATTGATTACGAAAGTGAAGCTTCCTCTGATTTCTGCAACAATTACGATTAACGTAGTATTGAATGTAATTGCAGGACTAAAGGCCTTTGACTATTCATTCATTATGACAAACGGTGGTCCAGGAAAATCTACACAAACGCTGATGTATATCATCTTTAATACAGCATTTAACAAGCAGATGATGGGAAAAGCAAGCGCATTAAGTGTGGTTTCTTTCATTATCATTATTGCAATTACAATTCTTATGTTGCGATTTATGAATAAGAGGGAGGTGGAATTCTAATGAAGAAACATCTGTCGCGCACAGCGGTATATTTGATTTTATGTGTGTATTCTTTTGTGACATTTTTGCCGCTTTTGATCGTGGTATCCAGTTCATTTAGAAATCCACACAATTTAACTTCACCGTTAAAACTTTTCTCGGAGTTTACGTTAGAAAGTTATATCACGGCATTCACTAAAATGAATTTCTTAGGAGAATTGTTCAACAGCGTTTTGACAACCGCCGGTTCGGTGGTAATCGTTGTATTGATTGCTACGATGGCTGCTTATCCGGTTTCCAGAATTAAGAAGAAGACGAGCCGATTTTTGTACTATTTCTTTATCGCAGGACTCGTTATTCCATCACAGATGGTAATCGTACCGATTGCACAGGTGTTTGGCGCTTTAAATATCCCGAATACGCGCTTTACCCCGATGATTATGTTTATCACCTGTAGTTTGCCTTTTTCAACATTCCTTTATGTGGGATTTTTGAAAGGCGTTCCTGTTTCACTGGAAGAAGCAGCTTTTATGGAGGGCGCTTCCCTATGGAGACGTTACCGCACCGTTGTATTCCCTCTTATCAAGCCTGCAACCGTTTCTACAGTGATCACACAGGGATTATGGATTTGGAACGATTATTTCTTCCCAATGGTATTTATTTCAAAGAGAGAACAGTATTCTTTGCCGGTTGGAATGCTTCAGTTCTTGGGAGATAAAGAGAATCCGGCGCAGTGGAATGTGTTATTTGCCTCTTGTGTATTATGTGCACTACCTTTGGTACTTGTATTTATTGTACTTCAGAAACAATTTATTAACGGAATTGCTGCCGGTGCAGTAAAAGGATGATATTGTGAGGTAAAAATGAGAAGGTTAAACAAATGGGTTAGTATTATGTTAGGGCTATCGATGGTATTCTCCGGAACAGTACGACTGGGGAATGAGACTACGTTTGCCCAAGGGGTTTTTGATCGTGCATCAGATGGTCGTCCGATTTTTACAGGAAATCCGGATGACCTGGATGCATTTGTGGATTTGATTTTAGATGATATGACACTGGAAGAAAAGGCAATCTATGCAGTACATCGCTATTCAGAAGGCGGGTTGACCTTAGAAAGAGGGTATACGCTTCCGAGTGGTAAAGGAGAAGTGGATGCCGTGCAAGGTGTCTATACGGATTTCCCGACAATGCAGGCCTTAGGTCAAAGCTGGGATACAGAATTGATTAAAGAGGTTGGAACTGCAATCGGAAATGAGAGACGTGGCGAAGTTGCAAATTACGATGGAATGACAATGATGTATTCGGCAGAAGCCGATATCAGAGTCAATCCGTTGGCAGGACGATTTGAGGAAGGATTTTCTGAAGATCCGGGAATGGTAGGCGATATGGTTTCTGCCATGGGCGATGGAATTACAGGAAACGGAGCTTCCGGAAATGAAGACGGTTTTTGGCTTAAAGTCGGATTGGGAACAAAGCATTATGCAAATTATGCTGCGGAATTTTACAGAAATTACGGAAGCAGCTATAACAGCATCCGAGGGTTAAGAGAATTCGCTTTGCCGGGATTTTTGACTGCGGCAGAAAACGGAAGCATTACAGGTGTGATGACTTCATATGGCCGTTTGAATGGAATTCCTGCTGCTGCATCCGGTGAAATTGAATTAATCAATGATGCGGCGCCATACAGCTTATGGAATGTTTCAGACTTTATAGGAGATTATTCATTATATGGCTCATGCGGAAATGGGTTTGATGCAACCTATTCTCCGGATCGTGCACATGCAGCGGCACTTTTATTACTGAGCGGTTCAACAGAAAACTGCATCGGTGGGACAGCTGCAAATGGCGGTACTGCTGATGATATCAGTGAATCATCCTGGGGAACACCGGATACTTATATCACACCATCTGCAATTGTAGAAGCTGTGGAAAAAGGTATCTGGGGTGTAACTGAGGACGATCTGGATAACTGTATTCGTGGATTACTGGAATTATTCGTAAGAACAGGTTGCTTTAATGCAGATGAAGATGGAGACGGAAAACCTGATGGTTATGTATTTGCAGATTTGGCGCAAGGCGAGAGCACAAGTGGTTCCTACACTGATGTGGCATTGGAATCGGCAGAGGCCTCTTTGGTACTGTTAAAGAATCAGAACCTATTGCCATTAGATGCAGATTCATTTGATGAGGACAATCCGCTTGTCTTATCAGGTGCATTTGCGGATGCTCGCTTTAAGACCGTATATTCGACAGCTACTCCAAATGTAGAGAATGCAGGTCAGACTCCATTGACAGCGATTCAGGAGTATCTTGGAGAAGAAAATGTTTGCTTTGAAAACGGAAATAAGATTGTCGCAATTCAAACAAATGATGGAAAATACATTGCTGTGGATGCAGATGGAAGTCTGTCTGTGAAGTCAGAAATGGATGACTCATGCAAATTCGAATTGTATTCGTGGGGACAGGATGCATATAGCTTCAAATCTGTATCAAACGGGAAATGGTTAAACCGTAAAAGCGAGCAGCAGTGGCAGATTTGGCAGTATGTAACGGTTTATACAGATGAGTTGGAATGCACCGGAGAAGAACGCTTAGATGTCGGCGGTGAATGGAACGCAGATGGCACTGCTATCACAAGCACGATGCCGGAGCGCTTCCGAATCGAAGATTTAGATGATGAAATCTCTATTGTGGCAGGTACTTACGAAGAAACATTCAGCGGCGGATATGAAACTGCATATTATGATGATGGAATGCGATTCTCGTACAGCGATAGTAGCGTTAGCGCATCTGCATCAACTTTAAACAGTATAACGGATGCAGAGAAGTTCCAGCTTGTTGTTTGTGAAAACGCGGGAGATTCTGTTTCTACAGATGGTGAGTACGCAGTTGTGGTTGTCGGAATTCCTTCTCAGCATAGTATGGGCGAAGGCGCTGACAGATCAAGTTTGGCCATGGGCAGTGAACAGTATGAGCTTGTTGAAGCTGTGGGTGAACAATATCCGGGCAAGACGATTGTTGTCGTAAAAAGCAATGCGTCTGTTTTAATGGAAGAAATCGAAAATAATGACAATATCGGAGCGATTATTTATGCTCCATACGGCGGACAGTATGATGGATATGCATTGGCAAGAGTGATATTTGGCGATGCAGCACCGACCGGTCATTTGACCTGCACCTGGTACGATTCGGACGAGGTACTTCCGGAGATTAGCGAATATTCTCTTCCGGAAGCAGGCATGACGGAAACCTATCTGCCGGCTGTATCTTTGGATCAGGTGGATCCAAGAATCACTGTAGATTATACAAACAATGATCCGATTGATACAGAACTGACCTATATGTATACCGATGATGATCATGTGACCTATCCATTTGGACATGGTCTGACTTATGCAGATGTAGATCTCTCATTATTGTATGCAGATGGTCAAATGAAAAAGAATCAGAATTATACGGTGAAAGCTCTGGCTGTGAACAATTCGGATGTTCCGGCAACTCAGGTTGTGCAGGTATATGCGACACCTCAGAATAGCGCTTATGGTGATGCGGCCTTTGACAAGAAACTGATAGGTTACAAGAAGGTTCAGTTAAATCCGTATCAGGCGAAAGAGGTAAGAATTACCTGTGATATCGATTGCTTGAAAGTGTTTGATGTGAATCGCCAGACGAATGTGTTAGAAAGCGGATATTATAATATCTCAGTTGGTTTATCAAGCAGAGATTTGAATGGAAATCAAAGAATCAGAGCAATCGGAGATACCATTGGTTCCTTAGACACAAGCGAAGCAATCAACTTATATGAGCATACATTTGCTTCTGAAAATATAACATATCGCGAAGCTTCTAAGGCAAATACTGCACTTTATGAGGGCGCGTATTATGCGTTAATGTCAAAGGAAGCGGGCGCATATGCTGCAATTTGCAAGGTTGATATGACTGGAATCACCGGTATTTCTGCAGAGGTGGCCTCATGCAAAGATGATGTTTCTATCGAGGTGAGAGTTGGATCTGAAACGGGAACCGTCATTGCTACAATTTCAGCTGATGACACCGGAAGCATTACAATACCTGTAACTTATACAGGTGATTATGAGCAGGATGATGTGAAGAATGTCACAGAGATGCAATATGAAGATGTAACTGCATCGGTTACTTCTACAAGAGGTACAAAAGATTTGTATTTCGTATTCAGCGATAAAGATGTGCGCATAAAATCAGTGCAATTTACACGCTAAAAGATTTGTAAAGAAAAAGAACTTTGGTCATTCACTGACCAAAGCTCTTTTTCTTTGTTCTTATATTTGTTCTTTTTATCTTATTGTTTTTGTAAGTATGTTTCGATTCCGCTTACGATTCCGGCCACCATTTTTTCTTGATATTCCTTGGTTTGCATCAGTCGATCCTCATCAGGATTTGACATATAACCCATTTCCAGGATGGTGGTTGGAACTTCGCACCAATTGATTCCGGTCATAGTATCGGTTTCCCAAATATCCTGTTGCGTAGCACCGGTGGAAGCGATAAAACCATCTAAAACACATTCGGATAAGCTGCGACAGTTGGCATAAATATTGCCGTTATTAGGATTGTTTGGAGTTTGGCATATGGTAAATGCTCCAACTTTGGAGGAATCATCCACGCCATTTGCATGAATACGAATAAATGCATCAGCATTGGCCTCGTTTGCAATCTGTGCGCGCTCCACATTGCTGATGTCCACATCATTCGTTGTGCGCGTCATAATAACGGTATATCCCTTTTCTTCCAAAGCATCTCGCAGCATAAGAGATACTGTAAGATTTAGTTCATATTCAGGTACGCCTGTGACACAACCTTCTGTTCCGGAGGAAACCTTTTTCTTCATCTCGGAAGATCCTGGCGCATTTGGCTCTAAATCGCTGTTTCCATGGCGCTGATGTCCCGGATCGATGACAATCACATAATCACTGTTTTGGGTTTTGTCTGATTGCGTATCAGTTTGATTTTGGGTCTCGGTTTCAGTCTCGGTTTCTGTTTCTGTTTCTATTTCGGACTGGGATTCCGTCTCGCTAACAGATTGAGTGTTGTTTGCGGTCGGTGTGTGTTGGGTTTCTATAGAATCATTTTCAGCACCGTTAGGACCGTACAAGAAAATCATAATTGTAGCTGCAATAGAAATCAAAAATAAAGCGATTAAACTTACGATGATTGGAATTGCAATGCCTGAAGAATGTTTATTTCTGCTCATATCAAACCTCCGTTATATTCTATTATAGCGGTTCATAGGTGGAATATCATTAAGGAATTCTTAATTCTTATTTAGGATTCGCAATGTGACCTTAGAAGACATTGCATGGAAACTAAGGATGTGGTATAAAAGTTTTAACAAAAAATCTTGCATGATAAATTTGGAGGAAAGAAAAATGAGTGAAGAGCAGCAGAAATTTGATCAGGCATCCGGGGAGAATAACCAGCCGTATCAAAACTCATCAATGTATAATCAGCAAACAGGCGGATATCAACAGCCTGGTGGCTATCAGCAACCTGGCGGTTACCAGCAGTACGGTGGCTATCAGCAGCCATATTACGGACAGGCACAGCAGCAGGATCTGTCGACTGGATTCGGTGTTGCAGCTATGATTCTTGGTATTGTTTCCATTGTGTTATTCTTTAGTGGAGTTAATATCGTTTGCGGAATCCTGGCAATTGTATTTGGCGCCATTCAGATGGGAAAACAAAAGGGGCACAAATCAGCTATGGCCGGAATTATTTGTGGTGGAATCGGGATTTTCTTATCGATTCTGTTCTTTATCGCCGCAATTATTGGATTGATTGGTTTTGCGACATATAGCATTTCCGATGGAAATAACAAACATTTCGAAGTCGAATTCGGGGACAGCCACTTTGAGTGGGATGGAAATCTTTCCGATTTATTTGATGACAATACGGAAGATGAATCCGACATGTATTTCGATGATGACACATTCTAAAAAAGAGTCCTTGCGACTCTTTTTTTGCTCTAAATCCCATGCCACTCCCCCCATCCACACCGTATCCTTCGCCCATCACCCGTACAGGCGCCGCCCTTTTCAACCACGGATTTTGTGCAACCACAGCCGGCTTGCTCTTCCTGCACAAGGTCTCTCTACGCTAATTGCACCACCGTGTTTTGCTTTTTTCAATACCGAATTTTCCCCGAGGTATCCGGATCGCTATTTCTAGCCGCCTCGCAGGCAAAAGTCCACATCCTCAATACTTTCATCAGCAACAGGTCTCCGCACTCCTTCGCTTGTGCAGGCTCCACTACTTCCTCAGTACGGATTTTGGCAACCACAGCCACATCCCTCTTCCCGCACAAAATCGGGGCTCGCTGCGCAAAAAATTGCCCAAGCAAGTGTTTCGCTTCTAACACCGAATTTTTCTCCGGGTCACGAGGGCGCTATTTCTTACTGCCTCGAATGACATATCACCCGTGCTCAGCTA
>SVFB01000118.1 GCA_015057085.1 Lachnospiraceae bacterium
AAATCGCTTTCTCTGAAGCTTACCATTCGCATAAACCAAGTTCTTAATCTGGAACAAAACAGAAGATTTTCCCGTCTTTGTATAAATAGCATTGATTACAGTTGTAAGATCACTGTATCCCCAAAAGGTTTTATTGGCACCTGCAATCACATTCCAATCTAAATATTTTAAAACCCCATTTGCTAAATCTCCACCGGATATATCATATATGGCGTCAATAGAGTCATCCTGATAAAAGCGCATTAAATCCTCCGCGCGCTCCTTATCCGTTCCACTAAAGGAATCCTTCTCGGCGTAGATATGTTTTGCAAACACTGCCTCGATTCCCTGTTCATAAAGAATTGTTCCTAGTTCCTCATTCTGTTTTTTCCATTCTTTGAATTGACCATCTGAGCATGCTGATATTCCAATTTTCATATATTACCTTCACTTTATTTTGATCCACATCAATTTACATCTATAACTTCCTGATTAATATGAGTTTAACTCGATTTTAACGCTGCGAATCTCTTCTAACAAGCTAAATTCGAGTTAAAAATATGAAACATAGATTTTAAACATGAAATATGCTGTCACCCTGTTTCATTATATTCATTTAAGAGAAATCACTCATCCTACACTGCGATTCTACCCATTCTCTTCGTTGAATCACGCTGAGCCATTCCTCTGGAATGCAATCGTAGCCATAGTAAATTCCGGCTAGCCCTCCGGCGATGGCGGCAATTGTATCCGTGTCATCACCCAGATTTACAGCCATAAGCAAACAATCCTTAAAACTATCCGTTTTTATCAATGTCCATAGAGCCGCCTCCAACGAATCCAGCACATAGCCACTGCTTTTTATCTTTGATTCGGGCACCTCCTCAAACTCTGATAAATCAAGAAGTCTGCCATAATAAGCCAATTCCACACGATTCATAATGTCTTTCTCATAAAAATCGAATCCCATATCCAGACCTTTTTGCAATCTATTCTTCAAGGCACCTTTCGAATCAAGAATCCCTTTCATGCAGAAATAATATAAACCGCATGCCATCTTGGATCTTAAGTGATTATGTGTAAGACCGGATACAGCATGAATCACCTTTATTGCATCTTCATCTGACATGTTACTGGTATATGCATAAATGCATGCCGGTAAAATCCGCATAAGAGAACCGTTCCCATTAGAATGTTCTGTTGTTCTTCCACAGGTGAATACATCATGTTCCTTTTCAAAATTTCCAATAGCGGTAGAGCATGTATTTCCGATATCGAATGCTACTCCGAAAGGCGTATACTCTCCGTTCTCATACCAATCCACAAATCGGGTCATGATATCTTCTAAATCAATTTCTCTCAGTTCACGAATGCTATCCAACAAGGCCAATGTCAAACTACTATCATCCGTCCATGTTCCTGCCGGCATATCATAGGTCCCATGACCTTCCATTCCAGCAACCGGTCCTATCACTCTGTTTCGGATTTCTTCTCGATCCATAAATTGAACCGGGCAGCCCAAAGCATCTCCAACTACTACACCCATAATCCCGTCCAGCCAAACATTTCTATCCATAAATTAAACATCCTTTCCTATTAAGAATCTCTCTGCATTTTCAAACAAAACTCTTTTTGCATAATCTTCGCCATACTTTTCGACGATCTTTTCAGCTCCGATTTTTGCTTCCGGACTCTTGTAGTCCAACCGATGCGTATCCGTTCCCACAAAATCAACAAGCTGATGTTTTAAGAATTCATTCGCAAGAATCTTGCGTGCTCCTCCGGAAACGCGCCCCCTGTCCTGCTCAACGCTATAGAGATTAACTTGTGTGAAACAGCCCTTTTCTTTTAATTTTTCTATGTTACTGATAGGGTCGTCATAAATGTCCGAATACCTTTCTATATGGGCAATCACAGGAATATAACCGCCTTCGATCAAAGCATCAATACAATAATCTACTTCCTGCATGCCTTTGGTTTGTTTCGGTACAAACTCTGTAAGAACATACTTTGTCCGATTTAGTGTCGGTAAATGCCCCGATTCCAGATTACGAATGACAAAATCCATGTCACTTCTGCGGCTAATCACCTCGCATCCACGATATAGTTTTAAATCCGGGTATAGTTTACCGACCATAAGGCTGATACTCTCAAATCTTTCGTTGTATTCTGCGATTCTACTTACGACTCCCTCTCCATGGTTTGTAAAAAAGATTCCCCTTACGCCCTGTTCATAATCCATTCTGATAAGTTCTAAGGACATTTGTAAGTTTTCTGATCCGTCATCTACTCCATACAGCATATGTGAATGTATATCGATTATTTTCATAATAAATATCCCCCTTTCGTCTTACATACGATTCTTTTAGTTTCCTTCAATAATGCGCGCCATCTTTGAATAAACCTATTATATATCATTTTAAAAAAAGCTTAAGGCTTTTGGTATCGTTTCGACACCTCGTGGTATCGATTGTAAACTAAATAGAATAACTCATCACATAAAAAGTGCACCGCTTGATTTTTTTTGATAATCATCTATAATTAAAGTAATTATACACACAGTTTCACTTTGTGTGAGCGTTTACTTTAGGAGGTGATTCTATGCTCCTTACATATCAGGAATGCATAGATAAATTTGGTAGCGATTATAAAATAAAAAAAGAAATAGCTGACGGGATGCTCTTTATGAAAGAAAAAGGCATCTATTCCACCAAACGTAATTCTGCAGAGATTGATGTTATCATGCTCAAATACCCAAAAGCTGTGTACACCGGAAGAAGTGCCTTTTACTATCATTCCCTTACGGATGTAATCCCTGATCACTATTATCTTGCAACAAGAAGAACCGATACAAGAATACGTGATTCCCGCATACGACAATCCTTTGTAAAGGATGACATTTTTGAAGCCGGCATATCACAAATGCAATACAACAATTCCCAAATCCGCATATATAATATAGAGCGTATGCTCATAGAACTCATGCGTTTTAAAGCAAAGTTCCCCATGGATTACTATAAAGAAATCATACAGAATTACCGACGACTTTCGTTTGACATGGATTTTGGGCTTGTAGAAGAGTATGCTGCCATGTTTAATAACGGTGCAAGACTGATGGATATGATACAAATGGAGGTACTGTAAATGAACTTATTTGAAGAAACCGAAAGGATAAAATCTCTAGGATACAATGAAGAAAATGCCCAGTCAAAACTCGGTCAGGATATCATTCTAAAAGCAATTGCCGACAGTGGTATGGCCAGAAACGCAACAATAAAAGGTGGCGTTGTAATGCGTAGCATTTCCAACAACTCCCGTCGTGCCACACAGGATCTCGATCTGGATTTCATTCGCTATTCTATATCAAATGATTCTATCCGGCATTTTGTCAAAAAACTCAACTGCATAGATGATCTGACAATTAAGCTTGAAGGAAATATCCTAGAACTGAATCATCAGGACTACAAAGGTAAACGTATTTTTATATCCGTAACTGATGCTGAAGATAATACCATTTCCCTAAAAATGGATCTGGGTGTCCACAACGACCTTTCCATAGAACAGGAGGAATATGCCTTTGACGTTGGTTTTCAGGAAGATGCCGTCAGTCTTCTTATTAATTCTCCGGCACAGATGATCACGGAGAAGCTTAAATCCATGGTACGTTTTGGCAGTCGCAATACCCGGTATAAAGATGTATTTGACATTTGCTATTTAAGCGAACGTGTAAAAATGGATCAGCTTACCGACTGCATACAAAAATACATATTTGATGATGACTCCTTAAAAAAAGTCTCCTCCATGAATGATATAGTAAGTCGTATAGAGCGTATGTTCACTAATACCGGCTATTTGCGAGAGCTCCGAAAATCTGATAAGAACTGGCTTGACATATCCATAGATGAAGCTTTAGAAAAGGATCTTGATTTTATAAAAAGCATACCTCTATAAACATAATCTCCGTTCTGCCACTTAATAATGTCACGCACCGTGATATCCACCATCTTTCTGCTACCAAAATACAGGATCAATTTGGTACGAATGATGTGCGCGATAGCATTAATATGACATCTTTTAAATTCGGGGGTAAAATCAAAATTCTTGGATATATCACTAACAAAATAACAACAGATACTAATGACAGTACAAATATTTCTCCATTAGCTCAAGTTGGCATCGGGTTGAACCAAATCATGCTTTCATTCTTTGGTCAACAATCATCCTTAAATATTGTACATCCTATTGCAATATACTACGAATAAAAAGCAATTTGGTAAATAGTCAAGAAGTATTTTGAAATGAGATTCAGATAAAAGGGTAACTTTAATAGACCTACGGTTTTCTAAGAAAAACGTAGATTAAAAAATCGATATGGATTACCTACTCTTTTCCGGAGAGTAGAGTTGGCTCTTGTCCAGCAGACCAAAGAGCAGACGTATAAATTTACGGGAAGTCAACGCGAGTGCTCGTTTATGCTGATGATTTCTTGTCTCAGCATATTTCTTTTGATAGAAGGCTTTGTATTCAGGACAGTGATTAATAACACTGCTGGTAGCTTCTATTATGTAATAACGTAAGTAACGATTTCCGGCCTTGCTCATTCTGGAATCTTCAGATTCGAAGTCGCCTGACTCGTTGTCATTCCATACGATGCCGCAGTATTTGGCAAGTTGATTAGCATTTTGAAATGCTTTAATCGAGCCTATTTCTGCAAGGATACCAGCCGAATAGACTTTGCCTATTCCAGGGATGGAATTAAGGACAATATATTCTTCTGGATTTAATCCTTGAACTGTTTTAAGGATTGCTTTATCAATAGCTTTTAGTTCTTTTTCAAAAGAACTTATGCAGTTGAAAGATGAAGCTATTGAAATCGTAAGTGGTTCATAAAGACATTTATCAAGTCTATATGAATTCCTTGCTGCAGCCTGTATTATTTTTGCTGTTTCTTCTGGATCAGCAATACGTCCTTTACTTTTAGAATTGATGAACGTAACAAGTTCTTCAACAGATGAGTTAACGATATCTTCATTCGTTGTGAACTCAGTAAGGATTGCTTCTGCTGTAGCACTATATTTATTTGAGAATGGATGTTGTCCATCTCGAAGTAATGCGTATTCGCTGAATTTAAGATAGATGTTGTTTAACATATATGTTTTTTCTCTAGCAATACATTCAGTGATATGCAGACGATGTCTGGTAAGACGTTGTAAAGCAAGGTATTGGGAACCACGCCAAGGTTTAATGGCAATGCGACCAACACGAGCAAAATCAGCAATTACGAAGGAATCAATACCATCATTTTTGCCTATGTCGTTAAAGGACTTTTTGTAGTTCTTTACTTCCTTAGGATTAAGACAGTAAACACGGACGGAAAAAGGAGTTAATAATTCGCTGGTCGATAGATAATTAGCTAAATGAACTCCATAGAATCCGGTTGATTCCATGCCGATAATAACGTACTTGAACTGATGATGTTCAGTAAGGACATCATCAATCATTTTTTCAGCAATACTTGCACCATCTTTTGTATTTTCAAAAGATTCCATCTTGATATAGAAATCTTGATTGAAATCGAGTGCAGATATGACATGAATACGGGATGCAATATCAATCCCAACAAAAAGCGTTGAGAGGTAATCGATATGTTCTTTCACGGATAATCACCACCTTTCATAGCAAGAGTAAAAGAAAATGTAATCATGGCTTATCCCAGATCACTACGCCGCCCTAAACCTCGCGTTATTAGCATTATCTGGCAGAAATACCCTGCTGGTGGCTAGATACCAGAATGCAGCATTTGTGTGATAAGTCTTAGCGTAGCGTTAGGGCTGCATGCTTTCTTGGCAATAAAATAAGCTTTGCTGGAGACGTGAAGCAGTGACCATAGCTACAGTTTCTATAGAACTTATTGTAACCTCTGGGACCATGACTATAAAGTAACTTATCAACCATGTAGATATATATTTGAATATCCAGCAGGATGTTCAATATCTACACAACAAAAAATGATAAGTCAGTAGCCTCTATAGGAGGACTACAAAACTTATCATACGAGG
>SVFB01000068.1 GCA_015057085.1 Lachnospiraceae bacterium
GATTTAAAGTAATATTGAGTTGAGCCATTGTGTTCTACCTCCGGTATTATTTGGATTGTGGTGATTCTATTATACCTAAAGGTTGAGCCTTTGGCTCTTTTAAATAATTATTTGAATTTACACCATTATATAGACGTTACCTCTCTGGCAAAGATTTGTCAGCAACTTTTCCTTTTTCGTCTTCTTCTGCTGACCATTCTCCCCGACCGGCAAAGATTGGTCAGCAACCATTCCCTTTTTTACTGTTTCTGCTGACCGCTCTCTCCGACTGGCAAAGATTGGTCAGCAACTTTTTCATTTTTTCCTCTTTCTGCTGACCGCTCTCCCTCTCCAGAAAAGATTGGTCAGCAACTTTTCCTTTTTCGCCTGTTTCTGCTGACCGCTCTCCTTAGCTGGCAAAGATTGGTCAGCAACTATTCATTTTCCGCCTCTTTCTGCTGACCGCTCTCCCGGGCCAACAAAAAAGGACTACTGTAGGCTTCCTACAGTAGTCCTTTTTATTCTTATTGTACGTTTACACTATTTGCGTTTCCAAGTCTGATTGTAAGCTTCTGTTCCTGATACTCTCCATTGTTGTTTGCGCGCGAAATGGTTACTTCGACTTCGGTTCCTGCAGAATAGTATGCCATCAATTCTTTCAGTGCTTCCATTGAATAAATGGTTTGTCCATCAAAGGAAGTAATGATATCGCCTGCCTGAATTCCGGCATCCTCTGCCGGTGAGCCTGATACTACAGTATATACATAAACGCCTTCCGGCATTCCGTATGCACTTGCGACACTTGAAGAAATATCCTGTCCTTTGATTCCGAGGTAAGCGCTATCGCTATCGTCTACCTTTTCGCGGCTAATCAGCTGTTCAATGATTGGCCATGCATCTTCCATCGGAATTGCGAATCCAAAACCTTCTACACTGGTATCAGAATATTTTGCGGAGTTGATTCCGATTACCTGTCCTGATGAGTTGATTAATGCGCCACCTGAGTTACCAGGGTTGATTGCTGCATCTGTCTGAATCAAGTTATCATTTGTGATTGCTACGCCTGTTGTCTCATCTGCAACAGTGACTTCTCTTCCGAGTGCGCTGACGACACCTGTTGTAACAGACTGTCCGTAGCCCAAAGCATTACCGATGGCGATTGCGGTTTCTCCAACTTCAAGTTCGGTGGAATCTCCGATATCTGCCACTTTGATTACACCTAAGGTATCTGAATCAATATCTGAAATTGCAACCTGTACCACTGCGAGATCCTTTGCTTCATAGGTTCCCTTTACGGTTGCATTTACAACTGTATCATTTACAAATTGAACGGTTAATGTTTCTGCACCGCTGACAACATGATTGTTGGTTGCGATATAAATATAATCATCATCCTGTGCCACGATGATTCCAGATCCTGCGCTTTCGCTTTCTGCGGTTTCGGACTGTCCGAACATTCCGGAATAGGTGGTGGTGCTGTAATTTGTAATTGCCACAATGCTAGGCATAACTGCATCAACTACATCTGACACATCAACAGCTTCAAGTGATGCTGTATCTACGGCTGAGATTGTGCCATCCTTATAATCGCTGTTGTCTGTTGAGGTGCTGCTAGCAGAAATATTCTGGGTATCGCTGCTGTTTGAATCTGAGCTTTGATTGTTTCCGATTCCGAGGATTTCAAATCCTGCATAAGATAAACCTGTGAAAGTACCGCCGCCAATCAAACCAATGATCAATGCCGCTACTACTGTCTTTCCAATAAAGCTTCCCCAGCCGCCTTGCTTCTTTTTCTTTTTAGAGTTCTTCAACGGCTGAACCGGTTGCTGCGGATAACCGTATGTTGAATTGCTACTATCTGAGCTACCATATGCTGAATTACTGCTATCTGAGCTGCCGTATGCTGAGTTGCTGCCATCTGTGCTGGCATATGCTGAATTACTACTATCTGTGCTGCCATATGCTGAGCTACTGCTATTTGTGCTGCCATATGACGCACTGTTGTAGCCTCCGGTTGCGCCGGCACTTGTCGGCTCCCCGCCGTTTAATGTAGTATTGTCATCTGAAGAATTTGTTACATCGAAATTTTCATTTGAACAATTATTTCCGTATTTATTTTCCATATCTGTACCTCCTGAGAGTATTTTTAGCCATTATTCTAGCTGTTACTTTCGCCCGCGTGAAATCGCGAAGCGATTCTTTTCATTTCCGTGAGGTGTACATCCTGCACGGAATGGTTTTTTATCATTCTTATTATATAAAAAACGCTTGCAAGGCTTTTTTAACCTTACAAGCGTTATCTTAATCTTAAAGTGTGATGAATTTGTGTTCACAATATTAAGAATTTATGTAGATTACAGCTCAATTCCATTCTCTTTGAGAAGCTCACGTGCTGATTCGACAGAATCTGTTCCTGTGGCATTTTTGATTGGTGCGAACTCTTTTCTGCGGTCTACTTCCACCGGTAAACAGTCGTCCATCAAATATACCATATCCAGAATCAAAGTCTCGAACTTGAATGCATTTGGTGTTTCCGGTTTGATTGCATTTCCGTTCTCGTCGATGTATGGAACTTTCTTTTCTACGATATGAAGTGGCATCTGCTTATCTGCAATTGCGAAGAGCTTGTCTACGCGGAACAGATAATTTAAGATTACGCCGAATCCATACTGAAGTGATCCGTTTGGATTCTTTGCCTCTGCCATTTCATCTGTCAATTCGTAATATTCCACGATAGATGGCTTGCCGTCTTCTAAGCACATTGCGCCAACTTTCTCGTGTGGATCTGCCTTGCGTACAACCTTTGCGCCGCTGACGCGTCCGGATTCCATTACTGCGCCTACGAATACAGGATCTGCAATCTGCTGAAGCACGTTATCTACAGCAAATACATTGAGCCATTCAACGCCCTTTGCTTTCAAATCCTGATCCAATCCTGCTTTGATCATAGATGAGAACCAACCGCCGTTTCCGTTCGGACTCATTGCCAGAGAATCTTCGCTCTCTACCAATACATTTCCGTCGAAATCAACTGCCGGAACCATTTCCTGTACAAAGAATTTCACAAAATTCTTATCATATCCAAAATATGCATGCTCCTCGAAGAATGCTCTTGTGTCGGTATCATTCTTTTCTGAAGTCATGATATAAAGCGGCACATATACACCTGCTGCATCTGTGACCTTCTTTAAATTTGCAATCAATTGCTCGAAGATATAAAGCTCCTTTGTCAATCCGACATTGAACATTCCTTTTGCCTTGTTAAATCCAAGACGTGTTCCCTGTCCGCCTGCCAAAAGAATTGCACCAACCTTGCACTGCTTGATTGCCTCAAGTCCGGTTTTGTAGAATTCATCTTTCTTTGCTTCCACTTCTGAAAGCTCCATTGCTGTTAATGGAGAGAAAGTTCCTCTCTTTGCTTCGCGGTCATGAATCATATCAAGATATGTCCAATTCATTTCCTCAAGCTGCTTTTCCAATTTTGCAGGTGCTTGCTCCGTTAAGAAACGACTCAAATACTTCTGATTTGTTGATTGAATCTTTTCTGTTACAAAATCCTTCATTGTTTCCTCGTCCCCTCGTCTTCCTAAAATTTAAGTCTCGCTCGCGAGACTTGGCGCGAGATTTGCGTCAGCGTAGCTGACATATTTCATATGCAAATCTCTGCGCATCCTCGCGGAGCGTTTATCTCAGTCGGAGATTGTAAC
>SVFB01000069.1 GCA_015057085.1 Lachnospiraceae bacterium
CTATGAAGCCTGCACATATCAAATACTACAAAGACCGGTTGCTGATCGAAATACTTCAAAGGACTTATGACTGCGAGGCGGCTAGAAATATCCGCCCGGATACCCCGGAGAAGAAAAATTCGGTAATAGAAGAAGCGAAACACGTTGGTGCAATTTTGCGCAGCGAGCCCTTGTGCGGGAAGAGGGGGCTGGCGTTGGTTGCAAATCAAAATCCGATTGAAGTCTATGGGCCTGCACAAATCATGGCGGCGGAATCGGTGGAGGGCGGGGCGGCAAGGCGGTAGGTGGGGCACAAAAAGAGCCCGCGGCGACTGCTGCGGGCTCTGTGTAAGGGGAGGGTATTAAAAGTGACCGTTACCGGAAGCGGCCTCGATGTTGTCAACACGCATTACACTGTCCCAATGTTCTGCTAACTTGCCATCCTCAAGGCGATAGAGATCAAACACCTTCGCCACGGTACCATCTTTGAAGCTGCACTTAAAGAACATGCAAACCAGATTATCCTCTGCAATTGCTTTTACTACATCGGCATGCGGTTCCTTCTTTACAAACTCTGTAATGAATTCCATAAAGCCTTCTTTTCCGTCCTTTACGCCGGCAGAGTGCTGCTTGTAATCATCCTTCATATGTGCATCCACATAGGAAATATCCCAATTGTTAAAAACGTGCTCATAAAAATCCAGTACAATCTGCTTATTATCCATTTTAATTCTCCTTCTATTTATTCGACAAACTGCTGCAGTTCCTAACGGTGCAATTATATCAGACTCTTTACTAATTTTATCTGACGCGAACATTGTTCGATGCAATCATATCCGCCTTCATCCTCGTATTCAGTAACAATATAACCCTCAAAGTCGGTTTCGTTAATGACTGGTATGATTTCTTCGTACGGAATCGATACCTCATGATTATTCTCATCGCAATAATGGAATTTTCCATGCATTTCGAAACAATATGGCATAATCTCTTTTAAGCCTTCCAATTCCGCTTTGCAATCTTTTTTGAATTGCACAAATCCGTACATGCTGTTTAATGCTTCATTCAGCGCCGGACACTTTTGTGCTTCCGGTTCCATGATTCTCATCGCTTCTTCCATCGGCACCTCATCATAGCGAAGCTGTGCGCAGCGCTCTAATTGCTCTACCGTCGCGCCTGCTGCAAGTGCACGATCCCAGTATGGTTTGTTTGGCTTGGTTGCAAAACATCCAAAGTCCGGGATGAAGCCGATGTAATTGCTCTTTGTCTCTTCTATGACTTTTCTGTATTCCATAATGGCCGGTGTGATTGGACTTTCGGGATTGTGAATTTCGATTCCAACTTTTACATCATAGGCTTTAGCATATGGTGCGATACGAGCCAAACCACTCGGTGAGAGCAAAAATTGCTCTCTCATAACTTTGCAACCTAATCGATTTGCAGAAATGATATCCGTGATTGCACGGGCTACCATCTCATCTTCTGTCAAATCTCTATCCTTTAACATTCCACGATCCATGTTTGCGCCGTAGCAGATTGGACCGATTCCGTATTTCTCTTTACATCGGTTGACGAATTCGATGAACGCATCCGACACATGGGGATAAGATGGAATCATCTGTGATGCTACAATTTCGTATCCCTCAGCGCCCATATCTGCGGCCGCTTTTATCAGTTCCTCTAAATCCATTTCTCCCTTCAAATAAGGTGTTCCCAAGGAGAAAAGTGTAATTCCGGTTTTAATCTTTGCCATAATTTCCGCCTCCCTATTTCGTGATTTCCAAACGCTTGCTGCCGCTGCTGTCCACCGGCATATACATATGGTTTGGACCAATCGGCATGTAAGGAGAGCGAAACATCAGCGTCACATCGATATCATGTGCGCCATCCGATAATCCGCCCGGGTAAAACACTCGAATGGTGGCCGGCTCAATCACCTGCCAGAATTCTGTATAACATTTATCGAATTCGATTGGACTGAATTCCTTCCCATTGATACAGAGCTTAATCATTTCATTCGGGACAGGTTCCCCATCTACTTTCACTGCAAATTCATCGATGACTGATAAAAAATGTCCTCTGTAATAACTCAAACGAATATCAAATTGATATCCCATTCTTTTTCCATTCACATCATAATGCTTCAGGCTGTTGTCTACGACCACATCCACGAAGTTCATTCTCATTGCAAAGCCCATGGTTGCCTCCTTTATGTTTCAAGTCTCACTCACGAGATAATTTAATTATAATCATGGGCCGATAAAGTATCTTTCAAATAGTCATCCTAATTTTTCAAAAAGATGACCATTTTTAATCTCTTTCTTTTTGCAAATAAAAAAAAGAGAGCAAAAAAAGATTAACTTTTCTTGACCTCTTTTATCGTGTCTCTGATGCAAACTGCTTCGGAATATATCGATCCGCAAAATATGCAGCCACTCCGGTGAAGAGTCCTGTGATGATTCCACTGATGAGCAAAAATGGCACATATGCCAAAATTCCCGTCATCCTAAGCACCAAAAAGGCTGCTAAGATTTGACCAATATTATGTGCGATTGCTCCGAAGATGCTGGTAATAAAGATTCCATGACCTTGAAGAAACAGGTTCACAAGCCCCATCACAATCAGACACAAGCCGCCTCCGCAGATACTGTATAAAAAAGAAACCGCCTGCCCTGCAATCACTGTCGATAACACAATCCTCACAAACAGCACAAGTGCGGCCTCTTTTGTGCCCATCCTCTTGATTACAAATAAAGTTACGATATTTGCAAGTCCAAGCTTGATTCCCGGAACCGGAACCGGTGTGGGAATCGCTGACTCCAATACAAATATTGTCAGGGCAATTGTAGACAATAAAGCGAGGGAGGTCATCTTGTGAATATTAAGTTTCATTTGCATCCCTCCCTCGTTTATGATTTCTAAAAAACTAAAATGATTGTATCAGTAAATTTATTTTACCACAACCTTAATGGTAACTGTCTTAGAAGCTGCCGCATAATTTGTGCTTGCTGCAGCAGATACCTTTACCTTGATGGTGTAGGTTCCCTTTGCGGTTCCCTTCTTTACAGTTACAGCGCCGGTCTTGGCATTGATTGTAATCTTAGAGCTTCCTGAAGTCTTCTTGTAAGTAATTGTTCCGTTTCCTGTTACAGAACCACCAATCTTGAAGCTTTGAGCTGCTGATTTCACCTTGCTGTAAGAGATTGTCTTAGAAGTGGTGGCAACCTTAACGGTTGGAGTCTTTTTCTTAATTACAAGCTTAACTGCTGCAGATGTTGCTGCATTGTAATTTGTAGTTGCTGCAACGGTTGCCTTTACATAATAGGTTCCGGCATTAACCGGTGCTGCACCTGCGGATGCTGCGCCACTGTTTGACTTAGAAGTCTTGGTTGTGCATGCTGCATTTGTGTAATAAGTATAGGTCTTTGTAAATCCTGTTGCACCATCTACAACATTTGAAATTGTTGCTGCTGCTACAGAAATTGCCTTTCCTGTATAAGTTGCTGATTTCGCAGTCAATTTCACAGTTAAGTTTGCCTTGTTGATTACAAGGGTTGCTGCATCTGATGTAGCTG
The DNA here is from genome assembly GCA_015057085.1 of Lachnospiraceae bacterium. Classification (GTDB taxonomy): domain Bacteria; phylum Bacillota; class Clostridia; order Lachnospirales; family Lachnospiraceae; genus Roseburia. Next base: position 3,555 of record SVFB01000069.1, read on the forward strand.
CATTGTAATTTCCATTTGCTGCAACGGTTGCCTTCACATAATAGGTTCCGGCATTGACTGGGGCTGCACCTGCGGATGCTGCACCACTGTTTGACTTAGATGTCTTGGTTGTGCATGCTGCATTTGTGTAGTAAGTATAAGTAGTTGTGAATCCTGTTGCATCATCAGCTACATTTGAAATGGTTGCATCTGCTACAGAAATAGCGCTTCCTGTGTAAGTTGCAGTCTTATCCGCTACTGTTACAACCGGTGTTGTAGTTGCTACGACTGTTGTAACTGCATCAGTATAATTATCACTGGATACGGTTAAGGTGTAGCTTGTACCTGTAGTTGGAGTTGCGCCGATGGTAATGACATTGGAAGTTAAGCTTCCGGATGCAAGTGTTACGGTGCTGCGACCTGATTTGTAGGTCAATGCATATGTCGGATTATATAATTTGTCGAAATCTGCAACTGTCACAGACAACTTCTTATCTGTTAAACTTGCAGCCGAAATACTTCCTGTGGTTCCGATTGCTCCTGCAACCATGCTCTTAATCTCAGCAATTAAGGACTTTACCTCATAAGAGTTTGGATTTGTTTCTGCCAAAAGTGCGGCAGCTTCATCTCTGTGCTCTACATACATAGTATAATTTGCTGCTCCGGCATCAGTCACACTTACAAGCTTTGCAATTTTGCCATACCAGTATCCTAAAATTCCATACAGATTTTCATCTGCAAACAAAGCCGCAGAAGTATAGATTGGTCCGTGTCCTTCTGATTCGAGAACAACGGTATAGGATGTTCCCATCTCCGGTTCTACAGGAAGTGCAACTGTTGCACTTACATATCCGTTTCCATCCGGCTCTCCAAAGGTCACTTCTTCTGCATCCAACATTCCGCTAATGGTAACGGTTGTGTCAGCATTGCTAATCGGATAACCGTTGATGATCAACTCATCTCCTACCATATAAGCAAAGAGATTTGGAGTCGGAGTATAATCATTTAATTCCTGAGTATCCTCCACTATCAGCACACCTAAACTTGTAATCAAAGTGATTGACGAAATGGTTGCGCCATCAAGTCCCTGCATCTGAACAAATTTTGCACCGCCATGGTTTGTCAACTGGCGTCCGTCCGGAACAGAAAATGCAATTTCCACATTGGCAACTTTTGTACCAAACCAGAGATTTTCGAGTGCTGTCATAGCATAATGTCCATTATCTGAAGTATTAATGATTGCACCGTATACAGTTGTAGCTACATACTCATCTTCCCCGACCTGTAACCCTTTAGAAGTGCTAAGTCCGGTAATTGTAATCTGATAATCACCATAGCTGCTTGTATAAGTCAAATCATCAATTCCAAGATATTGGTTCGTATTTTCAGAAGCATCCATTGCACTGATTGCAAAGTCATCACTGCTTAAAGATTCATTCTCTGTATAATCAACAAAGGCACTTGATGTCAATTCTGCCTCTGATGCAACGAAATAATAATCATTGTTTACAGTAAGTTCATCAGAAGACACTCTTTGTGCAAGCGCTGCTGCATCTTCTTCTGTAAGTCGAACCGGCAAGGTAACACCTTTAATGTTTGTTCCATCATTGTAAGTTCCTGCTGCAAGTGATGTTGATTTAAACTTATTTGTAGTTGCAGTTGAAACTGCATCAAGATTTAAATCCTCGTTTGTGTCTACATTCAATGCTGCATTTAACGTAGAAGTATTTGTAGCATTATCAAGACTCATATAAGTTTCATAGAACACATCATAAGGCACATTTAAGTACCCGTAAACATATGTCTCTTCACCGGCAAAAGACTGAACCGGCATCGCGGTAAAGGCCGTTGCGGCTGCAAGAGTTCCTGCTAATACTTTAGACAGGTTTAACTTTTGTAATTTCATATCATCCTCCTATTGAAATTTGATATTATAAATAGTTACATCTATTAATAGTTAGCGCCAACTAACCATCAACCAAATAAAAAGCCTTTTCCTAAATTCCCAATGCTTTCATAAAAGCAAACAGAATCAATGCGCGCAAAGCCACAAACCAGATTTCGTATCCACGCAACTTTGGAATCTTCGTATGGATGTTCTGTTTCGGGCACACTCCTACACATTTATTGCACTGGAAACACTCTCCACGCACTTCGTACTTATCGCTATCTGCCAATTGCACGTCCGCAATACAGTTATTGTTGCAAGCGTTGCATCCTTTAATACAATTCTCACGCTTGCGTGTGATTGTAAAAAACGGCAGGATTGGCATCATCGAAAAGACTGCGCCCATCGGGCAGAGAAACCGACAGAAAAAGCGGTCCTCCAGACACATTCCTATGATGATCAGTACAAGCAATACAAGTGCCGGAATATAATTGGAAAAGGCAAAGTTTCCGGCACGCATCATCGAAAACACATCCCAAGGGCTATAACCTGCGGTCTTTCCATAGGCGCCCAGGAAACATGTCAGAACAATGGCAAATAACACAATATATTTGATATATCTTAAAGCCGGTGTCACTTTCTTCGAAATCGAAATCGGCTTCTTTTTTAATTTCTTGCAAAAACTTTTATATGCATAGCGAAACAAATCCCCCATGCTGCCGAATGCACATGCATATCCGCAGAAGAATCGTCCAAAAATAATGGTATAGAGCAAGAGCCCCAATAAGACTTTAATAAACGCATTCACTTCCACAATCTCACGCATTCCAATGGTGGTGAATAAATATTTCACCCCGGAAAAGGCTGATGTAAAAATGGACGGCGCCAGGATAAAAAAGATGACTTGAATCAACGCTCTGACCCCGGCGCGTAGATTCATCTCCTGTTTTCTATTTAATGATTTCCCAAATATTTTCACTTCAAGTTTCCCAATCCTATTTATTTTTTGCTTCCTGAAGGGCAAGCGTGACTGCATTTTTGATTCCGGTACTGCTGAAGGTAGCCCCGGAAATGGTATCGACACCGGAGCTTTGCGCTTCTAATATGTCATCCACAATGGCTTTGGCAGTGGCAAAATATGCACCATCCTCTCCATTTGCGGATAAGATTTCGATGGATATAATCGAAAACTCATCGACTGTTACAGCGACCTGAATCTCGCCGCCGAATCCCTGCGCAGCACCCTCATAAGTTCCCGGTGTATAAAGGGCTTCCACCTCTCCGGAGGCGGCCTGTGCCGCAAGAATTTCTCGGTTTTGTGCTTCTATTTCCTCGTTTTGCGCATCCACCTTTGCCTTGGCTATCGCATCCGCATTCAAATGCAGCTTTGTCTGCTGATTATAAAAGCAAATCGCGCCTATCATCAGTATCACAGTGGCGCATCTTACTATCATATCTCGCATGAATCTAGTTCCCCGTATTTTCTGTATTTTCCGTTTCTTCTGCTTCTTCCGTCTCTTCGATTACAGGCGGATTGGTTGCATATTCATCCAACGCTTTTTGAACGATGGTTAAGATTGCCTGAGAACTATAGGTTGCGCCTGAGATTGTATCCACACTCGACATGGTTGTCTTGTTATACATCAAGCTAAGCAAACCGCTCAAAGCAAATTCTGTATAGGTTTTATTGTTATTATTTCCGCCGTATTTATTCTTTTCGGAAAGCACTACGGATTTTACTTTTCCATTTAGAATTGCCACATCCAGATACAACGCATAAGTGCTGAAGCTTCCGCTGGAAGCCACCCATGCAGATAGGTTTTCGTATACATATGGCGTTCCGGTCTCTTCTTCCTCAGCTTCTGAATCTGATTCTGAATTGGATTCGGAATCTGATTCTGAATCCGATTCTGAGTCTGAGTCTGATTCTGAGTCTGATTCTGAATCGGATTCTGAGTCGCTTTCTGAAACTGCTGCCTTCGAAAGTGCATTCGCTACGGCAGACTTAATTCCATTTGAACTAAAAGTGGCATTGGTCACTGCATCCACATCGGTATCCTGCTTTGCAAGGATGGCATTGATAATCGTATCTTTTGCCATTGCAAAGAAGCTTTCGGTATCCTGATAACTTACCACTGTAATCGCTGTGATTCTGTTCCCTTTGATGACGACTTTCACCGTGGTAGTGCCACCTAAATAACCGGTGCCCGTTCCCACATAGGTTCCGTCTTTGTATTCACCGTCTAACTTCAGACTTGTATCTATGACTTCGTCGTCATTCTTCGTCTCAGACTCGTCATCATCTTCAGCTTCATCTAACTCTGCTGTCTTGCTGTCATCTTTTAAGGCTTTCTTTAATGCAGCGCGTACAGCTTTAATCAATCCGGAAGAACTATAAGTCGCACCGGAAACAGTATCCACATTTGTGCTTTGTGAAGCGATGATGGCTGAAAGCAGGCTTTTCGCCTTTTCGATATAAGTTGCTCCATCGGCGAAACTGACTACTTCGATTGCGGCAATCTTTCCATCTTCGATGGTGACTTTCACTGTGATTTCTCCAGCAAATCCGGTTCCGTTTCCATAGTAGACGCCATCCTCATATACTCCATCCTCAACCACTTCTTCCACGGTTGCATCCCCCGCCGGTTCTGCATTCTCTTTCTCAGGAAGTTCTTCAATTTCAACCACTTCTGTATCCGCCGCAGATTCTGTTGTATCCAGTTCCTCTGCCTCCAGCCTCTCTGTCAATTCATAGACTGCAGGTGTATAGCTAAGGACCGATGTCACACCGCAGACAATCACCATAATGACAGATAAAAGCGGCATATATGGTTTTAGTTTTTCCCAAAAGTTTTTCATCCTCGTCTGATGCTCCCTACTTTTCACATGTTACGATTTCGATCTCGTAATCTGATTCCCCAAATTGATCTTTTAAATCTTCTGTCACATAAACTTTCTCTCCATCAAAAATGACAAATCCGAATTCCTCGCTATGGGCGCTCCAATAGGAAATCGCCTCTTCCACGCCCATAATATACAATGCCGTGGAAAGCCCATCTGCCAAGGCCCCGTCTTTGCTGACAATGGTCACAGAAGTCACTCCGCTGTCTGCCGGATAACCGGTACGCGGATCGATGATATGATGATAAGTCACACCATCTTCTTCAAAATATCGTTCGTATCCTCCTGAGGTGATTACCGCACAATCCTCCACGGAAATCACCCCGAGATATCCATTTTCATCACTAGGATTTCGTACACCGACTCGCCAAAGTGATCCATCCACTTTGGTACCCAGAACATGCACATTTCCACCAAGACTGACCAGTCCGCTGGTGACACCATATTCCTGATAGATTTCCATGATTCTCGCAGAAGTATATCCCTTCGCGATTCCACCAAAATCAATGGCCATACCATTTTGCGTAAAGAACATTTCTTTTGTCTTAGAATCATAGACAAGATTTGAAACATCAGCCAATGCTAACAGCTGTGTTAATTCTTCAGAATCCGGAACCTGGTATTGCTGGTTCGTAAAGCCCCACGCTTCCATCACCGGATAAATTGCGATATCGAACAGTCCTCCTGTGGATTCATACAGTTCGATTGAGCGTTGCAATAATTCTGCAGTGGTATCGGATAAGGTTCCGCCACCTGCATGATTGATTTGATAGACCTCGCTTTGTTCGTCTCCAGTGGACAAAAGCGCATCCAATCTCTCAATCTCTAAAATTGCAGCCTTAACTGCTGCTTCCCCGTTTGGTCCGTACGCAGTCAGCGACATCACCGTATCCATTGCTTCGATGTCCTGTGTATATGCAACATCCTCCGCCACAACCTCCTGTGAGGTGGTTGATGCCACAGCGGTTTTCCCACATCCGCTTAAGCCAAGCACCATCACACTCAATACAATGCCGCAAACTTTATTTGCAATTTTTCTCCAATTATCTTTCATATTTCATACTCGCTTTTGCGATATTTGTCCGTTCTAACGTTTGTTTGCTATTGCTAACGCTCGTTATATTAGCATAACTTTCTGTTGCTTTTCAATAGTCCCAATTCTCTATAAGCCACGTTTATCCCTCCGGATTCCGCCAACATTTGCACATTTTTTGTTACCATTCACAGTCTGTATTATGATAAACATCCTCAGCCCATAGACCCGGTACCCCCTTCACTTTGCAAGAATATTTTGGTTTTCATATATGCAAAAGCTCGCATCCTGATTGACATATGTCTTTTGAATGCCTGTACAATTTTGAAAAAAGTTTTATGGTTGGCGGACACCAAAAACTGTCGTATATGTACTTCTCATCTAAAGGATTCCCGGGTGAATCGGAGTGAACTTAGTGAAATAA
>SVFB01000070.1 GCA_015057085.1 Lachnospiraceae bacterium
GATACCCCGGAGAAAGAAAAATTCGGTAATAGAAGAAGCGAAACACGTTGGTGCAATTTTCGCAGCAAGACCTTGTGCGGGAAGAGGGAATGTTGGCGCGGTTGCAAAGCAAAATCCGCCAACAAAGTCTATGGAGCCTGCACAAATCATAAACTACAAAGACCTGTTGCTGATTGAAATACTTCAATCGTGGACTCATGACTGTGAGGCGGCTAGAAATATCGGCCCGGATACCCCGGAGAAGAAAAATTCGGTAATAGAAGAAGCGAAACACGTTGGTGCAATTTTGCGCAGCGAGCCCTTGTGCGGGAAGAGGGAATGTTGGCGTGGTTGTAAAACAAAATCCGTCAATAAAGTGCATGGAGCCTGCACAGGTAGTAGCATTAATTTAAAGGACTTTAAAAATGGAGTGTATTTGCGTACAATAGATATGTTAAGCAAAGTGTTGAAATGGAAAGATAATAATATATGGAACATAAAAGAATTTTTAAAGAGCGCCGTATCGGCGGCAATTATGAAGAAATAGGGAAAAAGTTTGGAATCAACCCAATGATTGCACGCATCATGCGAAACCGAGGAGTAGAAACCGAGGAGCAAATGCAAAACTTTCTTTCAGGGAATCTCGATACACTGGGAGATCCGCATCTTTTGACGGATGCGGATTTGGCTGCAGAACTCATAGAACAGCAGATCCGCCAGGGAAAGCATATTCGTGTCATTGGGGATTATGATATCGATGGTGTGATGAGCTCCTTTATCCTGGTGAAAGGACTTCAACGGGTGGGCGCAAATGTCTCTGTGCAAATCCCACATCGTATTAATGACGGATATGGGTTAAACAGTCATTTGATTGAGGAAGCGAAGGCTGATTCAGTGGATTGTATCATCACATGCGACAACGGAATTTCAGCTATCGAAGAGATTGCAATGGCAAAAGAATATGGGATGACTGTGGTGGTGACGGATCATCATCAGGTGACGCTTGGAATTCCCAGTGCGGATGCGGTGGTCAATCCGCATCGATCGGATGATGCGTATCCTTTCAAAGAAATCTGCGGCGCGACAGTGGCCTGGAAAGTGCTTTCCATTGTCTATGAGAGATTTGGAATACCAAAAGATGAAATCAATGATTTTATCGAATATGTAGGCTTTGCAACTGTCGGTGATATCATGCCATTAAAAGGCGAGAACCGTGTCATGGTAAAGGCTGCACTGAAAGCAATTTGCAATACCAAAAATCTTGGAATGCGCGCGTTGATTCATCAATGCGAACTTACGGACAAGGAGATTAAGGCATATCATTTTGGTTTTGTACTTGGACCATGCATCAATGCCACCGGTCGACTGGATACGGCTTCAAGGGCGCTGGAACTGTTTTTGACGGACAATCCGATTACTGCGACAAAAATCGCAAGCGAACTGGTGACGATGAATGAAGAGCGAAAAGATATGACAAATGAAGGCGTGGAGGAAGCCATTCGGATTTACGAAGAAGGAGATTACGACCGCGACCCGGTGCTCGTGCTTTATTTGGAAAATGTACATGAAAGTATCGCAGGAATTATCGCAGGCAGAATTCGGGAGCGCTACTACCGTCCAACATTTATCCTGACAAAGGGTGAGGAAAGCATCAAAGGTTCTGCGCGCTCCATCGATGAATACTCACTTTCGGAGGAAATGGCAAAGCATAAGGATTTGTTTTTGAAATTCGGCGGGCATCCAAAGGCTGCCGGATTGTCAATAGAGGAGTCAAGAATCGAAGAATTTCGCAGGGTGATCAATGAGGATTGTCCGATTTCTGTGGATGATGAGACAGAAGTTGTGATGTTAGATGCCTGTCCGGATCTTCGTTATGTGACAGTGGATTTTGTAAATCAGCTGAGTGTTTTAGAACCCTTTGGAAATGAAAACAGTGGACCGTTGTTTGGAGCACACCAATTATCCGTGGATGGAATTCGCATTATGGGAAAAAACCGCAATGTGATTAAACTGATGTTGCGAGATAAAGAAGGTGTCACCGTAGATGGAATCAGTTTCACACAGGCAGATCAATTACTTACATTCTTGCGAGAAAAGTTCGGCGATTCCGAAGTGGAAAAGGCTTTGAAGGGAAACGCAAATTCTATCAGTTTATCTGTGATATACAGCCCGAAAATCAATGATTATAACGGACCTCATGTGCAACTGGAAATCAAGTATTATCTGTAAGTGAAATGATGTATTTTTGCCTTGTATTTTCGTAGAAAAATAGGGCAGATACCTTACAAAATAAAGGTATGTATGATAAAGTATAATTGTTGTGAAAAATCTTTAGACAGGTGTCATTATGTTTGGTAGCAAAAACAAAGAAAATTTAGAAAAAATCGAGAGCCTCTCACGGGAGTTAGAGTACAAGGATGAAATCTATGCAAAGGTGGCAGCGAATGCTGCAATGTTTGAATCAAACAAGCAAGAATACGAAACCTCTGCACAGCATATGGTAAATGATTTGCAGCAGATTTCAGAAAATCTGGATGCATCCGGTGCGATTCTTTCCGAAAACGGAAAGCTTCTGAGTGCACTTCATGAGACTATGACCGTAGCAGCGGAAGATGCAAAAGCATGGGATGAGGCGCAGGATGATTTTTTGAAAAAATTGGGAAAGGTTTCCGAAAACAGCTTAAAAGCTGTGGATAATAATAAGCATTTTACGGATCCTTCTAAAACCTTAAGTGAATATGCAGATTCTATGAAGAAAGAGTATATGGATAATATTCGCGAACTCAAGGTGATGGCAGAATATTCAAAGCAGATGAGCGTTTTGGCATTGAATGCTGCAATTGATGCAGGCCGTATGGGAGATGTGGGCAAACAGTTTGTCTCATCCGCAGAATCGATTCGTGAGTATGCATCCAATTATGATAAGTCCGTAAGAGATTTGCTGGTCAAATTTGAGGAATCTCAAAAGCAGGTTGGCATCATGGAGGAGACAATCCATGTATTAATCAATCTGTTAAAAGATAATAATGTAGCAGTTTCGAAGATTATGAAGGATTTAAATGAACTTTCCAAACAGGGAAAGAAGAATAAAGAGACTGCGCCAATCGGTGTTTATGCGCAATTGATTGAAACTGTAACTTTACTTCATGATGCGGAAGCTGAAGTGGATCGCATGGAAGCACGCAATCGTCTTCAATTGGATGATGTTTTGTCGGAAGCAGAATTACAGCAAAAGGAAATCAATGAGATTACTGAAGCATTCAGTCCGATTGTTGATATGACCAAATCAAAATAGTTTAAGAATATTCGGGGGAGGATTTTGATACATGAAAGAAATATTTACATTTCCGTCATCAGATGGAAAAACAACCATTCATGCGGTCAGACATATGCCTGAAAAGGGAGAAGTGAAGGCTATTTTGCAAATTGTACATGGAATGGTGGAATTTGTAGAGCGCTATGATCGTTTTGCAACATTTCTCACAGAGCAGGGCTATATGGTTGTAGGACATGATCATTTAGGCCACGGCGATTCAGTTACAGATCAGTCTGAATGGGGATATTTTGGAGAACCGGATCCGCTTAAGCTTTTGATTGCGGATGTGCATGCGCTTCGTACCATGATTCAGGAAGAGTATCCGGATACACCATATTTTATGCTTGGCCATAGCATGGGATCTTATATCTTAAGAAGCTATCTGGCGCAGCACAATGATCATCTGCGCGGAGCCATTATCATGGGAACCGGTTATATTCCTGAGAAAACTACGAAACTTGGATTTAAAGTGGTAGGCTTTCTGGCAAAGCTTCATAATTGGCATTATGTCAGCAAATTTGTGGCAGGATTATCTTTTGACAAGCCATATAAGAGATATGATTTGACAGGAAAGGATCCGACAAACAGTTGGTTGACGAAGGATCCTGAAATTGTGAAATGGTATTACAATGAGCCAAAGTGCACTTATATGTTTACACTCAACGGATATAAGGGGTTGTTTCAGGCTGTACAATGTTCTTGTAATTACGAGAATATTAAGGCAGTGCCAAACAAACTTCCGTTGTTTATCGTATCAGGGCAGGATGATCCGGTTGGAAATAATGGAATCGGTGTCAAAAAAGTTTATGATTTGTTCGTGGAAAGTGGCAGTCAGGATGTTACTTACAAATTATATGAGAATGATCGCCATGAGATTTTAAATGAGACGGATAAAGAAAACGTATATGCAGATTTGCTTTCCTGGATGAATGTGCATATTACAACATAAAAAATCACGACATAAAGAAAGTCCGCAAAATCTGCGGACTTTTGTTATTTCTTTTCCATTGTTCCATGAGCAAGCTTTCCCGGTGTTTTTGGCTTGCGTCGGAAGATGTCCTGGACATAAACCAAATGATACATAATTGCGGCAAGCATAATTCCTGTAATGACATCAAAGCAGGAATGCTGCTTGATAAACATGGTGGCAAGAATAATGCTGATGCATAGAATCAGGGAAATAAAGCGACCGACTTTATTATGCCTGAATTCGCGGCTGGTCATGACTGCAAAATGAACACCTAAAGAATTATAGCAATGAATACTCGGAAAAAGGTTGGTCGCTGTATCGGATTTATAAATGATACTGCATAATTGTGTAAACACATTGTGATGTGTAAAATAAGTCGGACGCAAATAATGTCCGTTTGGATATACCGTTGAAATCACTAAAAACAGCGTCATACCGGTAAACAAAAACATACAAAGCTTAAAGAATTCGTCCACATTGCGAAAGCCAAAATATAGAATTCCCCAGGCTATATATGCAAACCAAAGCACATATGGGACTACAAAATATTCACAAAATGGAATCAAATCATCAATCGGTGTATGGATGATATGAAAATTTGCGGTGATATGCTTCTCAATGAGAGTAAACCATATTAGATATACAATAAAATATAATAAGATGAACAAATGTCGGTTCTCGTCGACAAATGCACCGATTTTACGAAATGGATTTCCCATTGGTTTTTCCTTTCTTAGTTTATAATTTTGGATTATAGCACTCTTAATGCGTTAATTCAATGAAGCTCCCCCCTTTTTTAATCCAGAAAAATGCAAAAATAAGTCGGAAATTGACAATTTTTTTTTACATGAATATGTTAATCTGATTGAGTAAATGAGTGATTATGGAGGATAATTATATGCAATATTTTGCAGATACAACAAACGAGATATCAAAGAGAGAACTTGATAATATGGCACTTTCCAGACAATTGGCGGGAGAATGTGTCGTATTGCTTAAAAATGACGGAGCACTTCCGATTCAGGAGCCTGGCAAGGTGGCTTTATTTGGAACCGGAGCACGCTATACGGTAAAGGGGGGAACAGGATCGGGAGATGTGAATTCCCGAAGTGTAGTAAATATTGATGAGGGATTAAAAGAGGCCGGATTTACACTTGTCAGTGGAGATTGGTTTGATTGTTTAGAGGCTGCAATTGCAGAAAATGATGCGGCTCATACAAAATTATGTGAAGCTTATGCAAAAGAGCATGGATGTCCAATCTTTGTTGCAAACTTCGATAATAAAAAGGCGGAACCAATTCCTCCTATTATAACAGAAGCACAGCTTAAGGCATCAGAAGCCGACACTGCAATCTATGTGATTTCCAGAAATTCAGGTGAGGGCGGAGACAGAAAGGCGGAAGCCGGAGATTATTATTTGTATGACAGCGAAATCCAAAACATTCGCACCCTGAGTGAACAGTACAAAAATACCATTCTTGTATTGAATATCGGTGGCGTTATGGATTTGTCTGCAGTTTGTGGAATGAAGGGACTTAATGCAATTGTATTAATGTCACAACTTGGAAATATAGGTGGAAATGTGCTGGCGGATGTTTTGCTGGGAAAGGTGAATCCATCCGGCAAGACAACGGATACCTGGGCAAAGAAATATCAGGATTATCCAAATTCGGCAACCTTCAGCTTTAATAATGGAAATGTTCATGATGAATATTATGAAGAAGGTATCTATGTGGGATATCGCTATTTTGACAGTTTTGATGTGGAACCGCTTTATGAATTCGGTTTTGGTCTGTCCTACACGACCTTTGAAATGGAAACAGTATCTGTTTGCCAGAAGCATAATGAGATTGTGCTTTCTGTTAGAGTAAAAAATACAGGTTCTGTAGCAGGAAAGGAAGTTGTACAGATTTATGTATCACAACCACAGGGCGATGGTGCAATTCCTTTCCAGAAATTGGTTGGATATCAAAAGACTAAATGTTTACAGCCGGCCGAGGAGCAGATTTTGACGGTTGAGATTCCGATTCACAGATTGTCTGCTTATAGTGAAGCGAAATCTGCATGGATTTTGACTGCAGGAAAATATGTATTTCGCGTTGGTAATTCTTCGAAGAATACTCAAGTTGCAGCAGTTGCAGCAGTTGATGTGGATATGGTGACGGAGCAGTGCAAAGCACTTTTCGCTATGGATGAATCTATGAATGTCAAACGTGCAAAAATTGCACCATACGAAGGCGAAGTTGATTTCACAATTGATTTAAATGAAATCGTAGCAATTCAGCATCAATATCAGGGTGTAAGAAAAGAATTAAAGCCTTCTGTGTCCAATCCGATTCGTATGGAGGACGTGATTTCAGGAAGATATTCCATGGAGGATTTGGTTGCACAACTGACCGTAGAGGAAATGGCGGACTTATGTGTCGGAACTGCCAGAACGGGTGGAGAAGTAATCGGAAGTGCTTCTACGAAGGTCCCGGGTGCTGCAGGAGATACTTCTGCAAAGTTAGAAGAGACAAGAGGCATCAGAGGTCTTGCGCTGGCTGATGGACCGGCGGGTCTTCGTTTGGTTCCGCATTTTATCGTAGATGCATCAGGCAAGCTGGTAAGACAGGAAGAGTCCTTAGGCGGATTGAATACGGGTGCAACGATTGAAGGGCCATCCGCAGAGGAAAAAGAATATTTCCAATATTGTACGGCGATTCCAATCGGCTGGGCATTGGCGATGAGTTGGAATACGGAAATCGTGAAGCAGGTGGGCCGAATGATTGGAGGAGAGATGGAGCATTTCCATGTTGATATTTGGCTTGCCCCGGCAATGAATATTCACAGAAATCCGCTTTGCGGAAGAAATTTTGAGTATTATTCAGAAGATCCGTATATTGCCGGAACTATTGCGGCAGCTATGACCTGCGGTGTGCAATCCGTTCCGGGAAAGGGAACCTGTATTAAGCATTTTGCAGTCAATAATCAGGAAGAAAATCGATATTTCTCCAATGCACATGTGAATGAGCAGACATTGCGCGAGATTTATTTAAATGGATTTGAGTATGCGGTACGAGAATCAAAACCAATGTCTGTAATGTCTTCCTATAATCTTTTAAATGGCGAACATACTGCAAACAGTTATGATTTGCAGCAGAGCATGTTGCGAGATGAGTGGGGATTTGATGGCTTTGTCATGACAGACTGGTTTACATCACAATATGTAAAAGAGCTTTGCGGAAAGTATGATCCGGTTTATCCAATTTCCGCATCTACCGGATGCATTAAGGCAGCAAATGATCTTCAGATGCCGGGCTGCCAAAAGAATGTGGATGATATTGTAGAAGCGGTTCATACACAAAAAGAGCTGGACGGATATCAGATTACGAAGGGGGATTTACAGTATTGCGCTGTCAATATCCTTCGAATTGTAGCAACTTGCATGAAAGCTGATCGCTAAAAATTAAAACTCATAACTCAAACAAAAGGTTCGGGACAAAAGAGTTCCGAACCTTTTTATATAATAGGAAATCCCATCGGATTTCCTATTATATAAAAGCGCTCCGCTATGGATGCGCACTCGCGCGATGGGAATATGTTGCCTTCAGCAACCGCGCTCGGCGCGAGCATGTTGCAAGCAACATGCTTTCTTTTATTGCCTTATTTGTCGTAGTAGACTTCTTTTAAAAATAGCCCCTGTGGAGGTGCTGTATAACCTGCGGCATCCCTATCCAGTGCATGCAAAACCTCCGGAACCGAGTCGGGATCGCGACGACCGTCGCCAATCTCAATGAGCGTTCCGGTCAATATGCGAACCATATTCATCAGAAATCCGTTTCCGGTGAAAGAGATGATCAGTTCATCCGGTTTTTCTTCGAATTCAATAGCAGAAATGGTGCGAACAGTGGATTTCTTCATACGCTTATTGCCGCAAAAGGATTTAAAGTCATGGGTACCAATCAAATAAGATGCAGCTTTTTTCATACGGTTTACATCCAATGGGAGCGGATAGTCATACATAAATTTTCGCTCAAATACATTGGAAACAGTTCCTGTGTGAATGCGATAAAAGTAGGTCTTTCCGGTGGCGCTCAGACGGCTGTGAAATCGTTCATCCACTTCTGATACGGATAATACCGCGATATCCTTTGGCAGATGCGCATTCAGATAAGACAGGATTTCTTGTGTATCCCGTTTGGGCGCATGGAAGTTTGCAACCTGTCCGAGGGCATGTACTCCCGCATCGGTTCTGCCGCTACCGCTGATTTCGATTGGTTGCTCAAATAAGTAGGAGAGCACATTTTCAATTTTTCCCTGAATCGTATCCGGAGTATCCTTTTGTGCTTGCCAGCCACTGTATCGTGTGCCGTCATATTGAATGATCATCTTATAATTTTCCATGAAGATATGTTAACACGAAAAACAAATGTCATGTTGTATTTTTTTGTATTTTTCTGCTCGGAGATATTGACATCCTGTGCTTAGCATATATAATCAAAGCATGAACATATGAATGATTGTTCATATGTTGAAACGTAAACAAATTTTTGAAAGAATAAAGGAGATTTTTACAATGAAAAAGACATATCAAATTGAAGTGGACTGTGCCAATTGCGCAAATAAGATGGAAGAGGCTGCCAAGAATACAGCAGGTGTAGCAAATGCAAGCGTGAATTTCATGGCACTTAAGATGAAAGTAGAATTCGAAGACGGTGCTGATGTGGACTCAGTGATGCAGGAGGTATTAAAGAACTGCAAAAAAGTAGAGGATGATTGCGAAATTTTCTTTTAGGCAAAAGTCCAAATGAGTCATAATTTGTTAGAGTGAGAGAAAACTATGAATAAGAAACAAAAGAAGATGTTAATGCGAATTATCATAGCATCGATCAGCATGATAATCTTGTTTTTTATCCCATTTCCGGGAGCCGTGCTTTGGGGAAGGATTCTTAGATTTGTTTTATATTTCGCGGTATATCTGCTGATTGGATATGATATTTTGCGAAAAGCAGGAAAGGGAATTTACAATCGACAGGTTTTTGATGAGAATTTTCTGATGGCAATTGCAACGGTCGGTGCAATGGCGATTGCAATTTATCAAAATGGTGATTACACAGAAGCCATTGCGGTTATGCTTTTTTATCAGATCGGAGAATTCTTCCAAAGTTATGCAGTCGGAAAGAGCCGACGCAATATCTCTGATTTGATGGATATTCGTCCGGATGTGGCAAATTTAGAAACAGAAGATGGAATCGAGGAAGTCGATCCGGATGATGTGGAAATCGGAAGCATCATTGTGGTAAAACCGGGTGAGAAGATTCCGATTGATGGTGTGATTGTCGAAGGTAATTCAACGCTCAATACAGTTGCACTCACAGGGGAATCATTGCCGAAGGATGTGTTTGTCGGCGAAAATGTCATCTCAGGATGCGTGAATATGACAGGTGTTCTTCGCATTCGAACCGAAAAAGAATTTGAGGAATCCACTGTATCTAAGATTTTGGAGATGGTGGAGAATGCAAGTTCTTTAAAGAGCCGCTCAGAAAGTTTTATTTCGAAATTCGCTCGTGTTTATACGCCGGTGGTGTGCTACGGCGCTTTGGCGCTTGCAATTCTGCCACCACTTGTCTTATTGATGATGGGCCAGTATCAGGGGCTTGTCACATGGACAAACTGGATTTACAGAGCATTGATTTTTCTGGTTATCAGCTGCCCATGTGCATTGGTGGTCAGCATTCCTCTTACATTTTTTGCGGGAATCGGTGGTGCAAGCAATGCCGGTGTGCTGGTGAAGGGGTCTAATTATCTAGAGGCATTGGCAGATACCAAATATGTGGTATTTGACAAAACAGGTACATTGACGGAAGGCGTATTCGATGTCAGTGGAATTTATCACAATCATTTGATTAACAAAGAAGAAATTCTTTATTATGCTGCCCATGCAGAGAGCTTTTCATCTCATCCGATTTCAAAAAGTCTGCAAAAAGCATACGGAAAAGAAATTGACAGGAATAAGGTTTCAGAAGTTGAAGAAATTGGCGGAAATGGGATTACCGCACTGGTAGACGGGAAGCGTGTTGCTGTCGGAAATGATAAGCTGATGGAGCGACTTGCCATAGATTATCAGAAAGGTGATGGCGTCGGTACACTTGTATATCTGGCAATTGACGGCGAATATGAAGGTTATATTCTGATTTCGGACCGTGTGAAAAAGCATGCGAAATCAGCAATCGAATCCCTGAAAAAAGCAGGCGTACAAAAATGTGTGATGTTGACCGGCGATGCAAAAAAAGTTGCCGAGCATGTTGCAAAAGAGTTGGGAATTGACAGTTATTTTGCACAGCTGCTTCCTGAGGATAAGGTACAAAAGGTAGAAACACTTTTAAAGCAAAAGCATAGCGAAAAAGAAATCCTTGCTTTTGTTGGAGATGGAATCAATGACGCGCCGGTGTTGACCAGAGCAGATGTGGGAATCGCAATGGGCGCGATGGGAAGCGATGCAGCCATTGAAGCAGCGGATATTGTGTTGATGGATGACGATCCTGCTAAGGTCGCAAAAGCAATTCGCATTGCGAAAAAGTGCATGCGCATTGTACGGGAAAATATTATTTTTGCGATTGGCGTAAAGCTGATTTGTCTGTTTTTAGGCGCAATCGGAATTGCCAATATGTGGGTGGCAATTTTTGCAGATGTGGGAGTTATGGTAATCGCAGTATTAAATGCGATTCGTGCACTGCTTTGCAAGAAGATTTAGAGGTGATAGTATGACAGAAAATGATAAATTAATTGATATCGAAAAGTGTGACGGAATCTGTGTTCACGAAGATCGCCTCAAAGTGGTTGAGGATACAATGCCGGACGAAAATACACTCTATGATCTGGCTGAATTGTTTAAAGTGTTTGGAGATTCTACGCGTATTCGCATTTTGTATGTGCTATTTGAAGCTGAAGTATGTGTTTGCGACATGGCGCAGACCTTGGGAATGACACAATCTGCGGTCTCTCATCAGCTTCGCATTCTAAAAGCGAATCGTCTGGTTAAGTCCAGAAGAGAAGGCAAGTCAGTATTTTATTCATTGGCGGATGATCATGTTCGAAGCATTATCGGTCAGGGAACCGAACATATTACAGAAGAACATTAGAAAATGGATCACATTTGTTGGAATAGTAGACAACAAATGTGGTCTTTTTTTTCGAACAATTTCACAAAATATAAGAAAGTAGAAATTCCAACTTTCTTTATTTGAAAAGCAAGTATATAATCGAATTAGCTTGGTCATCACTAGACTAATGGAGGAAATTTATGAAGAAACAACTCTTAGACAAATTTGAAGAGATGTATGGAAGCGCAGAAGGCGCAGAAGTATATTTCGCACCCGGACGTGTCAATCTGATCGGAGAGCACACAGATTATAACGGAGGACATGTATTCCCTTGCGCATTGACTCTGGGAACCTATGCTGCCGTAAAGAGAAGAGATGACGATTTGTTACGGTTTTTCTCAATGAATTTTGAAAATGTTGGTGTGATAGAATCATCATTATCAGATTTGAAACCGTATGAAGAGGCCGGATGGACAAATTATCCAAAGGGTGTGATGTGGGCCTTTGAACAGAGAGGAATGAAGATTCCAAATGGAATGGATATTGTGTTATTTGGAAATATTCCGAATGGTTCAGGACTGTCTTCATCAGCATCATTGGAAGTGTTGACCGGATTTATTTTGCGCGATTTATTCGGATTTGATGTAACAAACCAGGATTTAGCATTAATCGGACAGTTCTCAGAGAATCAGTTCAACGGATGCAACTGTGGAATCATGGATCAGTTTGCTTCTGCAATGGGAAAGAAAGATCATGCAATCTTTTTAGATACAGCTTCTCTGGAATTCGAGTATGCACCTTTGGTTTTGGATGGAATGAAGATTGTAGTAACCAATTCAAAGGTGAAGCATTCTTTGGTAGACTCTGCCTACAATGATCGCAGAAATTCCTGCGAGAGAGCACTTAAAGATTTACAGACAGTATGCGGAATTCATTCATTGGGTGAGTTGAACGAAGCCGAATTCGAGCAGGCAAAGAATTCGATTAAGGATCCTGATGATCGATTAAAAGCAAAGCACGCTGTATATGAGAATCAGCGTACTTTAAAAGCAGTTGAAGCTTTGAAGGCAAATGATTTGACTACTTTTGGCCAGTTGATGAATGCTTCTCATGTATCATTGCGTGATGATTATGAAGTATCATGCGAGGAAATTGATACTTTGGTGGATGCTGCATGGAAGGTGGATGGCGTTGTAGGAAGTCGTATCACCGGTGGTGGATTCGGCGGATGCACTGTCAGCATCGTAAAGGACGAGGCTGTGGAAACTTTTAAAGCAGCACTTTCACAGGCATATAAAAAGGCCTACGACAAGGAGCCGGAATTCTATGTGGTAGAAGCCGGAGATGGCCCATACAAATTATAATTGCACAAAAGTGAGGGAAAGAAATGATACAAGAGAATATCTTAGAGCTTGTTCGGTATGGGCTTGCAACAGGCCTGATTACCGAAGAAGATCAGACATATACGACCAATCGTTTATTGGAAATTATGAAAATCGATGATATTCCGGATGAGGTTTTTGCCAAATACGAAAAAAAGCCGTTGCCTACGCAGGAAGAGGCAGAAGGCTCTCTGGAAGACATCTTAAACCGTCTTATGGATTATGCATATGAAAACGGTCTCATGGAAGATAATACCGTTACATATCGTGATTTGTTTGATACGAAATTGATGGGCGCTCTGGTGGCTAGACCTAGCGAAATCAGAGCAAAATTTGAGCGTTTATACAAAGAGGATTCTTTAAAAGCGACAGATTATTTTTATAAATTAAGTTGCGACAGCAATTATATTCGCCGTCAACGTATTAAAAAAGATCAGAAATGGACGACGGAAACGCCATATGGCACTTTGGATATCACAATCAATCTTTCTAAGCCGGAAAAGGATCCTAAGGCGATTGCTGCAGCTAAGAATGCTGCGCAGACAGCTTATCCGAAATGTCAGCTTTGTGCAGAAAATGAGGGATATGCAGGAAGAGTGAATCATCCTGCCAGACAAAATCACAGAATCATTCCTGTAACCATCAATCAAAGTCCATGGTATTTTCAGTATTCTCCGTATGTTTATTACAATGAGCATTGCATTGTATTTAATTCAAAGCATACGCCGATGAAGATTGAACGTGCAACCTTTGGTAAATTATTGGATTTTGTTACTGATTTTCCGCATTATTTTGTTGGTTCGAATGCGGATCTTCCGATTGTCGGAGGTTCTATTTTGAGCCATGATCATTTTCAGGGCGGACATTA
Organism: Lachnospiraceae bacterium; assembly: GCA_015057085.1. Classification (GTDB taxonomy): domain Bacteria; phylum Bacillota; class Clostridia; order Lachnospirales; family Lachnospiraceae; genus Roseburia. The sequence continues at coordinate 13,601 of SVFB01000070.1, forward strand.
CACCTTTGCGATGGCAAAGGCTCCAATTGAAAAGGAGATTTCTTTTACCGGATTTGAGGATGTAAAGGCAGGAATCGTAAAGTGGCCGATGTCTGTTATTCGTTTGACCGCGGATGATAAGAATCGTTTAGTGGAATTGGCGGATAAAATCTTATTGGCCTGGAGAGGTTATACGGATGAGGCAGCCTTTGTTTTCGCGGAAACAGATCATGAGCCGCATAATACCATTACTCCAATCGCAAGAAGAAGAGGAGAAGCCTTTGAATTGGATCTGGTATTGCGCAATAATATCACCACAGAGGAACATCCTTTGGGTGTATATCATCCTCATGAAGCGCTTCATCATATCAAGAAAGAAAATATCGGTTTGATCGAAGTTATGGGACTTGCAGTGCTTCCGGCACGTTTGAAAGCTGAGATGGCAGAAGTTGCAGATGCAATTTTGGCCGGAGACGATTTGCGCAAAACGCCGACACTTGCCAGTCATGCTGATTGGGTAGAAGCCTTTCTTCCAAAGTATAAAGACATCAATGCCGAAAATGTCATGGATATTCTCCATGAAGAAATCGGGCAGGTGTTTAAGCAGGTATTAGAAGATGCCGGTGTATATAAATGTACCGAAGAGGGAAGAGCTGCTTTTATGAGATTTATTCAAAGCATCTAATGTTATTAGAGTTAAAAAAGACACGACTCAGTCGTGTCTTTTTTGTATAGAAAATTGATTTTGTATTTCCTATATCATAAGGGTTAATTTCGGTTTTCACGATAAGCTTGGAATCGTTTTTTGAGCTTGCTTACACTATAGATATAGGCCGGCACCAGGAATAAATCAGCCATAATCCAAGCCAGTGGAGACGCATAGCATGCAGCAGTGAAGCCGTATATCGGCACAAAAATAAGTGCTACAACACCTCGGGCAACCATCTCGAATGCACCGGCGAAAACGGCTAAACCGGAGGCTCCGATTCCTTGGATCATAAAGCGTAATACGTTGACAAAAACCAGGAAATAATAGAAAGCCAGATTGACAATCAGGCAATAGCTTCCCTGGCTGATGACTGTGGTTTCACTTGCATCCACAAATAGCAATAGAATCTGCTTTGAAAACAGAAATACAATTGCCATAACAATTGTGGAATAAACGAGTCCAATAATTCCGGCGGAACGAAGTCCCTTGTGCAATCGGTCAAATCGGCCGGCTCCCACATTTTGACCTGCATAGGTGGCCATTGTAGAACCAAGGGCATCAAAGGGCGCCATCAAAAATCCGGACACTCTGGAATTGGCTGTCATTGATGCAACTGCAATGGAATCAATTCCATTTACAGATCGCTGCAGCAGGATACTTCCGATGGCGGTGATGGAATATTGGATTCCCATTGGAAATCCCATTTTTAAAAGGATTCCTGTATGATGATGTTGCAATTTTAAATCAGAAGTACGAATATGTAGGATTTCCATTTTCTTTAAAATATAGACCAGACAAAGTACTCCGGATACCACCTGAGAGACAATGGTTGCAAGCGCGGCACCCTGTACGCCCATATCAAGTGGAATCATAAATAGCAAATCAAGGCCGATATTTAAAAGGGCAGCAATGACTAAAAAGACAAATGGCGCAATGGAATTTCCGACAGAGCGCAGGAATCCGGCCAGCAGGTTATACATCATAGTTGCAGGAATTCCAATAAAAATAATAAATACATAATCGGTTGCCATATCAATAATATCGGAAGGTGTTTGCATCAGAACCATAATTTGTCTGCAGAAGAATGTGGTCAAAAAGGTCATTACGGCTGCACAGATAGCGGTAAGTACAACTGCATTTCCGATATAGAGCTTAAGGTTGTGCTCGTCCTTTGCACCGAAGGCCTGCGCGACTGGAAGTACAAAACCGCTACACATACCATTACAAAATCCAATCAACAGGAAGCAAATACTTCCGGTGGCTCCGACAGCTGCAAACGGAAGCGTTCCTAGATATTTACCTACGATGATATTGTCAATTAATGTATATAATTGTTGAAACAGGACTCCACCTAATAAAGGAAGAAGAAATTCCATAATTAATTTGGTAGGAGATCCCGTTGTCATATCTTTTGTTCTTGAATTTGCCATATTTATTCCTCAATTTAGAAAATCTTTATGCACATTTGCGGTTTCAATTCTTATAAAATATTTTTAACGATAATGCAAATCATACCACGTTTGAAAAAAAAGAAAAGAGTTTTTATTGAAAAAATAGGTTGGAAAAAGCCGACAAAACCGATAAAATGACAATAGTGTGTTATCGGAAGTAGACAATGGGAGAACGATCATGAGCAAATGGGAATCCAATGTTAGAACGGTTGTGCCATATACACCGGGGGAACAGCCGAAATTAGATCAAATGATAAAGCTAAATACCAATGAAAATCCATATCCACCGGCACCGGGAGTGGAGAAGGTTTTGCGCGAATTTGACGTAAATCGCCTTCGCATGTACCCGGATCCGCTGGTTGCCGATTTAAGGAATGCCATTGCAAAGCAATATGGTGTATCTTTTGATGAAACTTTTGTGGGAATCGGATCGGATGATGTGCTTGCAATGGTATTTATGACATTCTTTAACAGCGAACGTCCGATTTTGTTCCCTGATATTACTTATTCATTTTATGATGTATGGGCCAATATGCTCCGTATTCCATTCGAGCAATTGCCATTAGATGAAAATTTTCAAATTCGTCCGGAGGATTATAAAAAGCCAAATGGCGGTGTGATTTTCCCAAATCCAAATGCGCCGACAGGTGAACTGTTACCGCTTTCTGTGGTAGAAGAAATCGTAAAAGCAAATCCGGATGTGGTAGTGGTTGTAGATGAGGCATATATTGATTTTGGCGGCGAGAGTGCATTGCCGTTGATTCATTCATATGAGAATCTTTTGGTTGTGCAAACATTTTCGAAATCAAGATCTATGGCAGGTTCCCGTATTGGATATTGCTTTGGAAGCAAGAAGTTGATTCAGTATTTAAATGATGTAAAATACTCTTTTAACTCCTATACAATAGACGCAGTCACCATTGCACTGGGAAAAGCAGCAGTGGAAGATCAGGCATATTTTGAGGAGACGAGAGCAAAAATCATCGAAACACGTGAGTGGACAAAGCAGGAATTAAAGCGTTTGGGCTTTGTATTCGGTGATTCTAAAAGCAATTTTATTTTTGCAACACATCCAAATATTGATAATGTGGCTTTGTTCGAAGCTCTTCGTAAAGCACATATTTTCGTGCGCCACTTTAATCAGCCTGAGCGCATTCAGCCGTATTTACGCATCACCATCGGAACGCAAGATGAGATGAAGATTTTGATTGAGTTTTTGGAGAATTATTTACATGTTTAAGAAATATTTCAGTATTTTTTTGATTTCAATGGTACCGATTATTGAATTGAGAGGAGCAATTCCTGTTTCGCAGAAATTGGAGCTTCCGGTGCTTCAATCGTTTATTGTCTGCATCATTGGAAATATGATTCCTGTACCGTTTATTTATTTGTTCGCCCGCAAGATTTTAATTTGGGGCGCAGACAAAAAATTCATTGGAAAATTTTTTACCTTCTGCCTAAAAAAAGGAGAAAAGGGAGGCAAGAAGCTTCAGGAAAAGGCCGGGCGTGGATTGTTTGTTGCCTTGCTGTTATTCGTAGGAGTTCCACTTCCTGGAACAGGTGCATGGACGGGGACTTTGGCAGCTTCCATCTTGGATATGGATTTTAAGTCGACGGTTCTTGCCGCAATGCTGGGCGTATTGCTTGCAGGCGTGATTATGATGACTGTTTCCTTTTTGGGATTCAGTATTTTTCTCTAGAATCAATAGAATCTGTAAAAGAAAGACTTGCAAATGCAGGTCTTTTTTTTGCGACGACATCTTGTGGGAGAAAAGTGACACGATACAAAAATAAAATGTTTACATCTAGTTTTGAATACTATAAAATGTGAGAAGAGGTGAAATATTATGGGATTACAAGAAAAAGAAATGAAGGAGTTCCTTGCGAACATTGCAAATGTTATAAAGGACATGGATTATATTAAATCTGAGGATGTGCCGAATATTGATTTGTATATGGATCAGGTAACGACCTTTATGGATGAGCAGTTAAAGAGCTGTAAAAGATATGAGGATGATAAGATTCTCACGAAGACAATGATTAATAACTATGCGAAAAATAATCTTCTGCCTTCACCTGATAAAAAGAAATATTCAAAAGATCATATGCTCACGCTACTGTTTATCTATTATTTCAAAAATATTTTAAGCATTAGCGACATCCAGTCAATCTTAAATCCAATCACGGATAAGTATTTTAACGGTGAGACATTCAATATGGAGAATGTATATGATGAGATTTTTAAGGTTGAGGATTTAGAAGCAAGTAAATTCTTTAAGGATATTGCTAAAAAGTATAAACAGGCACTCAACACATTTACGGATTTCCCGGAAGAAGACCAAAAGATGCTCCACACCTACAGTTTTATTTGTATGTTAAGTTTTGACGTATACGTCAAGAAAATGGTTATCGAGCGCTTGGTTGATCATATGAATGAGAATCAAAAAGCAAAACAATCGGATTCAGAAGAAAATAAACAGGCAGGAGAAGATAAGCCGGCTGAAGAGGCCAGTTAGAATACCAAAAAAGGAGGTAAAAGTACCTCCTTTTTTGGTTCCCCAATGTGATATTTATTTCACACTTACAAATCAAAATTATTCATCGCCGAGACGCTTGAATACCATATCATATCCATCGCTTCCATAATTCAATGATCGATTGACACGGCTGATGGTGGCAGTAGATGCACCTGTTTTCTCAGCAATATCTAAATATGTTTTTTGTGCACGAAGCATTCGTGCAACCTCAAATCTTTGAGAGATGGACAATAATTCATTTACTGTACAAACATCCTCAAAAAAGCTATAGCATTCTTCTCTGTTTTCCAATGATAGAATTGCATCAAATAAATGATCGACTTCTTCTGTACGAATATTTTTACTCATGCGAGCTCCCTCCTAATCATAAACATAAAGGATTTTAACACAGTAAAGTTTTAAATTCAAGAACTTCTGGAAGAAAACTTTCAAAAATCTTCATTTTCGTGCAAATTGATGAAAATAAATGTATAAAATTGGGCAATAGAATCAGCCTCTTCTTTGTGGTATAATATTCCGGATTGAAATTTGCATGAGAAAAATAAGTAAAGGATTGAAATAAATGAATTTATTGGAAGCCATGAATGCGCCTCAACGTGAGGCCGTTACTACGACAGAAGGACCGCTATTAATATTGGCGGGAGCAGGATCGGGTAAGACGAGAGTCCTGACACATAGAACTGCATATTTGATTCAGGAAAAGGATGTGAATCCATATAATATACTTGCAATCACCTTTACGAATAAGGCGGCAGGCGAGATGCGCGAGCGTATAGACAATCTGGTGGGTTTTGGCTCGGAAGCAATCTGGGTTTCCACATTTCACTCCATGTGCGTACGTATTTTGAGACGATATATCGATCGTCTGGGATATGATACCAATTTTACGATTTACGATACAGATGATCAGAAATCCTTAATGAAAGACATTTGTAAGCGTCTGGAAGTAGATACGAAGATTTTCAAAGAGAAGATGTTCTTAAATATCATTTCATCAGCAAAAAATGAAATGATTGGTCCGATTGAATTTGCAAATCAGGCAGTGGGCGATTATGCCAAGAGAAAACAGGCGGAAGTGTATGCGGAATATCAGCGGGCACTGAAGCAAAACAATGCCTTGGATTTTGATGATTTGCTCTGTTTGACGGTTGAACTGTTTCAGTTGGACAAAGAAGTTCTGGCTTATTATCAGGACCGTTTTAGATACATTATGGTGGATGAGTATCAGGATACCAATACGGTTCAGTTTGAATTGATTCGATTGTTAGCCATGAAATATAAAAACCTATGCGTTGTAGGTGATGATGACCAGTCGATTTACAAGTTCCGTGGCGCCAATATTTATAATATCTTGAATTTTGAGAAACATTTTGATGATGCAAAGGTCATTAAACTTGAACAGAATTATCGTTCGACTCAAAATATTCTGGATGCGGCAAATGCCGTGATTCGCAATAATATCGGCAGAAAGGAAAAAAGCCTTTGGACAGACAATGGAGAAGGCGAGAAAATCCGTTTGGAGCAGCTTGATACAGCCTATGATGAGGCGGATTATGTTTGTCGAGACATTGGGCGTAAAGTGCGAAACGGAGAATGCGAATATAAAGATTGCGCAATTCTTTATCGTACAAATGCACAATCGCGTCTGTTCGAAGAGCGATTCCTCGGAATGAATATTCCATATAAAATTGTGGGCGGCGTAAATTTCTATTCCAGAAAAGAAATCAAGGACATTCTGGCTTATTTAAAGACCATCGGGAATGGAAGAGATGATTTGGCTGTGCAGCGAATCTTAAATGTGCCAAAGCGTGGAATCGGCGCAACAACCATTGGAAGAATTTCTGATTATGCAATTGAGCACGGTTGTGACTTTTATTATGGACTTCGTATGGCGGGGGATATTCCTAAGATCGGAAAGGCAGCGCTTAAAATTCGTCCTTTCGTAGAGATGATTGAGGGCTTCAAAAAGAAGGCGGCCGAAGGCGGTGTGGTGGATTTGCTTAAGGAGGTCATTGAACAAACCGGATATGTGGCAGAACTGATGGCAGAAGGTACGGATGAGGCACAGGCGCGTATTGAAAATATTGATGAACTGATTTCGAAAGCGCAGGATTATGAAGATACTCACGAAGAGCCGACGTTAAATGATTTTCTTCAGGAAGTCGCATTGGTGGCAGATATCGATAGTCTCGAAAATGAGAATGACTATGTGGTTCTTATGACATTGCATTCTGCAAAAGGTTTGGAATTTCCAAATGTGTATTTGACAGGAATGGAAGATGGTTTGTTCCCTAGTTATATGTCTATTACCTCCGACGAAATTGATGGAAATGGAGTAAACAGTGAAGTAGAGGAAGAGCGTCGTCTGTGCTATGTGGGAATTACGCGCGCAAAGCAGCATTTGACGCTGACTGCAGCGAGAATGCGTATGGTGAGAGGCGAGACGCAATTCAGTCGTTTATCACGCTTTGTCAAAGAAATTCCGGGCGAACTTCTCGTTGGAGCATATTCTAAAGAAAAAACTCCGGAGCCTTCCAGGTTTTCTGCGAAAGTTCCACCTGTTCGAAAGTATGTATCACCATCGAGACAACGTCAGTTTGGAAGTAGTGCAACCGATCAAGCATCTTTATCCTACAAAGAAGGTGACCGGGTTTCACATGTCAAATTCGGAGAGGGCGTAGTAACCTCTGTTGTAGCAGGCGGAAGAGACTTTGAGGTGACTGTGGATTTCGATAATTTTGGCACGAAAAAAATGTTTGCATCTTTTGCAAAATTGAAGAAGTTATAAGCAAAAAATGCTATGAAATAAAAATCAGGTATGCTATAATTTTTTTAATCGGAGCAACGCTCTTTAAACTAGAATATTATTGAAAGGGTGGTATTTTAATTATGGATAAAATGGAAGAACTTTTAGCAAAAGTAAAATTAAACGAATTAGTTGGAAAGAAAGAAGACGAAAAGAAGAAACCATCTAAAGCAGTAATTATCTTTGCAATTATCGGTGTCGTTGTTGCAATTGCAGCAGCAGCTTATGGAATTTATCGTTTCTTTACGCCGGATTATTTAGATGACTTTGAAGATGATTTCGATGATGATTTTGATGAAGACTTCTTTGAAGATGATGATCTTGAACCAAAGCAGGAGACTACAAAGGCTGCCGGAACCAAAAAAGAAGATTAAGAAGTCTTATATTTAAAAGTCAAATAAAGGGGTCTGCATAGCAGACCTCTTTTTCGTTTGATGGGAAATGTAAAAGTGATAAGAATCGGAGAGAGAAAATGAAAAAAGGATTTCGTGGCGAAGGAAATGTGCTTTGCGTAGATTTTCCAAACAAAGGAATTGTAGTAACGGATGAAGGAGAGCAAGTTGTTGTAAAAAACTCCATTCTGGGTCAGCGTGTGGCATTTGCCTGCAACAAAGCAAGACATGGCAAGTTTGAAGGTCGTTTACTTGAAGTGGTTAAGCGAAGTGATTTAGAGCGACCTCAGGAAGAGTGCTGTCCGCATTTTGGCATTTGCGGAGGTTGTACTTACCAGTCAATTCCATATGAAAAGCAACTAGAGATTAAAGAATCACAGGTGCGAAAATTAATTTCAGATGCAATCGGAACCGAAGAAGAAGCAGGTTATGAGTTTATGCCAATCAAAGGAAGTCCGGTACAGTCTGAATATCGCAACAAGATGGAATTCACATTCGGAGACGAATATAAAGATGGTCCTCTGGCGCTTGGAATGCATAAGAGAGGAAGCTTTTATGATATCGTTACAGTAAAAGATTGCGAAATCATTGACGCAGATTTTAGACTGATTCTAAAAACAACCTGCGCTTTCTTTGAAGAAAAGCATACGCCATATTTTCATCGCATGAGTCATGAGGGATATTTGCGCCATCTTCTGGTGCGAAAGGCAGTTAAAACAGGCGAAATACTAATTGATTTAGTCACGACAACTGCTATGGATGCAAATGAAGAAGCAATCTTATTGGATGAATATCGAGATACCATTGTTTCTCTTTCAAGTGAGGGAAAAATTAAAGGAACACTTAAAGGCTTATTACATACAAAAAATGACAGCATTGCAGATGTGGTAAAAGACGAAGGAACAGAAGTTTTGTTTGGAGAAGCCTTCTTCTATGAGGAACTGATGGGGCTTCGTTTTCAGATTTCCCCATTCTCCTTTTTTCAAACAAATTCATTGGGCGCGGAAGTACTCTATGAAACCGCCCGCGATTTTATCAGAGAAGCATATCAAAAGGAGAATCCGGAGAAAATGCAGGGGGCAACATTGTTTGATCTCTATTCCGGAACGGGAACCATTGCACAAATGATGGCACCGGCCTGCAAACACGTGGTCGGAGTGGAAATCATCGAAGAAGCAGTGGAGGCTGCAAAAGAAAATGCAAAATTAAACAACTTGGAAAATTGCGAGTTCCTGGCAGGAGATGTCTTGAAAGTATTGGACGAAATCAAGGATAAGCCTGACTTTATTATCCTAGATCCGCCACGAGATGGAATTCATCCGAAGGCGCTTGAGAAAATAATTGATTATGGAGTCGACAGCATGATTTATATTTCCTGCAAGCCAACTTCGCTGGCGCGTGATTTGGAAGTCTTAACAGCGCGCGGCTATCGCGTACAGAAAGTGGTTTGCGTGGATATGTTCCCGAACACCTATCATGTGGAGACTGTAGTGTTGATGTCTCGAGACGGGGAGAGACAATAGAACTACTGTTAAAATTGAGAAGGATGTAATATGTCAAAAAGAAAGACGCATGAACAATTCATCGAAGAACTCCGAGAAGTTGATCAATCAATTGAGGTGTTGGATCAATACAAAACTGCAATAACCAAAATGCAGGTTAGGTGTTCTGTATGTGGTCATTTGTGGGAGACCAAGCCCAGTTCTCTTTTACTTGGGAGAGGATGCCCAGAATGTGGAAAAAAGAAAATAGGAAATGCATTGAGAAAAAGCAATGCAGATTTTGTCTCTGAACTGTATGCAATCAATCCAGATATAGTACCATTAGAAGAATACACGGGGAATCGCAGAAAAATGTTGTTACATTGCAATTGCTGTGGAAATGAATGGAAATCGACTCCTCATGATTTACTCTCTGGACATGGATGCCCAAAGTGCGGCTATGAAAGGCAGAAGAATGCTCAAAGACGGTCAAATAAAGATTTTTTATTACAATTAAATACAGTGAATCCTAATATTACGGCATTGGATGAATATGTTAATAACCACACCCGGATTAGATTTCAATGCAAAGAATGTGGAAAAATTTGGACGACTGTACCTAATAGTGTTTTACTGGGACATGGGTGTCCCAAATGTGCACGATCATCGACATCTTTTCTAGAACAAGTAATTCTATATGCATTTAGTCAAGCATTAGGTGAAAAATGTGTGATTTCAAGAGACAGAAATCTTATAGGAATGGAATTAGATGTAGTGATTCCTTCATTAAAAATTGCCTATGAACCTGGAAGTTGGGCATGGCATTATAATAAAAAAACAAGAGATTTAGAAAAAAGAAAACGATGTGAAGAAAAAGGCTATCGATTAATTTCTATTTATACGAATTATAAGAAGAGCGGATCTCCGTTTGATTCGGATTGTTATACATTTCCGATTAATCTTGGTAATTCTAATTGGAAAGAGACGAGAAACTTTGTCAATAAACTTTTGTATGAGCATGGAATTGATTTGAAGGAAGAACAATGGGAAAAAGTGCGAACTTCAGCATTAGAGGATAGCAGGAGAAAAACACATGCCGAATACATAGATGAACTGCAAATAGTTAATCCCAGTATAAAAGTGTTAGGAAAGTACTGTGATAATTCAGTTAAGGTAGATTACGAATGTTTAATATGTGGAAAAAAATGGAGCGCATTGCCAGGAAGTGTATTATCAGGACATGGATGCCCAGCATGTGGAATGCGACGTACTTTAGATGCAATTCGTAAAACACATGACCAATTTGTGTCAGAGATGAATAATATAAATCCCAAGGTAATAATCCTAGGAAAATATTCAGGAAATAAACAAAAGCTGCTTTGTAAATGTACGGATTGTGATAATCAATGGGAAATGACTCCGCAGAATCTTCTGAAAGGACAGGGATGCCCTAAATGCGGGAGAATACGAGCGGCAAATAAAAACAGAAAAACTCATGACCAATTTGTATCAGAACTACAACAAAAGAATCCTACAATTATTGTCCACGGGAAGTATATTGATAGCTCTACTAAAATTGAAGTGGAATGTGGAGTATGTAAATATATATGGTATGCAAACCCTATGACAATTCTGTCTGGACATGGATGTCCAAACTGTGCGGGTTCAATGAAAAAAACAAATATGCAGTTCAAGGCAGAGTTAAAGCAAAAATTACCTAATATTGAATCAATAGATGAGTATTTGTCCGCAAACAAAAAGATAAGAGTTCGATGTAGTATATGTGGCTATGAATGGTTAGTTAGACCACATGATCTTCTAAGAAGCAAAGGTTGTCCTATCTGTAGAAGAAATAATAGAGAAAAACATATAAAATAATTAAAGGATAGATATCTTCCCTCATACCTCAATATTTCTGATATATTCAGTTATACTTATGACATCAAAGCCATAGCCTCAAGGCATGTGGAATCAGTCGTATTGAGGTCTCGAGCCGGGTCGTGACAACAGCATGAATTTGTGCCATTTTATTCACGCTATTGTCCCAAGGCATGTTGAAGTCGTGAGCTATTTGCAGAAAATGAGCAACACACGTCCGAAAGCCATTACTCTGGATATTGAGATGGAGGATTATTACAGATTCAAGTCTCGCTCGCGAGACTTGGCGCGAGATTTGCGTCAGCGTAGCTGACATATTTCATATGCAAATCTCTGCGCATCCTCGCGGAGCGTTTATCTCAGTCGGAGATTGTAACCCCGACTGAGACCATTTTGTTATAACCCCTACCTTCGCTTCGCTTAGAGGAAGGGGTCTTATCC
>SVFB01000071.1 GCA_015057085.1 Lachnospiraceae bacterium
GAGCCCCGATTTTGTGCGGGAAGAGGGATGTGGCTGTGGTTGCACAAAATCCGTGTTGAGAAAGTGTGGGAGCCTGCACAAATGAAGGAGTTCGAAGACCTGTTGCTGATGAAAGTGTTTGACGTGGACTTATGTCTGTGAGGCGGAGAAATAGCGCCCTCGTGTCCCGGAGAAAAATTCGGTGTTAGAAGCGAAACACTTGCTTGGGCAATTTTTGCGCAGAGAGCCCCGATTTTGTGTGGGAAGAGGGATGTGGTGCGGTTGCGAAGCAAAATCCGTCATCTATGGATGCGTACTCGCGCAATAGGAATATGTTTTCTTGTGTTTTTCACAGATTCTTTAGAGTTTTTTCGGATATTCTAAATACTTTCCTAGGCGAAGAATGGTATAATAGTTCATATTCAGGGGGATGCCTATGAAGATTAAAACAAAACTAATTATTTCTTTTTGCATCATTATCTTGGTGCCGGTTGCATTATTCAGCTTGCTGTCCGGTGCGTTTTATGCAACGCAGATTCGAGAACTGACAAGTCTGGCAAAGGAGAATTCACAAGCGAGACAAGCATTTGACACATTAGTGATTTATGTGGTTTGCATCCTTGTGATGACAGCAGTTTTACTGTTGCTTTGGGTTTACCGAAGTATTATTACGCCGATTCGAAAACTGCGCAATGCTGCAGACAATATCAAAGAAGGAAATTTAGACTTCGTGATTGATGTAGGAGGCCCGGACGAAATCGGAGAACTGGGCAATGCCTTCGAGAGTATGCGGCGTCAGTTGAAAGACAATGCAGAGGAAAAGCTGAGGGATGAGCAGGAAAGCCGGGATTTGATCAGCAATATTGCACATGACTTGAAGACACCGATTACAGCTGTGAAAGGTTATGCTGAAGGCATTTTGGATGGCGTGGCCAACACTCCGGAAAAGGTGGATAAGTACGTGCGTACCATTTATAATAAGGCCACGGAAATGAATACTTTGATCAACGAGTTGACCTTATATTCAAAGATTGATACCAATCGCATTCCATATAATTTCGCAAAGATTAATGTGGCAGAATATTTTAACGATTGTATCGAAGAAATCGGAATGGATTTAGATACAAAGGATATCCGGCTGTCTTATTATAATTTTGTAGATCATGATGTGGAAATTATTGCGGATCCGGAGCAGTTGCGCAGAGTGGTTGGAAATATTGTCAGCAATTCTGTAAAATATATGGATAAGCAAAACGGTGCCATAAGCTTTTTGGTAAAAGATGTGGGAGATTTCGTCCAGGTAGAAATCGAAGATAATGGACGAGGAATTGCTTCTCATGATTTACCATATGTATTTGACCGCTTTTTCAGAGCAGATGCATCGCGTAATTCGGCAACCGGAGGAAGCGGAATCGGATTGTCTATTGTAAAGAAGATTATTCAGGATCACGGCGGACAAATCTGGGCAACCAGTGTAGAAGGTCAGGGAACGACTATGACCTTTGTAATTCGTAAGTATCAGGAAGTGATTGCGGATGAGACTGCAGTCAATGATACAGAGGATGAATATCAGGATGCCGAATATACGAAAGTAGAAAAGTAGGAGGAAAAGCATGAGCAAGATTTTAATTGTAGAAGATGAAGTAGATATTGCAGATCTCGAAAAGGACTATCTGGAGCTTTCCGGATTTGAAGTGGAAATCGAGCATAATGGTCAGAGAGGTCTGGCGCGTGCACTTTCCGAAGATTATGATTTATTTATTCTGGATTTGATGCTTCCGGATATGGATGGCTTCGAAATCTGTAAGGAGATTCGTGAGCGGAAGAACACACCGATTTTGATGGTTTCCGCAAAGAAAGATGATATTGACAAAATCAGAGGATTGGGCCTTGGCGCAGATGATTATATCACAAAGCCATTCTCGCCAAGTGAACTTGTGGCAAGAGTGAAAGCGCATCTGGCTCGATACGAGCGTTTGATCGGAAGCAGCGTGGAAGAGAACGAAATTATTGAAATTCGCGGAATCAAAATAGATAAAACCGCACGCCGTGTCTGGGTAAACGGCGAGGAGAAACAGTTCACCACAAAAGAATTTGATCTGCTGACATTTTTGGCGGAACATCCGAATCATGTATTCTCCAAAGAGGAATTGTTCCGCGAGATTTGGGATATGGAATCCATCGGTGATATTGCAACCGTTACAGTACATATCAAAAAGATTCGCGAAAAAGTAGAATTAAACACAGCAAAGCCTCAGTACATCGAAACAATCTGGGGTGTGGGATACAGATTTAAATTATGAAATACAAGACGATTGATTACACATTTACAAAGGCTTGCGGCAACAAAGTACGAGGCCGTATGTATCTGCCTATCGATGGGAAAGGGCCATTTCCGCTTGTGATTTTTTCGCACGGATTCGGAAGCAATTATCGGGAATTAGAACATTACGGACCGATGTTTGCGGAGAAGGGCTACGCCTGTTTTCTGTTTGATTTTTGCGGCGGTGGTCCGGACAGCATCAGCGATGGGAAGATGATTGATATGTCTGTGCTGACGGAAGCCGGTGATTTGAAAACCTGTCTAAATATGCTTCGTACCATGGATTACGTGGACGAGAATCGAATTGCTCTCATGGGAGAAAGTCAAGGCGCATATGTATCCGCCTATGTGGCTGCCCATCATAGCGATAAGGTTTCTGGGCTTATTTTATGGTATCCGGCCTTTTCGATTTCAGATCGTGAAATTCCAAAAAATCACCAGGAATGGGGCTTGCCTGTAGGCGAGCGCTATATTCGCGATGCATTATCTGTAGATATCTATGAAGAAATAAAATCCTATCAGAAACCTGTGTTGATTGTGCACGGAGACCGGGATAGCGTTGTTCCGATCGAGGTGTCCCGCAAGGCTTTGCAAACCTTTGCAAAGGCGCGTCTGCGTGTGATTGAAGGCGCAGAGCACGGATTTAAAGGAAAAGAATGTTATGATGCATTTCAGGCTTCGCTGGATTATCTTCGAAAGAAATCCAAGTGTATCTTTATGGATGCGGATGGCACCATTTTAGATGTGAAAAACGGATTGGGAAAAGATATCGCCTCCGCAGTGCGAAGACTTCATGCAAATGGACATAAGGTCTTTTTGTGCACCGGAAGAAGTCGGGCATTTATTCCTCAGGAAGTGGAAATGCTTGGGCTCGATGGAATGATTACCAATCTCGGAGCCTATATGGAATACGAAGGACGAACGGTTTATGCAAAGCAGTTGGATACTGCGGATGCTTATCGTGCACTTTGCGTGCTGAGAGAAAACGGAATGGTGCCGGTGATGGAAGGCAATGACCGGATGTATTTCGACAAAGAAGAATACACAGAGGAAGTGGATTGGTATGCACCATTAATTTCCGAAGTGTTAGAATCCGTTTCGCGAAATGAAACAGGCTGGGAGCCGATTCGCGGTAACGAACATTCGCTTCGTATAAATAAAATCAGTGCCAAAAGAAGGCCGGGAAGCAATGTGGAAAAAGCAACCGAAGCTTTGTCGGATATTTTTGATTTTATTTATCATGAGGGTGCCTTTGTGGGCGATACTGTGGAATGTATTGCAAAGGGGCATTCAAAGGGCCTTTCTATGGCTATTTTGGCCGGTGTGTTAGGCTATGACAAAAAAGATATTGTGGCAATCGGTGACAGCAATAATGACTTATCCATGTTTGAAGTGGCAGGAATTTGTGTCGCGATGGGAGATGGCTCTGCAGAATTAAAGGCCAAAGCAGATCTTGTAACCGATACTTTGGATAATAAAGGCATTTCAAAAGCCTTAAAACAATTAGGACTTATATGACAAATCAAACTTTAACAAAGAATCAACAACCGGAAATTCTATTTGAAGATACAGAGATTATCGTCTGTTACAAACCGGCGGGGGTGGCGACACAAACCAGGCGATTGGGACAGCAGGATATGGAAAGTATTTTAAAGAATTATCGGGCTGCAAAAAAGGAGATTCCATATATCGGAGTCGTTCACCGGCTGGATCAACCGGTGGAAGGCGTGATGGTATTTGCAAAGACACAGGAAGCGGCTGCCGGCTTATCCCAACAGGTGCGTGAGCGTACCATTGGCAAGAAATATTATGCAGCAGCTGCAGCATTAAAAGAAAATCCAACTCAGGGAACCCTGACGGATTATATCGCTTTTGATAAGAGGACAAACGTTTCGACCATTGTGCCGGAAAAAGAAGCAAAGCAACTCGCCGCAAAAAAGGCGGTATTGGACTATCGCGTGATCGGGGAGCATCAGGAGACGGAGGACTTGTGCTCCTATTTTGTATTTGATATTACACTTCATACCGGGCGCCATCATCAAATTCGTCTGCAACTGGCTCATTTTGGCTATCCATTATTGGGCGATCAAAAATATGCAGATACATCTTGTGCGAATGTGCCACTTGCATTATGCTCTTATTGCATTGCATTTGCACATCCAAAAACCGGAAAAGAGATGGAATTTTTGATCCAACCGAAAAATCCGATTTTGAAAACGGAGATCAATCAATGAAAATCAATCTGCCAACAGATGTAGAAAATATCATACAGACATTAGAAACAGCCGGCTTTGAAGCATATGCGGTGGGTGGCTGTGTAAGAGATACACTTTTGGGGCGTGCGCCTAAGGACTGGGATGTGACCACATCCGCTAAACCGGAGGAAGTGAAGTCTCTTTTTTCTCATACAATTGATACAGGTATTGAGCATGGAACTGTGACAGTCATGTGCAATCATGTGGGCTATGAGGTGACCACTTATCGAATTGACGGAGAATATGAGGATGCCCGTCATCCAAAGGAAGTGACTTTTACCTCCAATCTGGCAGAGGATTTGAGACGACGCGATTTTACAATCAATGCAATGGCATACAGCCCGAATGCGGGACTGGTGGATTTGTTCGAGGGTGCAGAAGATTTGGAGAATCATGTGATTCGTTGCGTAGGCAATGCACATGAGCGATTCTCTGAGGATGCCCTTCGCATGTTGCGTGCAATTCGCTTTTCTGCCCAACTGGGATTTGAGATACAGGATGAAACCTGCGATGCCATTCGGGATCTGGCTGATACCATTCAAAAGATATCAGCGGAGCGCATTGCAACGGAATTGATTAAAACGATTATGTCGGATCATCCGCAGGATTTCAGAAAGGCATATGAACTTGGCCTGACAAAATATATCCTGCCGGAGTTTGATGCGATGATGAATACACCGCAAGTCAGCAAGCATCACATGTATAATGTGGGCGAGCATACATTGGCTTCGCTTGATCATATCGAAGCAGAAAAGGTGCTTCGTTTGGCAATGCTGCTTCATGATGTGGCAAAGCCTTTATGTATCAGCATTGATGAGGAAGGCCAGAATCACTTTTATGGCCATCCGCAAAAGGGCGCAGAAATGGCTGTCAAGATTTTGCGCCGGTTAAAGCTTGATAATGATACGATTAAAAAAGTAAAGACGTTGGTGTATTATCATGATGAACGAAAGCCTGCTACGCCGATTCACATGCGTAGAATGATGAATGAAATCGGTGTGGAAATGCTGCCTTCTTTATTTGCAGTGAAATATGCGGATGTCATGGCGCAAAGCGATTATCGAAAGGATGAGAAATTGGCATATATCGAGTCCTTGAGGGCAGAATATCAAGGCTGTTTAGACCGTGGAGAATGCGTATCATTAAAGAATCTGGCCGTCAACGGTGCAGATTTGTTGGAAATCGGGGTATCGCAAGGAAAACAGGTTGGAGAAATGTTAAAATTTCTTTTGGAAATCGTCTTGGAGCAACCGGAGAAAAATACACGGGAAGAATTGCTTCAGGTCGCACAAAAGCAGAAAACAAGCAAAAGCCTATGAAAAAGCCTATGAAAAAGAAAGTTATTTTATTTGCAACCATTATCGGGCTTTGCCTGAGTGCCTGTGGCAATAATGGCTTAAGCCGATTGGGAGAACAAGGCTATCATTACTACACGCCGGATAGCGAAAGCCAGACGGAGGAGGCAACGGAAGTCTCTTCCTTAGAGCACTTGTATCTAATCGTGGCAATCGACACAATCGAGGAAAAGCTTCAGGTTTACAGCTATGATAATGGGATGCAATATCAGTATCACTATGGTTTGAATACGAATTTTTTAGATAAATATGGAAATACTGAATCAGCAGCAAACTTTACGCCCGGAAGAGTCGTATGGATCGGCGAAGTCAATGACGACGGACAGTTGAAGGAACTTGGGATTTCAGATCAAGTATGGGAATACGATGATATCACCAGATTTGAGACCAATCCTGAGGAGGGACAGCTGGAAATCGCTGATAGTCTGTATTCTTACGGCGATGAAGCAATCACATTCAGCGATGAGGAACAAGTGGAATTCTCGAGCATTACAGAGGATGATACACTTTCGGTAGTCGGAATCGGAAAGAAGATTCTTTCGGTGAACATCACCACCGGACATGGAACCTTACAATTGGCGAATACAGACTTATTTGAAGGCAGCTTTATCCAGCTTGGCTCGAAAATTTTTGCATTAATCACGAAGGATATGGAGATGGATTTGCCGGAGGGCACCTATCAGCTTACTGTTGCAAATGATGGCTGGGGCGGTACAACGGAAATCGAAATCGTCAGAGGAAAAACCACAAATGTGGACCTGGATTCTATAAAAGGAGAGGGCCCGAAGTACGGAGAAGTCCTTTTTGCCATCGATGTTTTGGATGCAGTTTTATATATAGACGGGCAAAAAGTGGATTATTCTGAGCCGATTCGGCTAAAATACGGGAAGCATTCTTTGTCAGTTGTGACGGAAGAATATGATACCTGGGAGCGCACGCTTTACGTAAATTCGGCGGAAGCGACGGTTCTAATCACGATATCTGATGAAGAATCAGACTCGGAAACAACGGAGAATTCCCAGACTTCGGAAGCATCGGAAGCCACGGAATCCACAGAATCCGCGGATTCTACGCAATCTACAGAAACTGAGAGCACGGATTACGGGGACTTGTCTGAATACCTTTCCGACTATTTGTCAACCCTTTCTTCTCTTCTTTAAGAAATTTGTCAAATCCGCACAAAACCTTGATAAATAGGCGTTTTTCCTTGACAAAAGGGGTGAAAATTAGTATAAATAGTTTTGTAATAAATTTAGTTAATCCAGAGGAGGAATTTAACATGAACAAAGCAGAATTAGTTGCAGCAATCGCTGAGAAGGCTGAAGTATCTAAGAAGGATGCTGAAGCATCTGTTAAGGCTTTTACAGAGGTAGTAGCAGAAGAGTTAAAGAAGGGTGAGAAGATCCAGTTAGTTGGATTCGGTACTTTCGAAGTATCTGAGAGAGCAGCTCGTACAGGACGTAACCCACAGACTGGTAAGGAAATTACTATCCCAGCTTCTAAGGCTCCTAAGTTCAAGGCTGGTAAAGCTTTAAAGGATTTCATCAACTAATACGTTAGAATATGATATGAATCTTGAGAGACCGGTTTTACCGGTCTCTTTTTATGTATAGGAATTTCTTTGAAATTCCTATACATAAAAAGCGCTCCGCGATGGATGCGCACTCGCGCGATCAGAATATGTTGCTTTCAGCAACCGCGCTCGGCGCGAGCATGTTGCAAGCAACATGCTATCTTGTGATATAGGTTTTATCAATAAATAGTAAAAGATTGGTTTGGTTCAACCGAAACATATGATATAATCTAATAGTAAAAAGCAGTTGGAGGAAAATATGAGACTGGATAAATTTTTAAAAGTCTCCAGATTGATCAAGCGCCGTAGTGTTGCAAACGAAGCATGCGATAACGGACGCGTTATGGTAAACGGAAAGGTTGCAAAAGCTTCCGTGAATGTAAAAGTAGGAGATATTATCGAAATCCTTTTTGGACAGAGAACTGTGAAAGTCAGAGTGCTTGCTCTGGCAGACACAACCAAAAAAGAAGAGGCAAAGGATTTGTTTGAATACCTTGCACAGTAACATCACTGATAAAATCTTTACGAAAAGGAATTGCGTATGAGAAGTTCAAAACGCAGAAACAGACGAGGAGAAAAACTTAGTATCGGCTTGATCGTGTTATTGCTGTTGGTTGCAATGACAGTGCAAATTGTGCGCTTAAAGCAGAAGGAACAGGCTTACGCAGAGCAGGTCGAAAAGCTGCAACAGGAATACGAGGCGGAGACACAGCGCGCTGAGGATTTAAAGAAGCTGGAAGCTTATATGCAGACACCTCAATACATTGAGGATATTGCAAAAAGCAAGTTGGGACTGGCTTACGATAATGAGATTATTTTCAAGGAGAGCGACGAATAATAGCACTCGGAGCGAGCATGTTGCAAGCAACATGCTTTTTGCTTTACTGGGAAATTAGGATGAGACAAACAGTATATGAATATATGTTGCAATATCATATGGTAGAACCGGGAGATATTCTCTGGGTGGCAATCTCCGGAGGGGCGGATTCCGTCTCTCTTTTATGCATTTGTAAGGAATTGGAGAGCCGCTTGAAATGCAAAGTAAAAGCAATCCACGTGGAGCATGGCATCCGCGGAGCAGAAAGTCTGCAGGATGCGGATTTTGTGAAAAGGCTTTGTGAGAAGTTGAATGTCCCGCTTATAATCGAGCATGTGGATGTGCCGGGCTATTCCAAAGAGGAAGGACTGGGCGTTGAGGAAGCCGCAAGGATATTGCGTTATCGGGTATTTGAAACTCTTTCTTCATCAGCGGGTTCGACGAAGATTGCGCTGGCGCATCACAGTGACGATCAGGCAGAGACCGTGCTATTTCAGATGAGTCGCGGAACAGGCCTGAAGGGCTTGTGCGGAATGCAACCGGTGAGAATCGATGAGGCGCATAGTATCCTTTATCTTCGCCCGCTTTTGTCTGTCAGTAGAAAAGAAATTGAAACCTATTTAGAGCGCATCGGGCAGGATTATTGTATTGATTCGACGAATGTTGATACCCATTACAGCAGAAATGATCTTCGAAAGAACATTCTTCCGGCTTTGGAACGCATCAATCCAATGGCCTCAGAGCATATTGCGCAGACAGCTGCGCGATTGGCTGAAGTGGAGTCCTATATGGAATTAGAGACGGATCGCGCATTTTCGGATATCGTAGTGGAGCAGTTTGAATTCGAGAATCTTTGTGCGGAGATTAGTTTGTCAATCCGGGGCTTACAGCATTTGCATCAGGCAATCAAAGGTCGTGTGATACGAAAAGCAATTGCGGAATTGACCGGCTCTCTAAAAGATATCGAAGCGGTGCATATCAATCATATCTGTCAATTGACGGAGGCTGAAATTGGAAAGGTGCAGGAACTGCCTTATTGGATGAAGGCTTATCGAGATACGGATGTCATTGTATTGATGAAGGTTCCGACGGAGGAGCTGTATCATCAGCTGAGTGCAGCAGTGGAGAATCCAGAATTCGATCCAATCCCGATATCGAAAGAGATGCTGGAGGATTTGAAAAATACGGGAGAGCGTCTGGATATTCAACTGAAGGATACGAAGGGAACAATGACTCGGAATCTATCCTTAACAGTTCATTCCAAGCCGAAAGGCGTGACGTTCCACCCGAAAAATTTCTATACGAAACAACTGGATTATGATAAGATAAAAAGTGGGTTTACAATTCGAAGCCGCAGAGAAGGCGATTGGATTTGCCTGGATGCAAATGGGAATCGCAAAAATATTGGTCGATTATTTATCGACGCAAAGGTTCCGGAACACAAGCGCGGAGAGATTCCGCTGCTGGCCGGAGAAGAACATATTCTGGCGGTATTGGGACATCAAACCTATGAGGGACGAGTTTCTGCAGATATGTATCTATCTGAAAATACGGAGTTCGTTCTTGAAATAAAAGAATCAAAAGAGGAGACTTAGAACAAATGGATTTATCACATCACAAGATTTCCGTTCATTTGTCTGAACAGGAAATTATCAGACGTACCGCAGAAATCGGTGCGGCAATCACAAAGAAATTTCAGGGCGAAAGTGTATTTCTTGTGGTTATCTTAAAGGGTTCCATTTTCTTTGCAACCGATTTGGCAAAACGTATTGAATTGCCGATGACCATGGATTTCATGACAGTATCCAGCTACGGCAGCGGCACTGCTTCCTCCGGAAATGTACAAATC
Organism: Lachnospiraceae bacterium; assembly: GCA_015057085.1. Classification (GTDB taxonomy): domain Bacteria; phylum Bacillota; class Clostridia; order Lachnospirales; family Lachnospiraceae; genus Roseburia. The sequence goes on from SVFB01000071.1 coordinate 10,152, forward strand.
AAGAAGGATTTGGAGCATTCCATCGAGGGAGAGAATGTCATTATCGTTGAGGACATCATCGATTCCGGAAATACACTTAGCAAATTGATTCCGATTCTGAAGGCGCGCAATCCTAAGACAATGACACTTTGTACTTTGCTGGACAAACCGGATAGAAGAGAAGCAAAGGAAGTGGTAGTGGACTACACAGGATTCGTAATTCCGGACAAATTTGTTGTGGGCTACGGATTGGATTACGATCAGAGATATCGCAATTTGCCATATGTTGGATTTGTGGAAGATATTTAGAAATAAAGGAGAAAGAAACGATTGAATACTACAAAAAGAAGAGGTGTAGGCGGAGGATTTTTCGTCTATGCAATTCTGATTCTTGCAGTCGTATTGATTTGGTATTGGCTGGGAAACAGAAGCACGACCAGTTCTTATACGATTCCGAAATTTAGAGAAGCGCTGGAGCAGGATGCAGTGAAATCGGTTACTGTCATCCAAAACCGCGAGCAACCAACCGGTGCTTTGAAAATTGTATTGGATGATGAAGATAAAACTGAGTTGTTGCTTTATACATCTGATGTGAATGAGATGCAGGATTTGATGGATTCCTATGAGTTCACCAAATATACAGTAGAGGACATTCCAAAGGAAAGCTGGATTATGTCATTGCTCCCTTACTTAATTATTTTTGGAGCATTTTTTATCTTATTTGTCATTATGTCAAATAATTCTGCATCGCAGAGCGGCGGCAGCCGGATGATGAATTTCGGAAAGAGCCGTGCAAAGCTTTCCACAGAAGAAGATAACAAGATTAATTTCGATAACGTTGCAGGCTTGAAGGAAGAAAAGGAAGAATTGGAAGAAATCGTAGATTTCCTCCGTGCTCCTATGAAATATACTCAGCTTGGTGCGCGTATCCCGAAGGGAGTTCTTCTGGAGGGACCTCCGGGAACTGGTAAAACCCTTCTTGCAAAGGCAATCGCCGGTGAAGCAGGAGTACCGTTTTTCTCAATTTCCGGTTCGGACTTTGTGGAAATGTTTGTCGGTGTCGGTGCATCCCGTGTGCGTGATTTGTTTGAGGAAGCAAAGAAAAATGCCCCATGTATCGTTTTTATTGACGAAATCGATGCGGTTGCAAGACGACGCGGTACCGGTATGGGTGGTGGCCACGACGAACGTGAGCAGACCTTAAACCAAATGCTGGTAGAGATGGATGGATTCGGTGTAAACGAAGGTATCATCGTAATGGCCGCAACCAACCGTGTAGATATCTTAGATCCGGCAATTATGAGACCGGGACGTTTCGATAGAAAGATTGTTGTAGGCCGTCCTGATGTAGCCGGCCGTGAGGAAATCCTCCGTGTACATGCAAAGAACAAGCCGCTGGGCGACGATGTGGATTTGGCTCAAATTGCGCAGACCACAGCCGGCTTTACAGGAGCAGATTTAGAGAATCTCTTAAATGAAGCAGCAATTTTGGCTGCAAAAGCGGGTCGTCAATTCATCATACAGGAAGATATTAAAAAGGCATTTGTAAAAGTTGGTATCGGAGCAGAAAAGAAGAGCAAGATTATCTCCGACAAGGAGAAAAAGATTACTGCTTATCACGAATCCGGACATGCAATCTTATTCCATTTGCTTCCGGATGTGGGACCGGTTTATACCGTATCCATCATTCCGACAGGAATGGGCGCAGCGGGATATACCATGCCGCTTCCTGAAAAAGATGAGATGTTCTTAACCAAGGGCAAAATGCTTCAGGAAATCATTGTAGATTTAGGCGGACGTGTGGCAGAAGAATTAATCTTCGATGATATTACCACAGGCGCATCACAGGATATCAAGCAGGCAACAAAGCTTGCGAAAGCAATGGTGACCAAATATGGTATGTCTGAATCTATTGGTTTAATCAGTTACGGAGAAGATGAAGAGGAAGTCTTCATCGGACGCGATCTTGCTCATGCACGCGGTTACAGCGAAGGCATTGCAGCAAAGATTGATGAAGAAGTAAAGAAGATCATTGATGAAGCATATGCAAAAGCAAGACAGATGATCAATGACAATCGCGACGTATTAGAAGCATGCGCGCAATTGCTCCTGGAAAAAGAAAAAATTGGCAGAGACGAGTTCGAAGCCCTTTTTGAGCAATAAGTTGTGCAAAATCATAGGGGTTTTTACAAAACTGTGTCAAAAGTACTGTACAAACCGTACAAAAACGAGTGCAACTTTTTGTGAAGTTTGTGCACACTTATCCTGGCACCCGTGATATTATAATACCTGTAAAAACCCCCCAATACATTATATAGTTTTTGCTATACCCCATAGTAAAAATACCTTCTCCTAAAAAAGACAGCGTTCGAAGCTGTCTTTTTTACTGTCCAAAAATAAATCCCCACACACCCCCCGTTACGAACACATCCATCCCACCATCCACATCCTGCACCACAACAGCGCGCCACACCCCCTCCGGGCACAAGACGCCCTCAGCCCGCCACGCAAACACAATTCCACTTCCCAAATGCTTTCGTCAGTAACAGGTCTTCGCAGTCTATTGCTTGTGCAGGCTCCACACTTCTTCAATACGAATTTTGTGCAACCACAGCCACATCCCTCTTCCCGCACAAAATCGGGGCTCGCTGTGCAAAAATTGCCCAAGCAAGTGTTTCGCTTCTAACACCGAATTTTTCTCCGGGACACGAGGGCGCTATTTCTCCGCCTCGCAGTCATAAGTCCACCTCCAAACACTTTCATCAGCAACAGGTCTTCGAACTTCTTCGCTTGTGCAGGCTCTACCAC
>SVFB01000115.1 GCA_015057085.1 Lachnospiraceae bacterium
AATGTACATATTCCTCGATGTCATTCGCAGACGCTTCGCGTCTTGCTCATGTCGCGCTATAAAACAAAAACACCCCGGATGGATGCGATGTCCATCCGGAATGTCTTGAAAATTTTTTATCTCAGTCGGGGTTACAATCTCCGACTGAGATAAACGCTCCGCGAGGATGCGCAGAGATTTGCATATGAAATATGTCAGCTACGCTGACGCAAATCTCGCGCCAAGTCTCGCGAGCGAGACTTGAATTTATGCAAATCAACTGAGCATCTGTCGAATTTTGTTACAAAATTCCTGTTGGCGATTCTCAAATGTATTGTAACTTTCCCCCTCTTTTTGAATCGCCCACTCCGGCAAATAACTGGAAAGGGGATTTTGCCATGGAATAATGATGATTGAATCCTCATCAATATCATATGTTGAGAGGATTGCTTTCATCTCTTTAATGGAAGCGCCTTTTAGACTGATCAGTTCCTCAAAATCCTTGTCTCGATTCGTCCCACTCATTAAGCCGCAACGATAATCTCCCTGTGCCATCTCCCAGACATAGAGTTCCAGCCCTTTGCCTGTGCTCAGGTCAAAGTACTCTGGGTATTTTTTTCTTAATGATGCCACATCGATTTCGTCCGTTTGGGCGACCAGATTTTCATTCTGCGAAAACGGATCTGTCATCAGACAAACTCCCGTGACAATACAAAATATAATTGCACACAGGATGACCGGAAATGCAGGCTTCTTGTAATTCAAAACACCTTTTACTCTTTCTTTCACCCCCACTTCGCCAAACCCCAGCGGGCAGACTGCAATTTTTCGTCTCAGGAGGCTGCAGTCCAGAAGCGCCTGTGAGTATTCCACCAATTCAGCCTTATCCATATTTTGGACAACTCTCTCATCACAGGCCATTTCAAGATCGCGGCCAAACAAGATATATGCAATCCAGCAAAGTGGATTGAACCAGTAAACAGCAAGCAACAGATACGCCAGAGGCTTCCACAGATGATCATGGCGCTGTAAATGGGCTTTTTCATGGCGAATCACAAGGTCAAGCGTCTCTTCGCACATCGAAGACGGCACATAGATTGTAGGGCGGAGCACACCCAGAATAAACGGCGATTTGACTTCATCACATGATAAAATACATTTTCCGACAGGCACGCATACAGAAACCTCTTTCTTGAGCTTCATGAAGCTAATGAGCGCATATGCCAGCATGATAACAATCCCGCAAATCCATACGGTTGCTGCAACCGGTACCACGCTTTGTAGCGAATTTGTGCTGTCCGCAGAAGCTTTTGTAAACGACTCTGCAATCACCGGATTGATCATGTCATTGACAATGGCAATTCCCGAATTGATGGCAGGTTCCTGCTGGGCAGCAATATTTTCCGGAATTGTTTCACTGCTTGGAATCAGGCTGAAAATACTTCCAAAGGAAACTGGGCAGATCAGCCGGATTGCTACCATTCCCCACAGAATGCACCGGATCCATTTCGGTGCTCTTTTCAGGAGCAGTCTGCCAAGGATAACCGTCAAAATCAGCCAGCCTGCGGTAATACTCATATTCATTATTTTAAGAAAAACAGCGCTCATAATCACACCTCCTTCTTAAACGCATCTATCATTTTTTGAATTTCATCAGCTTCTTCAGCCGATATCCCTTTCTTTGATATAAATGCTGCGATAAATGAAGGGAGAGATCCCTGATAGGAAGCTTCAATTATTTGCTCACTTTTGGTCGAATAAAATTCCTCACGCGAAACCAGAGAAGTTACTACACCATCCCGGTTTTGCAGCAGTCCTTTTTCACAGAGTTTTCGAAGTACGGTATAACTTGTCGGCCTTTTCCAGTTCAACTGCTTTTCACATATTTTTGCCAGTTTTCCTGAGGCAATCGGCTCATGCTCCCACACGATATCAGCAAAGCGCTCCTGTATTGCCCCGAGTTCAAAGTCTTTCATATTTGCCCCCCTCTTTTTGGTTTACTCGGATAAACTACATTTTTAGTTTATCCGAATAAACAACCTCTGTCAAGATTTTTCCCCGATTATTTTGAGCCGTCTCAGACGAAGAGACATCCCCTATCAGTCATGCAATTTCCAAAACCGGGGTTAAAGAATGAGACTTGACGCTATCTTCGTTATGCCATCGTCGTTATGCCATCGTCTTTTACATCATCCTTAACTTATCTTAAATATCGATCCACCAATTCACCTACAATCTTTGAATTCAGAACATACTGTTCAGTCTCAAATGTAAGAATCAAGCGTTCCCCCGGCATAATCCCGTTCATTTGATAACTATTGAGTTTTTTGATTGCTGTAATGGCATAATCAGCTTTATCCATCATTCCTTCGTGCTCCCAATAGATCTCTCTTTGCAATCTTCTCGAAAGAAATGTAAAGTCGGGGTAAACCGTTCCATATCCAACAAGTTTTAAGGGCTTTTCATACTGGTACAGAATGTTGTTTCTGTAAAAGTAATCTGCAAGGATTTTCTCTGACTTCGAGCGCACGCGTTCTCCCTTCTCCGTAAGAATTAAAGGGGTTCCTTCCTTGAATGTTTTTCCTTCATACGCTTCTGAATACCATCGTTCTTGCAATTGGCTAAATGTTGGTTCTACAGGAGTAATTAGTTTTTGCCTTTCCGGATGTAACGACATAAATAGTTGCTCAATCTCATCATCATTATAATCTTTAAGAATTGCAGCAATATGCCTAGCCCTTGCATTTGCGTTATTAAGTACTGCTTCATTATATGCTTTCTGCGCCAGCTGACGAGGAAGCTGCACATTATCTCTTGGGATGTATTCACCATTCCTGTCATCTATACACTGATAGTATCTGGCGACCCCATGATCTACCGATATTCGAAGGCGCCCTTCCGGTGTCGCAATCATATCATTCTTTACCTTTGCTATGATTCTTTGCAGATGTTTTTGCTCCTTTAAGAGCAATTCTCTTAATCCATACAAATATTTGTCCCCCTTTTCTATTTTGTTATCTATGAAACAGCAATTATTTATGCTTGTTTTTTTGAGAGTTGTTTATTGAAAGCCCTTTGTTGGAAGGTCTTTTGTTGCAAGATCTTTTGTTGGAAGGTCTTTAATTAGAATCGTTTTATTGAAATCATTTTATGGAAATTGTTTTTGAATAGATTTTATTAAAATTCTTTTCAGTGATAGAAACTGTTCTCTTCTATTGAAAACAATTAATTTGTTGAAAAGAACTTTATCCGAGAAAGCTTGATTGATTCAAATATGACAATTTCGAGATTAAGTCATATCCTTTTTCATCTACATATGACTCAATTTGTAGAATACTTGGTTTGAGGTCAACTCTTCGAGCTGCGCTAGTTGACTCATATTGAACATTTCTTGGTTTGAGGTCAACTCTTTGGGCTGCGCTGGTTGACTCATATTGAATTATTCTTGGGTTGAGGTCAACTCTTTGGGCTGCGCTGGTTGACTCATATTGAATTATTCTTGGGGTGAGGTCAACTCTTTGGGCTGCGCTGGTTGACTCATATTGAACATTTCTTGGGTTGAGGTCAACTCTTTGGCCTGCTCTGGTTGACTCATATTGAATTATTCTTAGGGTAGGTCAACTCTTTGGGCAGCGCTGGTTGACTCATATTGAACATTTCTTGGGTTGAGGTCAACTCTTTGGCCTGCTCTGGTTGACTCATATTGAACATTTCTCGGTTTGAGGTCAACTCTTCGAGCTGCGCTAGTTGACTCATATTGGATATTTTTTGATTTGAGTCATGCCCTGAACCATAACTAGTTGACTTATATTAGCAGAATACTTGTTTTGAAGTCAAGACCCAATTTATCGTTAGTTGACTCATATTGGATAATTCTTGGGTTGAGATCAACTCTTTGGCCTGCTCTGGTTGACTCAAACAGAGCATTTCCGGGTTTTCAGTCATGCAATTTAGAAACATATGCCCCAAAAATAAGCCAAGTACAAACCAATCGACTCGCCTGCGTAGAACCTCATAGGCTCGTAAAGTAAAATGTCAAGACTCGCTCGCGAGTCTTGCGCGCCGGATTCGGGTCTGCTTCAGCAGACAAATTCCTGTCCGAATCCGTGCGCATCCTCGCGGAGCGTTTAACTCAGTCGGAGCTTGTACCCCGACTGAGTATAGTTTGTCATAA
>SVFB01000072.1 GCA_015057085.1 Lachnospiraceae bacterium
AAAACCCTATAGAAAATGAGATGGGTACCTCGGGGTACCTTAAAATTGTTCCATTTCAAGCAAAAGAAAAAAGCCCTCAGACCGCTAAATCTCAGGCTTTTCTCTAAAACACTATAATGCGGAAGATGGGACTTGAACCCACACGCAAGCAATATGCACAAGATCCTTAGTCTTGCTCGTCTGCCAGTTCCGACACTTCCGCATAACCTTTATTCGGTTTATGTCACTCACGCGACTTGATTATAATATCAAACCACGCGAGCAATGTCAACATAAAAATGTGAAAAAATTTAAAAATGTAAAAACTAGAACTGCATATAAACAAAATCAGCCGGATTCACGCCCGGACCGTAGTATCCAAACAGCAGTACAGCGAAAATCCCCAGAAGCAAAATACACCAGCGCAGCGGTAACTTTCTTGTCAGCACCACCTTACGCAATTCTCTTTGTGTACGTTCCTGATATAAACTAATAAAGAACCAGCCAATCGTTGCAACCACCAGGACCAAATAATCCCAACAATCCAATCCTGTCAGATCCAGAGTCTTTACAATGGTATACGGATTCATTTCAGTGATATGGAAATCAGTCACAGATTTCCCCAGCATCAAGTACGCATCGTGCGCATTCTTTGCGATATCGAAATAGTAACCAACCAGAATCATAATCCAGGTCCAGACAACTGATACAACAGTCGCAAAGATTCCATCCACCTTCAACTTGGTCTTGCTGAAAAATCCCTCTGCCACTCTACCGCGAATCGGCGCAATCAGCTCACTGATCATAATCACAACGCCGTTCCAAAGGCCAAAATATACATATTTCATATTCGCGCCATGCCACACGCCGATTACCAGGAATGTAATTACGCTGGCCAGACATCCCGGAAGCACTTTGCTGATATGATCACCAAACCTCGGTTTGAGCCATTTGCTAAAGTTCATGGAAGTCTTCGAAATTGATAATGGATAGAAAATGTAATTGCGACACCAATCACCCAATGTCATATGCCATCTATGCCAATATTCTGTCAACGAACGCGAGAAATAAGGGTGATTAAAGTTGATTGGCAAGGTGATGCCAAACAATTCTCCCACACCTCTGATAATGTCGATTCCGCCTGAGAAATCTGCATAAAGCTGAACCGCATAAGCAATGGCTGACAACAAAATGTATGTTCCGGAAAATTCCGAAGGAGAATCCGTTACCAGATTGATGACATTCACTGCACGGTCTGCAATTATCAGCTTCTTCATGATACCCCAAAGAATCAGCAACAATGCTCTTCTCGTACGTTCATATCGAAGTGTATGACCTTCATACAGCTGATCTGCTACCTTATCATAGATAGAAATCGGTCCTTGAATAATTTGCGGAAAAAACGAAACAAACAGCGCAAACTTAAATACATTTCGCTGTGGTTCTACAAGCTCTCTATATACATCCATTAAATATCCCATGGACTGGAATGTATAAAATGAGATTCCAAGCGGAAGCAATATTCCAAGTTCACTTGCGATTGGCAAATACTTTAAGAATCCCAGGATTCCGAAATTCAATACCAATCCAAGCAACATTGCTGCCATACGCTTTTTCAAACCACGATCTTTATATTTTCTGCGAGTTTCTTTATCCCATTCGCCTTTATGTGCTTTCACTACTGCAGTCTGATGATCCAACATATGCTGAATCCAGATAGCAATTCCATAAGTACTTAAAATGGTAAATAAAATAAAACATACATACCACTTACAGACAATCACATAATAGGCCATACTTCCGGCGAGAAGAACACACCAGCGATACTTCTTTGGGAAGACATAATATAATACAAATACTATAAGCACGAAGATACAGTATTTTAACGATATCAAATCCATTTTTATTACTGACGCATGTTAAGACGGGCAGCATGAATGTGCTCTCTCAACTGCTCTTCTCCCTTTTCTTTTGATTTCACATAAATTGCCGGCATCGGTCTGGATAAAAACAGTGCCGGAGCTTCAGTCATCGAATAAGCGCCACATCTTCCAAACTCCATGACATCGCCGATATGCATCTTCGGCAATTCCACCTCTCGCAACAGCACATCCGCAACTGTACACAAACTACCGCAAATACAATATGCGATAGGATTCTCAAGGCTTTCATCCTGTGGCTTAATCGAATAAAATGTTTCATCTTGCTTGCGCACAGCAAGCGGAGGAATCTGCATTGCCATTCTCTGACCATAGTAATTCAAATGATGCATCCCACCATCTACCATCAGATAATTGGTTTCAAAACTGTTCTTGATATCCTTCACTGTGGTATAGAATGTGCCACAGCTTGCTGCAAAGAAACGTCCCATCTCAATCGCAAGCGGATAGCGCTCTGCAAATTCATTTAAAGCAGGAGCAGCTTCCTGTAAAGCAGCCATATCGCAAGCATTGCAATCTTCCTCAAAATATTCTGTGTAAATTCCCGGTCCGTATTCCACCATTTGTGGTTCGAATCCGCAATCCTCTTTCAAACTTACCAGAATCTTTTCTAATTTTTCCAGGTCCTTTTGAATTTTGCGAAGTGTCTTTTGGGTACCGCTGAAATAATGAATTCCAATAATATCAAGGTTAAAATATTTATCCTTGCAATGATTGATAATCTCCTCGGCATCTTCCAAAGACATTCCAAACTGGTTTCCGCTAGTCAAACGAAGAATCACCTTCGAAGGCTTGTTTTCAGCATGAACTAAAAGTGCATGGCGCGTACTTTCGCAGGTAATAATATCCACACCATATTCAACAGCCTCATGCACATCACAAGCTTCCTTTACCACTCCGGAATAGATAATTTTTTCCGGTGCAATTCCAAGACTCTTACAGATTTCCAATTCTCCCGGACTGCATACCTCCACATGATCAAAGACCTCCGGCAATTGTTCCAACAGAAACGGATTTGCCTTGATGGAATAGGTCATCGGAATATTTGGCATCTGTGCCTTCACTGCCTCTGCGCGACGGCGAAACTCGTCCAAATCAAAACAATAACATGGAGTTTGCATCTTACTCCTCCATTAAACGATCAATCAATTCAACCATTGCATCCACATTGTTAAAGTTCTTTGGCAACAAATCCTTTGGACGAACGGTGATATCAAATTCATCAGAGAGTGATGATACAAGCGCTACAACATCGAATGATTCCATAATATGATCATCAATCAATGCGGTTTCGTTTTCAAAATCAATATCCGGTCTTAACTCTTCTAAAATCTCCATTAACTGCTCTTTTGTACTCATAATTACATCTCTCCTTCTAACTTTTTCAAATCAATTTTCCCATTTGGCAACTTTGGTAATTCATCCATTTTGATGAGCTTACGTGGGACCATAAATCCCGGAATACTCTCGCGCAATGCCAGTGACAATCCGCGTTTTTCCACCTCTCCACAGTAGAACAGCACAAGTACTTCCTTTGGCTTATTGTAGAGGCAGGCGCTTTCACTGATGCCTTCCACTGCATTTGCAGCACATTCTACTTCGTCCAATTCAACTCTGTGTCCCATATGTTTAACCTGACGATCCATTCGTCCGTGGAAATGCAAAATTCCGTTTTCATCCAGGCTTCCGATATCACCTGTGCGATAAATGCGCTCAGGATATGCTTTGTTTGCCGGATTATTGATGAAGCTCTTTTCAGTTCGCTCCGGATCATTGTAATATCCCAGTGCCAAAATCGGACCGGATACACAAATTTCACCGCGGTTAGCCACTTGATTGTTTTCGTCTAACAAGAATACTTTATAATTTTCATAGGCTTTTCCAATCGGAAGCACCTCATCATCTGTCACCTTATGATCAACTACATAATAGGTACAGCTTGCGGTTGCTTCTGTCGGGCCATATTGATTGACAAATAATGCATCCGGAAGATTCTCCTGCCATACGCGGAGTGCGCTGCATGGCATAACGGAACCTGAGAAACATATTTTATTTAAGGTTGTCAGTTTTACTTCCTCGAATGCGCCCAGGCTAAGCGGAACGGTTAGAGCTGAAACGCTCCAGCCCACTGAAGTCACATGCTTTTCGTTCATATAGCCAAACAGTTCATTTGGCTCCATAAAATATTCCTTCGGAATAATAGCGGTCTGGCAACCGGTCTTATATGGAATATAGATGTCTCTAATTGCCGCAATATAGTCAAGCGGAGACTGATTTCCCAAGCAATCGGTATGATCAATCTTCATGACCTTGCAATAGGAATTGATATAAGTAATCAATGATAAATGACTGGTCATAACGCCCTTCGGATTTCCGCTGGAACCGGATGTATAAATCATATAAAGAGGATCCGTTTCGATCATCTTCTCTCTGATTGCCTCTAATTTTTCAACATCAATGCACTCGGATGTCAATGAGATTTCATCTGAATGCGCTTGTGCATCTGTTGCCGTGCAAATGGTTTCTTTTTCGAAGTCTACAATCTTTACTTTCGGAGTCCGTGTTCCAAAGATTTCTTCTGCGATTTCCCACAAACGTGCCTCGCTCTGCGCATCTGCTAAAATCAATGATGGCGCCAGATTATCCAAAATTTTGTGAATACGCTTCTGCGGCAAAGTCGCATCGATTGGCGCATAAGCTCTTCCACTATAGACAATGCCCGCAAATAAGGCCGGCGTAGTTGCCGACCTGGAAGAGAATACAGCCACCGGTGCATCTCCCTCAATCTTTGCGATTTCACTACCAATTGCCTTTGCCCAGATCATCACCTGAGAAAAGGTTACATCTCTGTCTCCCATAAAAGCTGTCTTATCCGCGTACTTTTCTGCGGATTGTTCCAGCCATTCTAAAACGTTTTTCATTACTTTTTCCAAACCCTCTTTAAATCTAATATCAAATCTAATATATCATACGCAAATTATTTAGAGCCCTCGTACATGAACTTTCCTTTTCGTTTCTGCGTATCTTTTTCTAACTTCTGCAACAAAACTTCTGCCTGTTGCGCACAATCGTCCCAGTTTGACTTTACTTCTTCCGTATGCTCACCAACAATCTGATAATGATCCACCAGATACTGTCCGAAGTATTTCGTAAACTTTCTGCTTCCCACTACATTTAAGTGTTCCGGATTGTAATAGTTCTCAGCCTTTAATAAATCCAACTGTTCACGATCATCTTCAAAATTTTCAAAATCGTATCCATAAGATTCCACAAGCTGTTGAATCTCTTCCAACACTTCCGGATTCTTCACATTTTTCTGATGTGGGAAACGCGCAAACAAAACGTTCTCCATTCCCTGAGATTTACAATATTCCAAAAGTCCTGTCAGATAAGCTCTGCTCTTCTCTGTGAAATATAATTCTTTTCCTTTGCTGCTGGATTTTGAATCCGAAAACATTGCCTTTGACGCAAATCCCTTTAAGCAGGACTGCTTTTCGTGGCTAATCTTGAAACGGGCATAAGCTGTATCAAAACAGCAATCCATCATCTTCCAGTTTCCATGATTTAATGCAAAAGTATTTTCAAATCCTTCTTTTTGATCTTCAGGAACTGCTTCTGCAATGGTCTCTTTCTTATTATCCTCATCGCGAATCTGATCAATCCAATAATGTAATTGGGCTGTTCGCTCAAAATAATCATCATCCTGAAGGAAACCATTGATTTCAAATACCATTAATTTCGGATTCTGAGACGCCAATGCTTCTCTTGCCATTGACTTATATAAACTTCCTGGCACACCGGATACACTTAATGAATAAGAAGTATATCCATATTCCTGCCAGGCCAATGGTGCACAATAACCTGAATAAACTTCACTGGCTCCAATCACAACCACATCCAATGAATTTTCCGGTTCTTTGTAAAAGCCCTGTACACTTGCAACTGAAATCTTGCAGGCCACCTGAAGAAAGGTGCTTGAGCCGATAAATAAAAGTGCAAATATCAGGCAGAACGCCAGTGTCCTAATAACTATTTTTTTGGTTCGTTTCATACTGTTTTTCATGATTTCAAATCCCCTTTTCGTCACCTATACTATACAATAATGACGAATACAATCAAGTGCTTTAAAGCATTACTAATACAGTCTTAAGAAAATCTTAAGAATTCAACAACTAAACTTTTTTCTTGCAATTGTGCTTTGCATCTGATAGAATATCCTTTGTTCGCAGGAGTGGCGGAATTGGCAGACGCGCAGGCTTCAGGTGCCTGTGGCAGCAATGTCGTGTGGGTTCAAGTCCCATCTCCTGCATCCCGTAAAAAGGCCATCCTACATAGGATGGTCTTTTTTGATGTTTCCGTACTTTCTATAAAACATATTGTTTTTCAAATTCATCCACTTGAATCGGCTTGCCGAAATAATATCCCTGAATCATTTCCACATTCATCTTTTTCAGCAATTCATATTGCTGCTTTGTTTCGACACCTTCCACACAAATCTTTAAATCCAAGGCTTTTGCCAGCTCGTGCACCATCTTAATGAATGCATCCGAGAAGTTATCCTTTGTTAGATTTTCCACAAAGCAGCGATCGATTTTGATCACATCCAGCGGAATCTCTCTGATATGATTCAAGGAAGAATATCCTGTTCCGAAATCGTCCAGAGCTACTTTTACACCCAATTCTTTGATCTGGCTCAAAATCGATTTCATGCGTTCCATATCATTGATTGCAAGAGATTCTGTTACTTCCAAAGTCAGATTCTTCGGATTGATGCGGCTTTCTTCCAAGACCTCCCGCACTTTTTTCACAATATCATTTTGCAGCAATTGTACCACTGACAAATTGACATTTACTTTGTAATTCGGATGTCCCATATCATTCCAATACTTGCAGCGCTTTGCAGCCTGCATCAATACGAAATCTCCAATCGGATTGATCAGTCCCAAGTATTCCGCCAGCGGAATAAAATCATCCGGAGCAATAAAGCCAAGTTCCGGAGAATTCCAGCGGATCAAAGCCTCTGCGCCACAGCAATAATCGCCCTCTTTTGATACATCCATGATTGGCTGATAATATACTTCAAATTCGTTGCAGGCTTCCATTGCAGCCTTGCGCATATTTTTCTCCACATCCAAACGATGTGTGGAAAGCTCATCATCTGCCACAGAATAATATTCCATGCAATTCTTTCCTGAACGCTTTGCACGGAACAAGGCAATGTCGGCCTTTCTAACCAAATCTTCAACCACATCACCATCGTCCGGGAATATGACGATTCCCATGCTGGTGGTACAATAATAATCCTCACCCTTTAAGAACCATGGGCGATTGAATATATCGCGAATGCCTTCGCAAATCTGCGCAATCTTCTTCGGGTCGGTATCCGGTACAATGACCATGAACTCATCTCCACCTACGCGATAGCAGTTATTTCCAATTCCTTGAATCTTCTGAAGGCTATGGCTAATGGTCTTTAAAAGCACATCTCCGTATTGATGTCCCAAACCGTCATTGATATGCTTAAAATCATCCAAATCAATATAGAGCAAAGCACCTTTTGTGCCCGATGCCTGTACAATGCGGATATATTTCTCCAAATCCTGTTCACAGCGCATGCGGTTATACAAACCGGTCAGGAAATCATTGTTTGCCTGATGCTCAATCTTTTCCTGATAATGCTTCTTTTCTGTAATATCATAGGCCGTGCAAAGAACGACGGAGCTTCCATCCACCCACTTAATCGTAGTCTTATATTGATCCACCCATTTCTCTTCTTCCGGCATGTAAACCTCGCGGAAGCCTGAGTCCGGCTCATCATTTACGAATAATGTCTTTTCGAAATTTCCGCTGGAATAATTCTTGCTATAGAGATCTTTGAATTGCTGATTCCGATAGAGAATTCGATGATTCACCTGATCATATACGCAAATTCCACATCCCACGTTTTCTAAAATTGCTTCTAATGAAGCATAAGAACTGGCCAGTGAATTCTTTGCAATACGCTTCGCCAAAATCGTTTGGACGATACGCTTTGCATCATTTATAAATTTAATGGAATCCGTTTCCCAGATTTGCTCCTTTGAAGTATCCAAGAAACATAGATACATCAATACTTTTCCGTTTACTTCCACCGGTTGAAATACGCCTGCAACAGCGCCGAATTTCTCCATGACATCTTTGAAGCTTTGTGGAATCATGGATTCCGCAGAGATGACATAATTCTTTTCGTTAAAGAACGGCAACTCTGATAATAAAACCTTTTGAAATGTGGAAATCTGAGCTAATTTCGCATCTTTTGCATATTCGCAAATCATGCTGACAGTGTTTCCGTTATTGTCTGCACGTAGCAGGAATCCTCGCGGAATCTTTAAGGTGGTACATACTTCCCTCAAAATATCATCGATGATTTGTCCGAAAGCTGCCTCTGATTCCAACATATTTACAATCGTGGTTAACGACTCTGATTGAAACAGCTGCGCCTTGATTTCCTCCATGGCAGCCTTATGTTTCTCGATTGCTGCTTCTGCAACCAATTCGTTTGCTTTTGTAATGAAGACATACTTAGAAAGTAACTCCAAAAACTCAATCGAATGATAGAATCGCTGTTCGGTCGTCGTCATAATGGATGGTGGAATTTCCTGCTTTTGAACTTCGTCTTTTTGCGCAATATATTCCTCCAAAAATCCAATCACAACCCAGACCATTTGAATATTGCCTTCAAATCTGGTTGCCAAAGCACATATTTTGATATTACGTTCCGGAAATTCCTGTTCTACAATGCTTTCTACCAGCTCATCCTGCGCACGTGCCACAATCTGAAACCACTCCTGTGGCTCAATGAGTTGCTTGATATAATTTAGCTCCTCCTTGCTTCCGTAGCGCTCTGTGATCACTCCGGCATCTATTCCGAAACCTGTCAGATACACATGATTCGCTTTGCAAAAGCGATCCTGAAATTTCTGAATCAGTGCCGTATCCATGAGGCTGTCTAATTTAATTTCCGAAAAATTAAGGCCGTTTTCCATGCTTAACCCCTTAGTTCCTATTACTTAAAACTTCAAATTATAATATGTGCTTAAATTTTCCCTCACATTCACTTTTTCTTTTAGCTCTTGAAGTATTCTTTCCAAAATGTAACCTGTCTCTCATATGAATGTAAAAAATTCTACACTAATTTAATCATAATGGATTTGCACTATATTTACAAGCAAGAAAGCATGTTGCTTGCAACATGCTCCTATCGCGCGAGTGCGCATCCATAGATGACGGATTTTGTTTCACAACCGCACCACATCCCTCTTCCCACACAAAATCGGGGCTCGCTGCGCAAAAATTGCCCAAGCAAGTGTTTCGCTTCTAACACCGAATTTTTTTCCGGGACACGAGGGCGCTATTTGTCCGCCTCGCAGACAAAGTCCACATCCAAAATATTTACATCAGCAACAGGTCCTCGAA